>NZ_BPIM01000001.1:2243977-2585454 GCF_026004115.1 Meiothermus sp.
CCTTCGCGCAACCCGGCCCAGCCGGGCCTGGTGGGGCGCGAACAGGAACTGCAAAGCCTGCTAAACACCCCGGAGGGTGCTTGGGTCTGGGTGAAGGGTGGGGCTGGATTGGGCAAAAGCGCTTTGTTGCGGGAGCTCGAGGTTCGTACCGGTTGGCTGTACCTGCCGGCCCGCTCGGGGCTGCCCTATGCCACCCTCGAGCCCTTGCTGGAGTCCGTGCAAGGGGGTGAAGAAACCCTTTTGCGCCGACTGGCTTCCTTGGGCGAAAACCTGATGGTAGACGGATGGGAGCAGATAGACCCCGAAAGCCAGCGCCTGCTCACTCGCCTTCGCAACCTGCGGCCACCCGGGCGGGTGCTGCTGGCAGGCCGGGGCGAGCCCCCCTTTGGGGTAGAGGTGCTGCTGGAATTGAAACCGCTGGGCCCGGGGGAGCTGAGCGCTTTTCCGGGAGCCTACGAGGCCACTGGAGGACTCCCGGCCCTGGTAGCGGCCTGGCTGCGGGGTGAGCCGCTCGAGGCCGCCCTCGAGACCCGCCTGCTGGCCCTGGGCGAGGAGGCCCGGCAGGTCTACATGGCCCTGGCCCTGCTGGAGAACCCCGACCTGCTCCTGGCCCGCAACGCCGCGGGACTGGGTGCTACCGCCATGGCCCAGGCAGTCGACGAACTGCTCTCGGCGGGCCTGATTGACCTGAACGGAGCCGTGTATGGGCGCGAGGCGGCCTTGCGCTTCGTGGCCGAACGCCCGGCCCAGGAGGCCCGCCTGAGCCTGGGGCTGGCCCGCCAGCTCAGGCCCCAACAGGCCCTGCCGTTTTTCCGGCGGGCCCGCGCCCTCATTGAAAAAGCAGACCTGCCCCACCTGCTGCAGGCCTACGCCACCTGGGCCACCGAGCTCATCCGGCGGGGCTTTCCCAGACGGGCTGCCGAGGAACTGGCCGAAGCGCCCCAGCACCCCGAACTGAGCCTGCTGCGGGCCCGGGCGCTGGAGCGGGCCGGGCTCTACAGAGAGGCCCTCGAGGCCATGCGCTTTTTGCCCGATACGCCCGAGCACCTGGCCTTGAAGGCCGCCCTGTTTCACCGCTCGGGCCGCGCCGACGAGGCGCAGCAGGCAGCCGAAAAAGCCCTCTCGGGCGGCATAGAATCCCGCGCCGAGGCCCACAACACCCTGGGCCTTATCCATCTGGCCCGGGGCCAGCTGGCCGAGGCCTCGGCGGCTTTCCGGCGGGCGGCGGCGCTGTGGCTGGGGCTGGGGGACGAAAGCCGCCGGCTGGGTGCCTTGGGCAACCTGGCCATCGTGCGGGCCCGGCAGGGCCAGGATGCCGCCGAAGCCTTCGCCGAGGTGCTGGAGGCCGCGCAAGACAACCCCCAGGTGCAGGCCCAGGCCCTTATCAACCTGGGCAAGGAGTACGAGCGCAAGCGCAACCTTGTAGAGGCCCTGCAAAGCTTTCTCCAGGCGGAGCAGGTGGCCCTGGCGTCGGGCAACCTCAAGCAGCTGGCCCTGGCGCTCAACAACGCCGGGGCCGTGCAGCACACCCTGGGGCAGACCGACACGGCCCGAACCTTCTACCAGCGGGCCGTGGCCGCCGCGCGGGAGGCCGGCGAGGCGTATGTGCTGGCCCTGGCTCTTTCCAACCTGGCCGAACTGGAGGGCGACCTCGAGGTCTGGCAGGAGGCCATTGCGGTCTCGGAGAATGCGGGTTACTCCGATCTGGCCCAGCAACAACGCGAGCAGCTAAGGGTGTTCATGGAGCGTTCAGGGTAGGTCGTGCACGATGGGTTTATGCCGAAGAGCGCGTACTTGCTCGAGGAAACCCTGTGGTTGGAGGTTCAGGATGCGATGGATAGCGGTGTGGGCTGTGTTGGTAGCGCTGGCGGCTTGCGACCTTTCGGGCAGTGGTGGGGAGCCGGTCTCGGCCACGGTTTACCCGACCCCGCGGCGGGCTACCTGGGGCGAGGAGGTGCGATTGAACCTGCCCTGGCGGGCCGGCTCGAGCCTGCGCCTGAGCCTGGCGGGGGAGCCAACCCCGATAGTTCGCAGCGAGGTTCTCGGGACGGGTAGCACGGTAATCTTTCAGGTGCCCAGCAACTTGTGGGGCGGCCCCCAGACCCTCGAGCTTACCGAGGGTGAAAACCGCGCCACCGGCAGCCTGACGGTGCTGGGCGAAGGGGTGGGTACCGAGGCCCTCCTGGTTGTGCGGCCTGAAGTAACCGAGGCCAGCCTGAGCCAGAAGATGGCCAGCGCTGGTCTACGCCTGGTGCCCAACACCAAGGGGGAAGTGTTGGTGCCGCTGGGCGGGGCCAGCGGGCCCTGCGCCGGACGGCTGGCCCAGGTGGCCCAGGCCTCCGGTGCACCCCTGGCCATCGGGGCTTTGTTGGAGCGCCTCGAGGCGGCTGCTGCGGGATTGGTGGTGGATCTGGACGGCATTGTGGGCATAGACCCCCTCACCGGCTACGACACCGACCAGAGCCCGTCTCCGGGTACCAGCCCCATCGACGCGCGGCAGGCTATAAGGCGCAACCCGTCCAGCAACTTCACCGGGGCCGGCACCACCATCGCCATTGTGGACACCGGGGTGGCCAGCCTGGCTAGCCTTAACCTGCGCCCCGGGGCCGACTTCACCAATCTCGAGACCCCCAACCCCAACCAGGACGAGTACCAGGATGGCCTGGGCCACGGCACGGCTGCGGCCGTGCTGGCCGCCGACGCTGCCTACGGGGTGGCCCCCGCTGCCGGGATTCTGCCCATCAAGAGCTGCGATAAAAACGGCAAATGTGCGCTAGCCGCCGTCATCCGGGGTATCTGCTATGCGGTAGCCTATGCCGAACAGAACAAGAACCAGAAGCTCATCCTCAACCTGAGCTTAGGCAGCGACACCCCCAGCGAGATCGTCTACATCCTGCTCAAGGATGCCCTGATGAAGCGCGGAGTAAACGGGATTCCGGTGGTGGTGGCCGCCGGCAACCAGTGGGCTATTCGCACCAGCAAAAAAGGTACGCTGCACCACTTCCCGGCCTCCTTTGGGGGGAACCGTGGGCTATCGGTGAGCCGCGACCCCGCGCGCCGCATGACCCCGCTAAAGGGCCTGCTGAGCGTGGGGGCGGTGGGACTATTTGGTTCTGATTATCGGGTCAGCAGCTTTAGCAACAACGGCGACTTTGTAGACCTGGTGGCCCCCGGCGAGCGGGTACGCAGCCTGCGCCCCAACAACACCCAGGCCGAGTTCACCGGCACTTCGTTTGCCGCCCCTCTGGTGGCTGGTGCGGCTACGGTTGTGCGCCAGGCCAGCGCCCTCACCCCCCTGACCCCGGAGGCCCTGGAGCTCACCCTGCTGACCAACCTGACCGACCCCAGCGGGCTGGGAGACGCGCCGGTGGAGGCCCGGGGTCAGGGCTTGCTGGATATGACCCGGGGCCCTTAAATGAGCACACTCACCGACTGGTTGGTATGCACCCGCCGGATGGCCTGGGCCAGGAGGGGTGCGGTGGGCAGAATGGTATAGCCCAGCGCCGGGCTGAGGGCAATGGTGTCGGTAAAGACGACCTCGAGGATGGCCGGGTGGGCCAGGTTCTCGCGAGCATTGCCCACCAGCACTGCGTGCGAGGCCATCACCACGACTTCAGGAGCGGCACCTGCGGCCACCAGGGCCTCCACCCCGCGCCGGATGGTGCCGCCGGTGGAGATGATGTCATCAATAATCAGGGGGCGTTTGCCGGCCACGTCCCCAATCACATAGCTGACCTGGGTTTCGCGGGGGCCGGTGCGGCGCTTGGCCAGGATGGCCAGGGGCAGGCCCAGCCGCTCGGAAAGCCGGCGGGCCTGTTCGGCCCGCCCCGAGTCGGGCGAGACCACCACCGCATTCTCAGTCAGATTCCGCTCTTCCAGGTACTCGGCAAACAGGCGCACCGCCGAGAGTTCGTCTACGGGTTGATAAAAAAACCCCTGGATCTGGGGGGCGTGCAGGTCTACGGTAATCACCCGGTGGATGCCCACGTGTTCCAGCAGGCCGGCCACCAGCCGGGCCGTGATGGGTTCGCGGCCCTGGGTTTGCTTGTCCTGGCGGGCATAGCCAAAATAGGGAATCACCGCGTTGATGCGCCCTGCGCTGCTGCGGCGCACTGCGTCGGCCAGCACCAGCAGCTCCATGAGGTTGTCGTTGACCGGGGGGGCGGTGGGCTGGATCAGGTACACATCGTCGCCGCGGATGCTCTCCAAAAGGCGCACCCGTACCTCGCCGTCGGGGAAGCGCTCGACGGTGGCTTGCCCGAGCTGGATGCCCAGAGCCCTGGCGACGGCCTCGGCCAGGGGACGGTTGGCGTTGCCGCTAAAAAGTTTGACGTGGCCGCCATTGCTGTGCTGCATTTCCTCTTGTGGTGTTGAACCCAGCCGCTCAGTTACGGATGCGCCCCCCATACTCCCTCCCCCAATTCCCGCACGCCCAACCATGTACTATCCAGATACCTCAGTATACCTGTGGATCTTTCCCAGCATCAGTGGGGCAGCCAGGATGAGGTCTTAATCCAAAACAAAGTCCATAAACCCGTGTGGAAGCGGTACAACCCCGGCTGGCTGCCATTGGTTGGCTTAAGTGCTCAATACCTGGCCGATGAGACCAGCCAGGCGCTTGGACGCACTTTCTAAAAAGGTTTCAAAGGCCACGGGGGCTTCGCTGCCGGCCTGGTCGGTAATGGCCCGCAGCAGGGCCATGGGCATCCCCATGCGCTTGGCCGTCCACAAAGCCGCGGCACCTTCCATTTCTACGGCGTCTGCGGCGAACACCCGGCGCACCTCCTCGGCCTCGCTGCGGAGGGCCAGAAAACGGTCGGCGCTGGCGATGCGCCCCAGGTAGATGGGCAGCCCCATAGCCAGCGCGGTGCGCAAAACCCTTGAGGTGAGCCCCGCATCGGCGGGAATGAAGCGCTCGCCGGTGGCCAGTTCGCCCGGTGCGCGGCCAAAGGCCGTAATGTCCACGTCGTACTGCACGGCATCCTGGGCCAGAATTAGATCCAGGGTCTTAAGGTCGGGGTTCAAGGCCCCCGCTACGCCTACCCAGAACGATTGGGACGGGTTGAAGCGAACCTTGGCGTAGGCCACAGCAGCGGCGGCGGCCGCTTTGCCCACCCCGGTTTCGATCAGTACCACCGGATAGCGCCCCAGCTCGCCCTGGTGGATAACCCAGGGGCCATCCAGGGCCTCTTGCAAGCTAAGCTGTCCTCGCAAAGCTTGGGCTTCGGCGCCTTCGGCAGCAAACAAGGCAACCATCGACATACCGGGTAGCCTAGCATTCACAAGGGTGAACTTCCAACACCAGGGCTTCGGAAAATGCCCAAATCTCAAGCAGCAAAACCGGGTATATGTATCTAACCGGCTAGTGGTCAGGTAACCAGGAAATCGGTATGCACTACTGTCCCCTTCAATAAGCCGCACATCGCAACTATGGGCAATCAATGTGCTTCAAAACACGCCGCCAAATAAGTTACCGGTGCACTAGGACGAAATTTCAACGGTTTCTTGCACATGCAGACCCTCATTCAGTACCCGCTTGGCCCAGGCCCTGGCGCCCTGGGGGTCGTGGTCGCGGTAGTTGCCGCACTCGAGCTCGCTTACCCCGGGTACGGGTTCAGTATGGTTCACCACGTCTTTGAGCGTTTCCCGGAAAGCCTCCAGCACCTTCTGGGGCCCCGGCTCCCCCAGCACCACCATATAAAACCCGGTGCGGCAGCCCATGGGCGAAATGTCTACTACCCCCTCGAGGTGACCGCGGATATAGGTGGCCAGGAGGTGCTCGAGGGTGTGTACCGTACCGGTGTTCAGGGCTTCCTGGTTGGGCTGGGCCAGACGCAGGTCATACTTTTCTATCCGGTCGCCCTTAGGCGTCTCCTTCACCCCTGCCAGCCGCACGTAGGGGGCCCGAACTTTTTTGTGGTCAAGGCGAAACGATTCTGGGATGGGTGGCCTGGACATCGGTTTCAGTCTACCGCAGCGCGATGGCTGAAGAAAGCCATAATTCAAGGGACAAACGCTGAAGGCTGGGCGAGATGCGGGCAGGAGTGAACCTCAATGGCCATGGCCCTAGCCCCGCAGCTTTTTCCAGAGTTCTGGCGTCAGCAACAAGAATACCGGTATCAACTCAATGCGCCCCGCCCACATTTGAAAAATCAGAATGACCTTCGAGAGCGGCTCCAGACCGGCATAGCTCCCCATGGGCCCTACCTCGCCCAGCCCGGGCCCGATGTTGCCTACGGCCTGTGCGCTGGCGGTAAAGCCAACCACAAAGCTGTTCTCCAGCACTGAAATAAGCAGGGCCCCCGCGGCCACCAGGGCCGCATAGAGGGTGATGAACGCTGCTACCGAGCGCATCACGTCCTCGCCCAGGATTTTGCTGCCCAGGCGAAGGGTGATGATGGCCTGGGGGTGCAACGAACGTATAAGTTCTCGCCGCACAATGGCCCCTACCACCAGCCAGCGGATCACCTTGATGCCCCCAGCCCCCGAGCCCGCACACCCGCCCACAAACATGGCCGCGACCAGGATGGCCTGGGCGGCCGGAACCCACAGGGCAAAGTCGGCACTGGCGTAGCCGGTGGTGGTGATGATGGAGGTGACGTTGAAGAAGGCATGGCGCAGCGCATCGCCCCAGCTATAGTTCATGGCCTGGGTGTGATGGGTCATCAGGAAAGCAGCCAGCGACAAGCTAAAAACCAGCACAATCAGGGTATAGACCCGCAGCTCTACGTCCTTGAGCAAGGGCCGGGGGTCTTTAGTAAAAAAAAACTTGTACTGCAACACAAACCCTGCACCGCCCAAGAACATGAACAGGGTGCCGAACCACTGGGCCAGCGGGGTGTACTGTTCAAAGCTACGGGGGTTGGGGCTGAAGCCGGCTGCGGGCAGGGTGGTCAGGGCGTTACAGACGGCCTCAAATGCTGGTACACCCGCAATCCAGTAGCACACAGCGGCTGCCAGGGTGAGGACAGCGTACACCTTGAGGATGCTCAGGGCGGCCGTGCGCAAACGAGGGGTGAAGGGTTCTTTTTGGACCCCGGTGCTCTCGGTGATAAAAAGCTGGCGCCCGGCCACGGCCAGATGGGCCAGCAGGGCCACCGCCAGCACCAGGAAGCCCACCCCCCCAAACCACTGCATCAGGCTGCGCCAGAAGAACAGGCTGTAGCCAAACTGGGAAAAATCGGCTAGAGCGGTAGCCCCGGTGGTGGTAAAGCCCGACATGGACTCAAACAGCGCATCCAGGTAGGGCATTCCGCCGGCAATCCAGAAGGGGATAGCTCCCAAAGCGGGCACCAGCAGCCAGACCAGGGCGATGGAGAGCAGGGCTTCGGCCCGGCCCGGCTCGTGTTTGGGGTCGCCCAGCTTGCGAAACCAGGCGCCCAGCCCCAGGCCCACCACCGCTCCGGCCAGGAAACCCCAGGGCGATTCGCGCAGGAGCAGCGAGAGGGCCTCGAGCCCCAGCATCACCACCCCCATAGCCAGGTAGACCACCCCCAGAAAGTAGTAGGCAAAGCGCAGGTTTTCCAGTAGCCAGGGTTTCGCTCTGTTGCGCATAAGCATTTCACTTCAAGTCCTAAGGCGGCGCCAAAGCTCGGGTGTAAACAGGGAAAAGACCGCAATTAGCTCAATGCGACCGGCCCACATTTGAAAAATCATGACGGCTTTGGAAACAGGGTGCAGATTGCCGTAATGGGCCATGGGCCCCACCTCCCCTAACCCAGGCCCCACGTTGCCGATAGCCGCTGCCGAGGCGGTAAAGGCCACCACAAAGTCTTCTTCCAGAACCCCCATTACCAGCACACCCAGGGCAAAAAGGCTCACATACAGGGTGATAAAAGCCGCCACCGAACGCATCACGTCCTCGCCGATGTTCTTGTTGCCCACCCGCAATGGCAGCACGGCCTGGGGGTGCAGGGCCCGCTGCAACTCCCGCCGCACCAGGGCGCCTATCACCAGCCAGCGGATGACCTTGATGCTCCCTCCCACGCTGCCGGCGCTGCCCCCGATGAACATCAGCATGACCAGAAGGGTCTGGGCAGGTACCACCCACTGGGCAAAGTCGGCCGAGGCAAAGCCGGTGCCGGTGATGATGGAGGCGGTCTGAAAGAAAGCGTGGCGCAGAGCCGGCTCCAGGCTATAGTCGTGCCGCAGGTAGAGCACGCCTGCCATGAGCAGCGCTACCGTAAGCACAATCAGGGCGTAGGCGCGAAACTCGGGGTCGCGCAGGGGCGCGGTGTACTCGCGGCCAAAAATAGCCCGGTACTGGAGCAACAGGTTGACCCCGGTGAGGAACATGACGATGGCGGCAATCCACTGGGTGAGGGGGGCGTAGGCAGCAAAGCTCTGGGGGTTAGGGCTAAAACCGCCAGCGGAGACGCTCGAGAGGGTGTTGGCTAAAGCTTCGAAGACGGGCACCCCGGTTGCCAGATACGCGGTCAGGGTGAGCAGGGTCAGCAGCAGGTAGACCCGCAGGATGTAGTTGGCAGTCTGTCGCAGTTTGGGGGTGAGCTGCTGCTTTTGTACGCCGGTGGTCTCGGCAAAAAACATCTGCCGTCCGGCCAGGGCCAGGTGGGGCAAGACTACAATAAAGAGCAGCAGGATGCCCAAACCACCAAACCACTGGCTCAGGCTGCGCCAGAAAAAAAGCCCGTAGCTAAAATGTGAAAAGTCGGCCAGGATGGTGGCCCCGGTGGTGCTGAAGCCCGAGGTGGCCTCGAACAGGGCGTCCAGGTAGCTAAGCCCCCCGGAAATCCAGTAGGGGATGGCCCCCAGGATGGGCACCAGAATCCAGAGGCCGGCCACTGTGAGCAGGGCTTCGGCCCGGCGCGGCTCGGCCTGGGGGCTGCCCAGCTGCCGGAGAACCCAACCAAGGGCCAGCCCAATGGCCGCCCCAACGAAAAAGCCCAGGGCATCTTCGCCCATGAGCGTATCGGTCAGGCCCAGCAGGCCCATCACCGCGCCCAGCGCCACATATACCGTTCCGGTCATGTAGGTAGCCACCGGGATGGGGTTGGCCGCTTTGGACTTAGCGAACCTGGGCCAAGACTTCATCGGCCACCTGCCGGTCGGTGAGCACCAGGAGCTTGTCGCCTGCCGTAACGGCCAGCATGGGAGAACGCAGATAAACCTTGGTGCCGCGCTCGAGGGCCACCGCCACCGCGCCGTTGGGCATGGACAACTTGTCGAAGGGGGTCTCGCGGAAATCGGGGGGCACCTCGAACTCCAGAAGCTCGACCTGGTCTTCGATCAGGGCCAGGTGGTCTACGTTGTCGGGAGCGATCCAGTCCACCACCTCACGCACCGCAGCGGCGCGGGGAGTGAGGGGAATGTCGATACCTACGTGCTCGAAGAGGCGGCGGTTTTCGCCCCGGTTGACCCGGGTAATCACCTTGGCCACCCCCACCTGCTTGGCCAACAGAGAAACCAGCAGGTTTTTCTCGTCGTTTTCCGTGACCGCTACCATCACATCTACTTGGTCGAGGCCCTCGGACTCCAAAAGCTCCAGGTCGGTACCGTCGCCCTCGAGCACCAGCGCCCCCGGCAGGTGCTCGGCCAGCCAGGCGCAACGGTCGGGGTTGTGGTCGATGATGGTGACCTCGAGGCGGTGTTTGATCAGCTCTTGGGCCACCATAAAACCCACGTTGCCACCCCCCACTACCATCACCCGCCGCACCCGCTCGCGGGGGGCAAAGCAGGCCTGAATGGCATCGAAGCCCTGCGGGGTGGTCATGAAGAAGATGCGGTCTTCGGGCTCGAGGGTCAGCTCATTGAACTTGGGGTCGGTCGCGGCGTAGAACCTACCCTCGCGCAGAATGCCGGCCAGGAAACTGCCAGGAGGCCAGTCCAGCGAAGCCAGGGCCTTGCCTGCATAGGGGCCGCCCTCCCGCACCTGATACTCCACAAAGCGCAGCCGCCCTCCGGCCAGCACCTCGGTATCGACCGCCCCGGGGATTCGGATGACCTCGACAATTTCCCTGGCCAGCGAGCGCTGGGGCCAGAAGACCTGGTCGATGCGGGTGCCCAGAATTTCCACCGTGCGGGGGTCGGTCAGGATGTCCACATAGGATTGTTTGCCCACAAAACACAGGGTTTCCTTGGCCCCCAGCCCCTTGGCCAGCATGCAGGCAATCAGGTTGACCTCGTCCCAGTTCGTCGTAGCCAGAAAGGTGTCGCAGAGATCTACCTTGGCCTCGCGCAGGGTTTCGGGGTCGGTGACGCTGCCAATCACCACCTGCACATCCAGCCCCCCGAGGCGTTCTTTGGCCTCGGGGTTGGTATCCACCACCACCAGATCGTGCTGGGTGTGGAGCGCTTTGGCAATCTGCGAGCCGATCTCGCCGCCGCCGGCAATCACAATGTACATAGTGGGCTCCGCTTTGCTAACTGCCAAAAGCTGAAAGCCAAAGGCTGAAGATCCCTGTGGCGGTTTTCAGGGGTTTCAGTCTCCCGGTTTTGTCGAATGCTCAAGTCCAGACAGACCTGAAAAGGTTCCATAGGCCAAACCGGGTTCAGCTTACACCTGAATTGTTTCTGTGGCTACGTTGTGCATCACCGGCACCCCTGGTTTCCAGGACACCCGACCCACCATCTGGCCATGCAGGTCGTAGGCTTCGGCCTGCGTGACCCTAACCCGGATGAGGTCGCCGATCTTGACCGTTGCGTCGGTTTCGGCGTACACCAGGCCATCGATGCCCGGCGCGTCGTACTTGGAGCGGCCCACCACCTGGCCCGGAAGCTCGCCGTAGTCGTCCACAATGACCTCCAGGGTCTGGCCTACCCTGGCCTGGTTTTTCTCGAGGCTAATCTGTTGCTGCAAGGCCATCAGGCGAGCCCGGCGCTCCTCCTTGACCTCCTGGGGCACCGCGCCCGGCAGGGCGTTGGCGTCGGCCCCTTCCACCTCGGAGTAGGTGAAGCAGCCCACCCGGTCAAGCCGCGCCTCAGCGAGGAAGTCCAGCAAAAGCGCAAAGTCTTCCTCGGTTTCGCCAGGGAAGCCCACGATAAAGCTCGAGCGGATCGCCAGGTCGGGGGCGACGGCACGCCATTCCCGGATGGTTTTGAGGTGGCTTTCGGCCCCCCCCGGGCGGCGCATAGCCCGCAGGATTTTGGGAGAAGCGTGCTGCAACGGCACGTCCAGGTAGGGTAGCAGCTTGCCCTCGGCCATCAGGGGAATCAGGTCGCGCACATGGGGGTAAGGGTAGACATAGTGCAACCGCAGCCAGGCCCCGAGCCCCGTGAGTTTGTTAACCAGATCCACCAGGTGGGCCCGCACCGGTTGGCCCGCGTAGTCCGATGGGCGGTGGCGGATGTCCACCCCGTAGGCCGAGGTGTCCTGGGCAATGACCAGTAGCTCTTTGGTGCCGGTGCCCACCAGCCGGGCCGCCTCGAAGAGGATATCGGCGGCGTCGCGGCTTTGTTGCAGGCCGCGCAGTTTGGGGATGATACAGAAGCTGCATTTGTGGTTGCAGCCCTCGGCAATTTTCAAGTAGGCGTAGTGGCGGGGGGTGAGCTTGACCTGGGGCGGCACCAGGGCTGTGAAGGGGTTCGTGTCGATCGGGGCCACCCGCTGCACGGCGGCCAGTACCTTGTCGACTTCGCCGGGGCCGGTGACTTCCAGCACCTGCGGATGGGCCTGCTGAATGACCTCGGGGCGGGCCCCCAGGCAGCCGGTCACGATCACCTTACCATTCTCCGAGAGGGCCTCGCCAATGGCGGTGAGGGACTCTTCCACCGCCGGGGTGATGAAGCCGCAGGTATTCACCACCACCACATCGGCGTCCTGATAGGTGGGGGCGGTCTCGTACCCCTGGGCCCGCAAACGCGAGAGTATCTGCTCCGAATCCACCAGGGCCTTGGGACAGCCCAGACTCACAAACCCAACCTTGCCTGCCATTCGATCTCCTGCGCGCCTTTCGCGCGACAACGCGCTCGAGTATAGCAGCAATAGCTCTGATTAAGTGTAAAAGGCAAAGTTGAGGGGGTTACGTCTGTTGTAGCCAAGCCATTGGCCCGTCAGCGCACCAAACGCCAGGAACCACCTACAAATCTCCTGCAAGGGGTAATGCTAGAATCTGTGGGGTTTCTAGGAATCTGCATTCGTAGCCAGTGGAAACCGGAGGTCAATATGGCAGGACTCATGGATTTGCTTGGAGCGGCCCTCAACGAAAACACCATCCAGCAGATGGCGGGCCGACTGGGGGCTTCGGACACCCAGGTACAGAGCGCGATCGGGATGGCACTACCGGCCCTTTTGCAGGGCTTGCAGCGCAACGCCGCCGACCCCCAGGGGGCCAAGTCGCTGGCGAATGCTTTAGAGCGCGATCACGATGGGAGTGTTCTGGACAATTTGATGGATTTTTTAGGCAATGCCCAGCAGGGACCGGGGGCAGGCATCCTGCGGCACGTGCTGGGTGACCAGCAGGTGGTGGTGCAGCAAGGCATTGGACAGGCCTCCGGCATCAACCCCAACCAGATTGGCGGTTTGTTGGAGATGCTGGCCCCAATCGTGATGGGAGCGCTGGGCAAAACCACCCGTCAGCAAGGTGCGGGTACGGGAGGATTGCTGGATTTGCTGGGGCAGGCCACCGGGCAGATGCAGCAGCAACAGCCCCAGGCCTTCAATTTAGTCACCATGCTGCTCGACCAGAACCGCGACGGCAATGTGATGGACGATGTGGTGCGGATGCTAGGCAATTTCCTGAAGCGATAGGGGGCTGAAAGAAATAAGGCCGGACGCGTGCTCCGGCCTTTATTCACATGAAATCACTGTCTTTATCGCTTTTTTACCGGATCACTGTCCGTAGCGCTGGGTTACGACCTGCCCTACGTTGCCCATGCGGCCGCGATCCTGGCCGCCCACAACGACCCGCACCACCCCGGCATTACCGGCCCGTACCACCACCGGGAGGGGGAAGCTGAGCTGGGTTCCGCCGGGGGCGGTGCCCTCGTAGAGCTGCCTGCCGGTGCGGGCATCGGTCACGCGGATCCAACTGGTGCCCTCGAGCCGGAGCACCAGGCCGGTGGTGGGCGTGGGTGTGGTTGGATTGGCGGGGGGCGTGGTTCCTGGGGGTGGTTCGGGGGTGCTGGGAGTAGGCGCAGGGGGAACGGGGGTCAGGGCGAAGCTCAGGTTGCGGTCGTTTTGCAAGGTGAGTACCTGCTCGTACTTCTGGTAGCCGGAGGCCTCGATGCGAAGGGTACGTTCGCCGGCCTCCACACGGGCCTCGAGGGGAGCCTGCCCCAGCAAAAATCCATCCAGGTAAACCCGCGCCCCGGTAGGCTGGGTGGCAATGCGCAGGCTGATCTGCTTGGGGGGCGGGGGTGTGACGGGGGCCGCTGGAGGAGGGACTGGGGTAGAAGTGCTGGGGGGGTTCAAAGCCCGGTAACCCAGCCAGCTCAGGATTGCCAGGAGCAAAACCAGTGGCACCAACCACATCCAGCCAGCGCCGGAAGGTGAGGCCGGAGCTTTTGGGCCCGGCGTGGCTTTGCTCGAAGCAACAGGCCCGCCCAGCTCGGGGATGCCGATGGGGTACAGGGCCAGCAGGGGGGCGGGCTCGAGGCCCAGCAGCTGGGCGTAGCGTTTGAGGTAGCCTCGAGCCAGGGCGGGTTCGGGCAGTTCGTCGAAACGGCAGTCTTCCAGGGCCTCCAGAATGGCCCGCCGCACCTTGAGAACCTCCGCTGCCTGGGCTATTTCCAGGCCCTTAGCCTCGCGGGCTTCCCTTAACCGCTTCCCCAGCTCACACATTGCGTCTTATTCTATGCTACAAAATCAGCTCACGTGCAGCCAATCTGTTCTGGCTCGGATAGCTGGGCAAGAGCCAGCGCAATTTGGGCCGCCAGCCGCGCATTTTCTTCAAGCAGCCGCAGATTGGCCTCGTCGGTCTGGCCCCCACTCAGCTCGGAGATGCGCCGCAGCAAAAAGGGTGTCAGGGCTTTGCCGCCCACCCCGGTGCGGGCGGCCTCCTGGGTGGCTTGCTCAACCCAGCGCTGTACCTGGCTAAACTCCAGCCCTTTGGAGATGGGGTTGAGTACCAGCGAGGCGCCCGGCAATCCCAGATCTCGGGCGGTTCGAAAAGCCCGGGCGGCCTCCTGGGCAGATTCCACCCGGGCAGGTAGGGGATAAGGGCTGGTGGGGCTGTGAAAGGCGGGAAGATGGTTTGTTTTGTAGCCCAGCAGGGCCACGCCCAGCGACTCCAGGCGCTCCAGGGTGGCGGCCAGATCCAGGATGCTTTTGGGGCCCGCCGAGACCACCACAATGGGGGTTCGGGAAAGCTCGAGCAGATCCGCCGATTCGTCGTAGGGATGGGGGTGCACCCCGCCGATACCCCCGGTGGCGAAAACCTGAATTCCGGCCTTGTGGGCCAGGAAGGTGGTGGAGGCCACGGTGGTGCCGGCGTTTTTGCCCTGGGCCACCAGGGCACCCAGGTTCCACAGACTGGCCTTGTCGGCGGTGTCGTCGGCAGCGATGGCCTGCAGCTCGTCCGGGGTCAGGCCCACCACCACTTCGCCCTTGAGGATGGCAATGGTAGCGGGGATGGCCCCGGCCTGCCGCACGGTGTCCTCGAGCTTCTGGGCCAGCTCCAGGTTGAGGGGGCGGGGCAGGCCGTGGGTGATCACGGTGGACTCGAGGGCCACCACCGCTTGGCGGGCTCGCAGGGCCTGGGCAACTTCGGGGTGTACGCGCATGTGTACAGCATAAGGGAGGGAACCGGGGATTGGGGGTGAGGGAGAAGTCTGATCCCTGGTTGCTGGTCAGCGCGCTTCGGTTCCTTTATCCCGTTACTTGCGGGAATACCCGATTGCGCCCCGCTCGCTTGGCCGCGTAGAGTTGCTCATCGGCGGCGGCGAGGAGTTTTTCGTGATCGGAGAGAGTGGGGTCGTTGCTCACCCCAATGCTCACCGTGACCTTCAGATGGGGGTGAATGGTGCTCCAGTCGTAGCTCTCCACGCGTTGCCGCAGTCGTTCACAGGCCACCAGCGCACCCAGCAGGTCGGTCTGTGGAAAGACCAGGGCAAATTCTTCACCCCCGTAGCGGGCTGCAAAGTCTACGCCACGGCAGTTGGACTCGAGCATCTGTGCCACCAGCCTCAGCACATCGTCGCCTACCTGATGGGAAAAGCGATCGTTAATCTGCTTGAAATGGTCAATATCCACCATGGCGATGCTGAGGGGGAAGTTATAACGTTTGGAAGCGGCAAACTCGCGCCCTAGGTTTTCCTCCAGGTAGCGGCGGTTATAGAGCCGGGTGAGGGGGTCCTGACGGGCCAGGCGCTCTAGCTCTTTAGACTGCTGGCGCAGCTTGTCCAGCAGGCGGGTCTTTTCGGCGTTGGCTTCCTTGAGGCTTTCGATGGCACGGGCCAGCTCGCGGTTGGCGCGGGCCAGCTCGGTGTTGCGCAGGCGCTCGATTTCAGCTTCCTGTCGGGCTTTTTCTACCTGGAACCCGGCCAGCAGGGCGGCGGTTTTTTGGGCTTGTTGTTCCTTGTGCAGCCTGCGCTCAATTTCAATGGCCTGCTTGAGGTGGTAGAGGGCGAGCGCGGGTTTGTGAAGCTGTTCAAACACCTTCGAAAGCGCCTGGTGGAACTCGAGCAAAGGCTTTTGGGGTCCTAGCTCCTCGGCCATTTTGAGCCCTTTTTGCAGGGCCAGGGTGGCGGCTTCCGCTTGTTCTAGGTGGCCGAGGGTCGCGCCTATCTGCAGCCATGTGCTGAGCTCACCCAGCCGATTGCCCTGCTCCTGGTAGAGATTTTTGGAAGCCTGGAATAATTCCAGAGCTTTTTCCAGGTTGCCCAGGGTGGCATGGGAGAGGCCCAGGTTTTCCAGACAGGTAGCCCGTACCTGGGGGCTACCCAACCGGCTGGCAATTTCCAGGGCCTGCTGGTGGTAGTCCAGGGCTTCCTGGGTGCGGCCCAGCCGCTGGAAAACCACACCCAGGTTGGAGAGGGCGTTGGCCTCGCCCTGGAGGTCGCCCAGTGCACGCTTAATCTCCAGGCTTTCGCGGTAGAGCTGTACCGCCCCTGGATAGTCGCCCATCTCGAGGTAGACCAGTCCCAGGTTGTTCAGGGTGCCCGATTCGGTCAGGCGGTCGCCGATCTCGCGCTTGAGGGCCAGGCTGCGCAAAAAATACTTGGTGGCCTCCTGGTAGTTGCCCAGGGTGTACTGGATGATGCCTACCCCGCTCAGGGCGTGGGATTCCTGGGCTTTGAGTTCGTATTTACGGCTTTGCTCGAGGGCTTCCAGATAATACTCAAGGGCTTTGGGAAAAGTACCCTGAAAGTAGTAGAAGTTGCCCAGGGCATTCAAGGTGTCGATCTCGCCCTTGACTTCACCGGCCCTGCGCAAGATGGCGAGGGCTTCCTCGAGACACCCCTGGGATGCCGGCAGGTTGCCCTGGCGAAAATGAAAATCGCCCAGGTTTTTGAGGGCCAGGCCGCGCCCGGCCGGATAGGCGGGGTTCTGCGACAGAATCAGCATTTCTTCCACGGTCTCTTTGGCCCGATGCAGGTCGCTCAGACGCAGAAACTGGTAGAGCTGATCAAGCAACTCCAGTTTCTCCGATAGGGCCTGGGTCTGGCTGAGTTGGGCCTCGAGGGCCTGGAGGGTTGGATTCATAGCCCAAAAGTCTTGAACTTAATAATACTGTTTTACGACCCAAAGCAAACCTGGTTGCCACGTATGCCCTTGGCCTAAGGGGCTGGTGCATAAAGAAAAACCACTCCTTCTTCCCCAGCGGGGGAGGCTGGGTGGGGGCATAACACCCTGTTGGGTAGCCGAGTTGCGGGCATTTTTTACAACGCCAAGCACTCGAAGCGCTCCTTCGCGTTTCCCACCTTTACGCTGCACGCGATGCAGCGTAGATTACCCCCCCTCGCCCTAGCTTCCAAAGGATGCCGTAGGGGGTATTCTTGGGAACCGCTCCTGGCTGAGGTTTGCGAGGGTTCACGCACCGCCCCTGCCCGCACTGTCGAAGAGATACTGGTCGGCAGTTGTTAAACAATTGAACCAAAAACCGCAGTCTTGCGACCCAGGGTATGTCATCCTGCGCTCATGGCACGATGGCTCATGATGGGTTGTTTTGGTTTTTTACTTTTTTTGGGGCTGGCGGGCTGGGCAGCGTATTCGTTCCTGATTCGTCCGGCCCAGGCCCTGGTCAACAATTTTCAGCAGATTATCGCCCTGGACAGCGATGTAAAACGGCAGACCGCGTATACACCCGCCGCCAATGGGTTGCTGAGTCCCGATCAGGTACAGCGCTTTTTGAGGGTGCAGCGTAGCGTTAAGCAACAACTGGGAGAGCGCTACCAGCGCGTGGAGGCCCGGCTTAACCAGTTGGCCAACCAGCAAGTTGGACAGCTTACGCTGGACTACCGCACAGCACTGGACTTGTTTCGTGAAGGGGGCTCGCTGGTGCTGGATGCCAAAGGGATGCAGGTACAGGCCCTGAACCGGCAGGATTTTTCGCTCGAGGAGTACGCCTGGGTGCGCTCGCAGGTCTATGCTGCGCTGGGCTATGGGGTGCCCAACCTGAACCCCCAGGAGATACTGCGTCAGATAGGGGCCCGAGACTTCAACCCCAGGGTCGAGCTGGCCAGGCCCGAAGCCCCGGCGGCCAATGTGCGCTTGGTGGAGCCTTACCGCGACGAATTGGTGAGCTACTATCCTTTAACCTGGTTTGGCTTGTAGAGCAAGACCCCGAGTTGAAGGTAAGGGCAGCTGAGCCCAGAAAAGGTAAAGTATTCAGGCTCGAATGACCACAGCATGGCTCAATCCTACGATCAGGCTCCAGGAGCCTGGACTTGGCTCGTGAATGGCGCTGGAGTGGGATGCTATTGTGCCAAACGAACATCCGGCCTTGACGCGGGTTCCTACAATGCTTAAATGCCGGAGCGTAAACGCCCCCAGCAGGTTCCTGTAGCAAACGAGGCCCCTACGACCCGGGGACGCCTCGAGCTGCTGGGTGTACCGGTTTTGCAGATCCAAACGCGCCAGCTTCGCCCGGTTGAGCGCAAGACGGCGGGCATCCTGGCCTACCTGACCCTGGAAGGCCCCACCAGCCGCTCTAAGCTGGCGGGCTTGCTTTGGCCCGAGTCCTCCGAGGCCACTGCCCGCAACAACCTGGCCCAGGCCCTGCGGCGGCTCAAACAGGCTACGGGGTTCGAGCTGGTAAGGGGTGCGGATGTCCTGGAGTTGCAAGGGCTGGAGGTGGACGTGGCCGCCCTCGAGGTCGCCCACTTTGCGGGCCGCCATGGCGAGGTGGTACAAGGCCAGGGCCGCTTGCTCGAGGGCCACGACTACGACGACTGCCCCGACTTCGACGACTGGCTCTTGATCAGGCGCGAACGCTTGGACGATTTGCGTCGCAACTCGCTAACTGCGCTGACCGACGAGCTCGAGCAGGCCGGGCAGTACCGCGAGGCCCTGAGCTACGCCGAGCGCCTCCTGGAGTCCGATTCTATCTCCGAAACCGCCCACCGCCGGGTGATGCGCTTGTGGTACTTACTGGGCGACCGGAGCGCAGCTATTGCGGCCTTTGAGCGGTGTCGGGGGATGCTGCTGCGGGAGATGGGGGTAGAGCCCTTACCCGAGACCCGAGCGCTGCTCCGCTTGATCGAGTTGGGGGAGCCCATCACCCCCCACGGACCCACGCCCCGCCTGGAAATCCCCCTCTCGGTGTTGCGCCCCCCCCGGCTTCTGGGGCGTGAGGCCGAATGGATCGAGATGGAACAGGCCTGGGCCCAGGGGCAGGCCATTGTGCTTTCGGGTCCGCCTGGGGCGGGTAAAAGCCGATTGGTACAGGATTTTCTGAGTAGCCTGGGTCAAGCTTTTGTTTTTGAAGGCCGCCCGGGCGACGTGGGTATTCCCTACGCTACCCATAGCCGTATTTGCCGCCAGATCCTGGGGTATTTTCCGGGTCTGGCCCTACCGGACTGGGTGAGGCTCGAGCTGGCCCGTTTGCTGCCTGAGCTGGGCCCAGCCCAACCTCCCCTGCAAACCCAGGCCGAAAAGCTTCGATTTTTCCAGGCCCAAGCCGAGCTGGTGCGGCTGGCGGTGGCCGAGGGAATGGGGCTGGTTTGCCTGGACGACCTGCATTTTGCCGACATGGCTAGCCTCGAGGTGTTGCATTTTGTGTATAGCCCTTACTGGGGTCGCCCAGGCCCGCTGCGCACGGCCCTGTCTTTTCGTACAGGCGAGCTTCCGGCAGGAATAGAGGAGCTACTGAGCCAGGCGGTTCAGAGCGGCCTGGCCGTGCGGATAGAGCTACAGCCGCTGGACGCTGCTGCGGTTCAAAGCTTGCTGGAGAGCCTCGAGCTACCAGGGCTGCAAGAGGTGGCGTCGGACTGGGCCCAGGCGCTCTGCCGCCATACCGGTGGCAACCCTTTTTTCCTGCTCGAGACCCTGCGCAGCCTGTGGGAATCGGGCGGGCTGGGCCAGCGCAAACCGGGCCGCCTGCCGGTTTCCAGCAAGATCACCACCCTGGTCCAGTCCCGCCTGCAGCGCCTTTCCCTGAGCGCCCAGCGGCTGGTACGCACGGCGGCGGTGGCCGGGCCGGACTTCTGCCCCGAGCTGGCCGCTGCTGTGCTCCAGAGTACGCCAATGGAGCTGCTCGAGCCCTGGGCCGAACTCGAGGCGGCTCAGCTACTGCGCGGCCCCACCTTCGTCCACGACCTGCTCTACGAGGCCACCCTGAGCAGTGTTCCGGCCAGCATCAAAACCTATTTGCACCAGCAAACCGCGCTGTATCTGGAAAGCCAACAGGCCGACCCGGCCCGCATTGCCGGGCACTGGCTCGAGGGCGAGCCCCCCCGGGCCATTCCCTTTCTGGTGCAGGCTGCCCGCAAGGCCGAAGAAGCCTACCGGCTGACCGAGGCGTCCCAGTTCTACCAGCGGGCCCTCGAGCATGCCAGCCAAACCCAGGCCTTCGAACTACTGGAGGCCCTCAGCCAGGTGATGAGCCGCTTCGATACCGGCCAGCGGCACGCGGCCCTGGTCGAGCGCATGCTGGCCCTGGCCGCTACCCCCGCCGAGCGGGCCCGGGCCTGGCTGTGCGAGGCTATCCGCCTGGGCGAGCACGCCTATGGCTCCGAGGCCGAGCAGGCTGCTCGCCAGGGCTTGCAGCAGGCCGAGGAGGCCGGGCGGTTCGACCTGCGGGTTCGCTTGTTGGACGCCCTGGCTCAGTCGCTTTTTGTCCAGCGCAAGACCCCGGCTCTGATAGAGGCCCTGGAGCAGCTCCGGCAGCTTCATCTGGAGCGGGGCGATGCGCTGCAGGCGGCCATCTGTACTTCGCGGCTGGGCATTGCTTACGACCAGCTCGAGCGCCACCGCGAGGCCCTGGGGTTCTACCGCGAGGCCGAGCCCCTTCTGGAGCAGTCCGGGAACCGGCTGATGCGGGTCGGCTTCCACCACAACCGTGCGGTCTGCCTGGCCGCGCTGGGCTACGCCGAGGCGGCTCTGGAAGCCCAGTTGCAGGCGCAGCGCTTGCTCGAGGGTATGCAAGGCGTGGTCGGCCGTGAGGTGCACCACCTCAACAACCTGGCCCTGCGCTACTACGACCTGGGGCGCTACGCTGAAGCCCAGCAAGCCCTGGAACGCGCTTTGCAAATTGTGCCCGAAGAATGGGGCTGGACACGGGCTTTCAGCGAGTACCAGATGGCCCGCTTGTACTGGGTGTGGGGCGAGTGGAAGCTGGCTTCGGACTGGCTGGGTCGGGCCTTGGGCGAGCCCGATCTTCCGCGGCGGGACGAGGCCACCTACCGGGTTCTGGAAGCCCTTCTGGCCCACCAACTGTGCGAGCCGGTAGGGCCGCTGCTGGAGCGCCTCGAGGCCCTGTTTGCCGGGTACCGGGGCCTGGCGTATGGCCGCTACCTGCTGGCCAGAGCCCGCACGAGCCTCTCGGGGCAGGCTTTACAACTTCTTCAAGAGGCCCTGGCCCTGGCCCAGCAGAACGACTGGCCGAGCCTCGAGATCGCGGCCCACACCCTCTGGGCTAAAGTTTGCCTGGAAGTGCCCGCTTCTTCCCGACATTTGAAAGAAGCCCAGCGCCACATTCAGGCGGCAGTGGAGAAGCTAAAGACGTACTGGCCCACAGGCTGTACAAGGCTCGAGGTGCTGTGGGTTCACTACCGGGTTCAGGCGACCGGCCACAAGGCCGATAGCACCCAGCTTCGACCGGTGGTAGACTACCTGCTACAGGTTGCCGAACAAGTACCCCCTGCGCACCGCCCCGGCTTTCTGAGCCAAAACCCCCTCTGCAAGACGATACTCGAGGCGGCCCAGTCGGCGGGGGTTGCTACTTTTTAGCGCCTGTCATCTTTCAGTCATGCCCCGGGGGTTATTTTCCATGACATGGTTGTCGGATTTTTTTCTAAAGCAAAAGGGCTTTTGATCAGGAACAGGAGGCAGGCCATGTATGCAAGGTACGCAAGGTGGTTATTGGGTGGGGTGTTGTTGACGCTTCTGACGGCTTGCCCGGGGGGAGGGTCGGGCAGTATTGGGGGTACGGTCTCGCTGGGCTCCAGCATCACCGGGCAACGCCTTCAGATTGACTCCCAGCCGGGCAAACTCCGGCGCACGGGCGAGGCGCGCTTTGTGCCGGGCGAGGTGTTGGTGGAGTTTCGGGGAGGGGTGAGCCTCCAGTCGGTGAGCAGCCTGCGGCTTGAGGTGCAGGGTAGGCCGGTGGAACTCCAGCAGGTGCGGCCTCTGGGTCTGGCCAACACAGCCCTCTACCGCGCCGATTTGAGCGAGGCCGAGACACCAGCCTTGCTGATCGCCCTTCGCAGTCGTTCGGACGTGGCTTCCGCCGACCTGAACTGGCTCGAGCAGCCCTTGGCCGCGCCCAACGATACGCTTTACAACCTGCAGTGGCACTACCCTGCCATCAACCTGCCCCAGGCCTGGGATCGAACCACGGGCTCCAACAGCGTAGTGGTGGCCATCCTGGATACCGGGGTACTCTTCAACCCGAGTAACGCTGCCCAGTCGCACCCGGATATCGGCACTCGCTTGCTGCCCGGCTACGATATGGTTTCGCCCATCAGCGGCCCCAACCCCTTTGCCAACGCGGGCGACGGCAATGGCCGTGACCCCGACCCCTACGACGCAGGCGACGAGCAAAGCACCAGCTACCACGGTACGCATGTGGGTGGAACCGTGGGGGCCGCGACCAACAACAACCTGGGTGTGGCCGGGGTAGACTGGACGGCCCGCCTCCTGCATGTGCGGGTGATAGGCCTGCTGGGGGCCACCGTGGCCGACCAGATCGATGCCATCCTGTGGGCCGCAGGCGAGCCGGTGCCCGGCCTGCCCGCCAACGCCAACCCGGCCAAGGTCATCAACATGAGCCTGGGAGGCAAGGGCCCCTGCACCACCGCCCGCCAGAACGCCATTAATCTGGTCACAGGCAAGGGGGTGGTGGTGGTGGTGGCCGCCGGCAACGAAAACGACGATGCCTCGCTCTATAGCCCGGCCAGTTGCGCCAATGTGATTACCGTGGGGGCTACCGACTATGCGGGGGCCCGCGCGCCTTACTCCAACTACGGTCCCCGCGTGGATGTGATGGCCCCCGGGGGCGACGTCAGCAAAGACCTCAACAACGATAACTTTATGGATGGGGTGCTGAGTCTGGGGTTCGACGACCAGGCCCAGCAGTTCAACTACAAGTTCGAGAACGGTACCTCGATGGCCGCGCCCCACGTGGCGGGTGTGGTGGCCCTGATGAAGGCCCTCAGCCCCAGCCTCAATACCGCGCAGACCCTGCAGATCTTGAAATCCACGGCCAGACCCCTGAACGCCACCCAGTGCAACCGGCCCAGCGGCAACGACTGCGGCGCGGGTCTAGTTGATGCCAATGCGGCCCTGGCGGCGGTGCAGGGCGGCAGCACCTCGAGCTTTAGCCTGTCCACCGCCAATACCATCCTGACCGCTCAGCCAGGCGGCAGTGTGAATGTACCCATCACCATTAGCCGCAGCGGTGGATTCAGCGGAGCGGTGAGCCTGAGCCTGCAAGGTGCGCCCACCGGGGTGAGCGGGAGCTTCAACCCGGCCAACACCACCTCGAACGACAGCACCCTGACCCTGAATGTAGCCGCCAGTGTCCCCAACGGAACCTATGCCCTGACGGTGCGGGGCACATCGGGCAGCACCTTTGCCAGCCTGCCGCTGAGCCTGAGGGTGGGGAGTGGCACCAGTGCCAGCGTGCAAGATACGGTGGTACTGGCCTGTTATGTAGCACAGGGCGACTGCGATCCGAACCGCTCCAAGGCCATCCAGGTCAATCAGGGCGGTACCTCGGCCAGCTACACCATCGCCGATCTGACCGACGGCGACTATGCCGTGCTGGGCTGGAAAGACCTCAACAACAACGACGATGTAGACCGAGGCGACTACCTGGGCGCGGTGGTGGATCAAAGCGGCAACCTGGTTGCTGTGCGGCCCGGCAACCTACAGGCCAACTTCCAGCTCGACGCGCTGAGCGACGACTTATCGCAGCTCGCCCCAGGGGTGTTGCGGAGCCTCGAGCAGTCTAAAATCAAGTAGGCTCCCAATCCTTCCAACAGACCCCTGCGGGGGTCTGTTCTTGTTTAGCGTGGGAACCGCTCCAGTCATCCTCCAGTCATGCGGGCTGTTCTACCTTATACCAGATTCGGTTAGTTTGGCGCCGGATGGCGGCGAACTAACAGGGCCGAAGTTATCCGCGTAGCGGAGGGCGATACCGCCCCTTGGAAGGGAGTGCTCTAGGATTCAAAAAGATAGCCTCTGGGGGTCTTTGGTTTGGATGATTATCTTTTTGAATCCGGTATTAGCTGCACACTCCCCCAGAGGGTTGAGCAAGGAGGAAGTCATGCAAGGGATGCGAAGGCTGGCTGTGGGTATTTTGCTGATGCTTGGTTTGTTAGGCTCCAATGCCCTGGCGGCTCGTGCTTTCTTCGACAGTAATTTTGTATCAGTCAGCACAATTTGCCCGGTGACCGGCAACATGGTGGTCGCAACACAGAATACTGTAGGCTACTTTACCGACCCTAACGAACCCTACCCCAAGACAGGTGATTTGGCCTATGTGCGGGCCAGCTCTACCAATGTAAGTCCGTGTACCAACGATGCAGTCGGTTTTGATTTTTTTCTGCCCGAGGGAGCCAGCTTTGCCGTTAGCAACCAGCATCCGGTGTATTGCTACCTAATTAGGCTCTCGGACGGCTACACCATCGATGTTTCCAACAACCCCCAGGGTTTTCAGGGAAATTGCTCTCAAACTCCACAAACTGCTGGAGCCGGGGGAACCGCTTATGGCTGGGCTGTACTTCCGTCGGGTTGGCAGTTTCAGGTGCGCGTGCCTGTGCAGTTCAACAAACAACTTTTGGGCCTTGCTGGCCCCAACACCCACCGCCTGAAGGCGACGGCCGTCACGACCTACGGTAATGCCACCCCAGAGCAGCCTGTGACGATCTTCTATCGGGCTGACTTCCAGAATTTGCAGAGCAGCGGTATCACGACCAACTCGGCTACTTTGGGCGTTAACCTTTATAGCTATTATAAGGGCGGCCTGCTGTATGTGGATTACGGAACCACCAGCTCATTTGGCTCGAGCACCCCTTCCACCAGCGTGCCCACTGCCCTTAATTTCCCCAACGTCAGCGCCAACCTTACGGGCTTGAGCCCCGGCACCACGTACTACTGGCGTTACCGCTTCGTCACCGATGCAGGAACTTTCAATAGTTCCACCCAGACCTTCACCACCTCGGCGGCTCCTACCTTTGCCCTTTCGGTCAACAAAAACGGTACGGGCTCGGGCACCGTGACGAGCAGTCCCTCAGGTATCAACTGCGGCGCTACCTGTTCGGGCAGCTTCACCCAGGGCGCTACGGTCACCCTAGCTGCTGCACCTGCGTCGGGCTCGGTATTTGCCGGGTGGAGTGGATCCGGCTGTAGCGGTACGGGTAGCTGTACGGTAACCATGAGCGCAGCTCAAAGCGTCACCGCTACCTTCAACACCGCGCCCGCCTCTACCTTCAACCTGACCGTCAACAAATCCGGCAGTGGCAGCGGTACCGTCACCAGCAACCCAACTGGCATCAACTGCGGTGCTACCTGCTCGGCTTCGTTCAACGCCGGGGCCTCGGTAACCCTAAGTGCAGCGGCGGCCAGCGGCGCTACCTTTGCCGGTTGGAGTGGGGCCTGCACGGGTACGGGTACCTGCACCGTCACCATGAATGCCGCCCAAACCGTGACCGCTACTTTCAACACCGCGCAAAGCTTCGGCACCCTCAATCTACAGGTGTCGGGCCTGCCCAGCGGCAACAGCGCCACCCTCACCATCACTGGTCCGGACGGCTTCAATCAACAGCGGACCATTTTGACCGGCACCGGCCAATCGCTATCCGATGTGGTGACCGGTGTTTACACCGTCACGGCTCCCAGTGTGGTGGTGAGCGGTACTACCTACAACCCCAACCCGGCCAGCCAGAACGTCACTGTGACCACCGGCAGTGCCACCGCCAGCGTGAACTACACCCAGGCACCTGCTGCCACCTTCGCGCTTTCGGTAAGTAAGGGTGGAACAGGGGGTGGAACCGTCAGCAGCAGCCCAGCAGGCATCAACTGTGGCGCGACCTGTTCCGCCAACTATAGCTCCGGGGCTAACGTGATCCTGAGCGCGGTTGCCGACACAGGCTCGAGCTTCGCCGGCTGGGGTGGGGCCTGTAGCGGTACGGGTACCTGCTCGGTCACGATGGACGCAGCCAGGTCGGTCATAGCTACCTTCAACACCGCACCCGCAGGCGCCTTGACCATCAGCGCAGCCAAGCCCGCCAACGCCCCCACCGATGCCACCCGCAACAAAGGCCAGAGCAGCGTCTTGATGCTGGCCTTCACCCTCAACCCCTCGCAGGCCACCCAGTTGCAAAACATCACCCTGCAGGCCAGCGGCAGCGGCAACGACAGCCTCGACCTCACGGTGGTCAAGCTGATCCGCGATGCCAACGCCAACGGCCAGATTGACAGCGGTGAAACCCCCATTGCCAGCGGCACCTTTAGCGCCGACAATGGTACCCTTACCCTCACTTTGTCCACCCCGCTGGCCCTCGGTACGGGCGACAGCCAGTTCCTGGTGGCCGCCGATATCGCCAGCACCCTGGCGGCCCGTCCGGCGGTACTGAAGGCCCAGAGCCTCCCGGCCCTGCCCACGCCCTTGCTGCTTACCTTGCTGCCCCTGGTACTCCTGGGTGCGTGGCGGATGCGCTCGCTGCGGGTGGGACTCCTGGCCCTGGCCCTGAGCCTGGCCGCCTGCGGCGGCGGTCAGAGCACCACCCCGGTTAACAAGACCTATCAGATCAACCTGACCGCCGTGAGCGCCCAGGGCAGCCCCACCCTGAGCGGCCTGCCCATTACCGGTGCCACCATCACGGTGCAGAAATAAAGCCCTGGGGTGTCGGCTCCGGGCTGCCTCCTCAGGGCCGACACCCACCTTCTGGAAGGGAGAATCATGAGTCAGACTCGAAAAGCCCTGGCTTTCCTCGCCACCCTGGCAGCCCTGAGCCCTGTCCTGGCCCAGTGGGTTGCGCCAGGCACCACCTTCGGCGCACCCAGCGGCATGAGCTATTCCCAGGCCATGGCCTACGCGAGCGTTCAGACGAATACAGCCGCAGTTCGGCGGGCCCAGGGAGAACTGAACCGCATCAACAGCCTCAACCGCAACAACCCCAGCGCCCAGGCCACCGCCCGCACCCAGGCCCAGACCGCCCCCCAGACCCGCTTCCGTCCCGGCCCACAGCGGCTGATGGTGAGTGGGTTTGTCCGCAGCCTGAGCCGCGACCCCGCCACCGTCCGCGAGATGACTATGGCTTTCAATGAAGCCTTCAAGGCCTTCGAGGCCGAGGCCAAGCGGCTGGGTAGGCCCAACAACGTGGCCATGGCTTTCACCTATCTAGTGGGGGTCTGCTACATGGTGTACTACGGTGAGGAGCCCAGCGAGACCGCACTCATGAACCTTCAGGCCAATACCGATGCGGCCTTTGGGAGGTCGGCGGCCTTCATGGCGCTGTCGGCCCAGGATCGCCAGAAGCTCTACGAGACCTTTGTGCTGATGGCTACCCTCCCGCTTTTGGGCTACACGGTGGCGGTGCAGGAAAGCGACCCGAAACTCCTGGAGACCTACCGCGAAATTGCGGGGGTGGCCCTCGAGAGCGCCCTGGGGGTGCGCCCCGACCGTCTGAAGTTCACGGCAACGGGCCTCGAGCTGCGCTAAAGGTGGAAACCGTGGCGCCTAACAGCACCCAAGTATACGTGGTTCGCATCTGGTACGAGCCCACCTCCCAAGGGGAGGTCTGGCGGGCTTCGATCAGCCAGGGTGAGGAGCGCCGTTACTTCACTGAACCCAGCGCCCTGGCGGCGTTTTTGCAACAAGAGATAGAAGAGTCCAGGGAAGAGGCGACCGAGTAGCCGGTCATGCCTCAGTCATGCTGGATTGTCTACCCTTGGCACCAGGAGGTACGGATGTACAGAATTCCCATCACGCCGGCGCTGTTGCTGCTCTTGGTCGCTTGTGGGGGTGGCGGGGGAAACAACCCTACCAACCCTAACCCAAGCAACCCCCCCAACCCTACCGGCAGCTTCCCCGCCGAGCTCTCGGGGGTCTGGCAGGACACCCTGGCCAGCAGCGGCAACTTCAAGAACCCCCTTACCGGCTTCGAGTTCACCATGACCGAGGGTTATTCGGCCCAACTCAAGGTGAAGCCCAATGGCGAGTTCTACTTCGCCCACTACTCCCAGGGGGTTGCGTCCAACTGTAGCCTGGTGAGCTTCTTTGACCAAATGGTGGGGCTGGCCGAGTGGAACAACAACCGGCTCGTCCTGCGCCCCCGCGAGCGCCGGTTGGACGTGCGGAACTGCGCCCAGTCGGGCACCTTCAACCAGCGGCTCGACCCGGTGGTGTTCGAGGCTTCGGTGAGCGAGTACCCCACCTTCCTGGATACCAGCTTGCTGATGAAACTCTCCGGCGGGCCCTATCCCCTTCGCTTCAAGCTGCTGAACCGTACCCCGCCCGCCAACCTGCCCCAACCGCCCCAACCCCCTGACTTCGAGTTGGGTCAGGACGGCCCCTACGACGAAATCCTGGGGCTGTGGGGCCGCAACGAGACCAACTTCTACAACCCCCAGACCGGGGCCTACCAGTTTCCCGACTGCTGCGGGGAGAACCGCTTTGTGCGCTTCTCGCCCGAGGGCTACGAGCTGGGCATGGCTTTTGTGCGGGTGAACCTCGAGGGGGTCTGTGAGAAAGACCTGATCTACTACGAAAAGGGCCAGGCCCTGTTCAAAATCACCTACCAGCGCGACAGCGACACCTACCAGGGGGATGTGCGTCTGGCCGCCAGCGAGGCCCGGCTAATCGTGCGAATCCGCGAGTGCGGGGCCGACGACGGGGTGCAAACCTATACCTTGCAGCCCCTTACCCGCTACCACCGCTGGAGCTACACCCTGCCCGTCGGGGGGGAGAGCTTCATGCTGGGCTGCCAGTACCCCACGCACTTCTGGGGGTTTGCGGTCTGCTACGGAGCCTACCCCTGGTACACCTACCAGCGGCGGTAAAGGAAGAAGGGTCTATGGTCACACCTAAAGCCACTATGTTCACCCTGGGGTGTTTGATTTTGGCTGGAAACCCCAGCCCGATTCGGGCACAGAACCAGGGTTTCCCCGCTCTGCTGGTGGGGGTCTGGCGGCAAACAGCAAGTTCTGCCGAAGACTACACCAACACCGTAACGGGCGAGCGGTTCCGCCTGGGCAGTGGTTTTTCGGTCAAGCTGATTTTGCATGCCGATGGGCGCTACGTCTTGCAGCACTACACCCAGGGGGTGAGCTCGAGCTGCGCCCGCGTCAGCTACCTAGACGACTCGGTGGGAACCGCAACCGTTCAGGATAACCGGCTTGTCATGCGGCCCAGCCAGCGCACCCTGACCATCGTCAACTGCACCAGCCCCGGCAAACGCACCCTGCCCAACAACCCCCTGGTGTTTAATGCCAGCCTCGAGTACTACGAAACCCTGATCAAGGAAGTCACCCTGAAGCTGGAACTCCAGGGGGGGCCCTTTCCCTTGAGTCTCAAGCTGCTGCAACTCGACCCCATGCTGGAGCTACCGCCGCCCGCCCAGCCCGAGGGTTTTCAACTGGGCCAGGATCCCCCCTACCGCGAACTGCTGGGTTTGTGGGCCGACGCCCAGGATTCCGATACGGGCTTTTATAACCCGCAAACCGGGGCTTTTTACATTCCCAAATACAACGCAAGGGAAAACCGCTGGCTGCGCTTTGTGTCGGGTGGCTACGAACTGGCCAAGGTCTTTGAAGATGCCAACACGGAGGGGGTTTGCAAAAAAGACCTGATCTACTACGAAAAGGGCAGCGCCCTCGTCCAGGCGTTGAACGTAAACAACGATACCTACTCGGGCGACGTGCGCTTCCAGGCCAGCGAGGCCCGCCTGATCGTCCAGGTTCGTGGCGAGGGCTGCGGCAGCTTTGCGGGGACCAAGCGCTACAACCTCAAACCCCTGACGGCTTATTACAAGTTTGGCTTTACCGAGTCGGTGGGGTTTCAGTTGGGCTGTGAGTGGCCCCAGCATCGGTGGCAGTTTGCGGTCTGCGTCAACCGCGCGGGCTGGAACAGCTATCGCAAGCGGTAGTAGGGGGATCCTTGATGCGTATTGGAATGCTCCTGGGTTTGGTTGGGTTGGTGGCTTGCTCGAGCCCCCCTCTGGCCCGCCCCCACTATGTGCTGGTCAGCCAGGCGGGCTCCAGCACCGTGGCGGTGATAGACCCCACGCAGGGTAAAACCATCCAGCACATCACGGTGGGCGGATTGCCGCACCGGATGATTCTGAGCCCGGATGGCCGCAAGGTGTATGTGGTGCTGGTGGGCTCGCAGGCGGTGGCCGAGGTAGACGTTCGTTCGCTGGCGGTAACCCGTACCTTCCTGACCGCTCCCGTGCCCGAAAGACGCGCCGACGGCACCCTCATCCAGGCCCACTTCGACCAGGGCGCATTTACCCATACCACCTGCTTTGCCTGCCATAACCCTGGCGGGGCCAAACCCTTCATTGTGGGTGCGCGGCCCGTGGGGATTGCGCTCTCGAGCGACGCCTCCAGGCTTTTCATTTCGCACATCCGCCAGGGGCTCCTGAGCGAGATTAGCCTGCGAGATGGCGCAGTCGTGCGCTCAGCAAGCCTGCCGCCCTCCGGTTCGGCCAACGAGGCCGCCGATGTAGCCCGCGTGGGTTCGAAATTGGTGGTGGCCCTGCGCCCCCGCCAGCCCAGCACCGAAGCCAGCGCAGTACGCTGGCTGGACGAGCAAAACTGGCAACCCCTGGCCGAAGCCCCTACCGGCTCCGACCCCGCGTTTGTGTTGCCGCTGAAGGAGGGGGCTTTGGTCTCCAACTTCGAGTCCAACACCCTCAGCTTGCACGTGCCGGGTGCCGCCCCTCAACGCTTTACCGTCACACCGGGGCCGCTGGGGATGTTGCGGGTAGGGGAGGGGCAGGTTCTCTCGCTCAACTACTACTCCAACGCGGTTTCGCTGCTCGACCTGGAGACCGGCCAGAGCGAAAACCACCGGCTCGAGCTTGCGGGCACGACCTTCGTCAACCCCACCCACGCGGCCCTCTCGCCGGATGGACGCCTGGCCTACATCGTTAGCAGCGGCACCGAGGGTCGCCTGCTGGTATTCGATTTGAAAAGCGCCAGGGTTCTGCGGGCCATTCCGATTGATGGCCTTTCGTTTGATGTGGTGGTGGTCGGGCGGCACTAGCGCTGGGAAGGGGCTTTGGAAGTCCCAGGAGGATACTATGAAGAACAACCTTGGTTTAGTGGCGTTGCTGGGCTTTTTGGTGGCTTGTGGCGGTGAAAACAATGGTGGAGGTAACACTGCCCCCAGCGCCCCCAATACCGTGGCCGGTCTGGTGACCGATATTGGCTCCGGGGTGCGGCTTGCGGGCGTGACGGTGCGGGTGGTGGGCAGCAGCCGAAGCACCACCACCGACAACCGGGGCGAGTTCATCCTGCAAAACCTGCCTGCCGGCCTGGTCAAGCTGGACTTCGAGAAGGTGGGCTACGCTCCAGGCCACGGCATCGCCGAGTCCACCAGCAGCGCCCAAACGGTGGTGGTAGCCCTCAAGAAGGAGGGCACCGAGCAAGGCTACGACCCCACCCAGGCCCGCACCCTGTTCCAGCGCACCGAGGCCGGCCCTTATGCCGTCATCTTCCAGCCCAATAGCCTGGACACCACCGATACCAACCTGCGGGTGGTGGTGACACCGCTCGACCCCACGAAGGAAGATACCGCCCTGCCTGGCGACCTGGTGGCCGGCGGGGCCAGTCCCACCCCCCTGGCCCCGGTGACCTTTGCCGAGTTTAGCATCCTGGACTCGCAAAACCGCCGTATCAACCTCAAGCCAGGCTCCAGCGCCATAGTGGAACTGCCCATTCCTCCTGAACTGCGCAGCCGCTACCGGATAGGCGATAAGATTCACTGCTACGCCTACAACCCCCAGACCGGGCGTTGGGAAGACTTTGTGGAGGGTACGGTGGAGCGCTCGAGCGTGGATGGCACCACTCCGGTGCTCAAGGCCAGCATCCGGCACTTCTCCTGGTATGGCGGGGCCCCGGCGGTGCAGGATCAGGAGTGTGTGGCTGTCGAGGTGCGCAACCGCTTTGGGCCGCTGGAAGGCGCAGTGGTTACGGCGCGTCCTGGGTTGCGGGCGGTAACCAACCGCTATGGACAAGCCTCTATCACTATAGAAAAGGGCGTGCCGGTCAACTTCACGGCCACCAAAACATATACCGATACCTTTGTGGATAACAACGGCAATCTGATTCCAAAACCTGGCGCGAAGGTCATAGTCATCGGCAAGGTCTACGAGGACGACTTGATCGGCCTCGACGGCAAAAACTACAGCCGCACGCCGGGGCCGTGTCCGGGTGCTTCGGTGCAGTCGGTGCGGCCTGCCGCCACCAACCCCCTCCCGATTCGCGTGGCCCCCGCCCCGGAGGGTTTTTTCCAGGCCACCGCGCTATTGCAGCCGGGGGGTGTGGCTCTTGTGCAGCTCGAGAAGGGCATCCCCAACGCCGACGGCGACCTGGACAACGCCGAACCGGCCAGCGGCGCCCAGATCATCATCAGCGATAACACCGGTAAGACCGCGACTCTGAGTGAACTTGCACCGGGCAGCGGGGCGTATTTTGCGAATAACTTCACCGTCGAACCTGGCAAACGTTACACCCTGAACATCGACGCTGACGGTAACGGCAGCTTGGATGGCAGCGGATCGGCCTTTGCGGTGGGCAATGTGGCCTGGAGCAACCTGTCGAACGGCGGGAGCTACAGTGCCTCCAGCCTAACCGCTACCTGGAGCGATAGCGCTGCTGCCCAGCCCGGCTACAACGCTTTGTACCAGGTCACCTTGCAACGCAACGGCGGCTCTGGGGTTTCCGACCTCGCTTTTTATGTGGGCTCAGAGCGCAGCTTCCAGCCCCGTGCCCAGACCAACCCACCCACCCCGCTGGCAGCGGGCACCTATACCGTCACGCTCAATGTGTTTAGCGGTGCATTCAGCGGAAGCAACCTCGACATCACCGACAATATCACCGGCGTGGGGATGCAGGGCCAGATTTACAGCATTCAGCCGGTCAATCCCATTACCATCACCCTCACCGCCCCTTGAAACCCCTTCTGGCTAGCAGATCGAGTCGGTGGGCTTGGGGTTAGACAGCCCAAACCACGGGCGTAGCAGCAGCCCGGCCCCGGTGCCCAACAGGGCCATGACCAGCCAGACCCAGCCGTGCAGGCTAAAGGAAGCCACCCCGCCGATGTAGGCCCCGATGTTGCAACCGTAGGCCAGCCGGGCCCCGTAGCCCATGAGGAGACCCCCCACCACCGCTGCCACGAATGGCTTCCAACCAAGGCGCGGGTTTTTGCCAAATACCCCTGCAGCAGCAGCGCTCAAAAGTGCGCCCAGCAGAATGCCCAGGTTGGTGAGGCTGGTGGGGTGGCCCAGAGGAGAAAGATCCAAAGGCGACTGACCGTTCCAGAAACTCCAGAAAGCAGGTTGGGCCAGGCCCAAGGCTTCTACCGCCTGCGAACCCCACAAGGTCAGGCCATAGGTAACCCCCCAGGGACGCCCACTCACGTAAAGCACCGCCCCATTGAGCGCGGCCAACACCAAAGCCGCCACCCAGAGCGGCCAGGTGCCACGCAGCACCCGGGCCCACCCTTGGGGCCCAGGAGGTTGGAAAAGAAGGGGAGGCCGCCGCTTGCGAACGATCCATTCGGCCAGGAGGGCCAGTCCCCCTACTAAGGCCAGCGTTAGGGCCAAGGCCCCCCAAAGCCCAAAGCGCTCGGCCAGCGAGATGGGTGCCAGGCTCCCTGCTGCTCCCGGCCCAACGGCCCAGAATTCCAGGTTCCAGGCTCCGATCACCGAGCCGGCCATAAAACCAACCAGGGCCACCAGCCCAACCCAGCTACCCCCGCCGGTGGCGTAGAGCGTCCCCGAGGCGCAGCCTCCGGCCAGTTGCATGCCCACCCCAAACAAAAAGGCCCCCAGCAGCAGCCCAGGTCCAATGGGAGCCAGGTAGCCAGCCAGGGGCTGGCCGCCCAGCCCCTGGCCCATGGCAAACAGCAGGGCAAACAGGGTGGCGGTTACTGCCAACAACAGCATGTGAGCTTGCAGAGCCCGCCCCTGCCCCACGCTCAAAAGTTGGCGAAAGGCCGAGCTGAAGCCAAACCGGGCGTGAAACAGACCAAAGCCCAGCCCTACCCCTAGCAAAAGTAAAATACCCTGAGCAGTTGGTAACTGCATATACAAATATCCCGTCCCCAACAACCCAAGTCCAAGCAAACCATACTGCGGGCGAGGAGTTTCCTGGTGCTGAGCCCCAGCAGACCTGGATGGCGAACGTTTGTGCGCTAGCGACATGAATACCTCCTTTGGGGGCAGTAGTGGCCTCGAGCCTGCCTGCCCATCAATGGAGTTCAGCCTAGCAAAGTTGATAACTTTTGTAAACTAATCAGATTTTGATGCCTCTACACTTGGGCACATGTAAAAAGCTCAGGTAATGCTTCTGGCGAGCGAGGTCGCCTCATAAGGAAATTACCAACCTGAGCTGCCCGGCCCACCCTTGAAAGGCCCTGCGATGCCCTGGGTGATCCAGCCGCCGTAGAAGCGGCCCGGCTGTGGCTTGGCTTTTTCTCCGTCCACAAAGCCTTCGAGGGGTTCCAGATAAAATGCCAGGTAGCCCCGGATGGCGGAAAAACTGGACGTGGGGTCGGGATAGCTCCAGGCCGCGTTGGTCAGCACCGTGTCGCGGGTTCGCAGGGTCCAGTAGCGGGCCCGGCCCTTGAACTCACAGTGGGTCTCGCGGGCGGTGGCTTCCAGCAACTCCATGCGAATATCGGCGGGGGGGAGGTAGTAGACGGGCGGATGGCTGGTTTCCAGCACCCGGTAAGCCCGGTTGCTATCGGCAATAATCAACTCACCCAGCCGAACCTGAATGCGCCGCGAAGTGGGCTCACAGCGTGGGGGACGAGGATAATCCCAAACCGATTCCATAATCAAGGCTGCTTTTTATGCAGGGCCTCGAGAAAAGCCCAGACGGTACTTTCCATGTCTTCAATGGCCTTTTTGCTACCCGTTACTAGCAGGGGAGATGCGTTGCCGTCATGTAAAAGCAAGATCCGGATGGGAAATAGAAAATAAGAAACGAAAGCAATCAGGGCCAGCGCAAAAGCGCCGTACTCCAGTGCTTGTGGACTGATTTTCAGAAGCTGGGGGATGTTGAGCCAGCCCAGCCAGCGCAGCCCCAGGCTGGCCAGCCCTACAAAGAAGCCCACAAAGGCAAAAGCCAAAAGCCAGTCTCGCATCTGGTAAGAGAGCTCGAGCCGGGTTACCAACGGTAGGTATATGCGGATCGTGACTGTGCCGCTTTGGAAGCACAGCCAGCCGGTTTCTATAGAAGCTTCACGAAAACGGGAACCGCCAGCGGAATAGCGATGAGGCAAGGTGATTTTCTGCATCTAAGCTCCTTGAGGGGCAGGCCTGTTCGTTTGCGGACAGGCACTGAACACAGGCATATTTTTGCATGACAAATGCGCTTGTTTGAGCCAAAGCCGCTAAATGAATATTGTTATGCAAATAAGCTGCCTCGGATAAGCTACAATTTTTCCGATGATTTGGGCCTTCAAGCGCCTTTTTGCGGGCCGTCCGGTGGCGCAGGTGGTGGTGCTCCTTACCGCACTCAACCTGTTGACGGTGCTGGGATTTACCTTGCTGGTTCCGGCTCGCCCACTCGAGGTGCCCACTGTACTCCCCTGGCAAGACCTCGTCCAGACCGTCTGGCGCCTGGGGGCAGCTCTGGCCTTGTTTGCAGTGGTGTTGTGGGCGGTTCGCCCAGGGCAACGCCGGGCCTGGGAGTTTGGGGTCTTGATCGGGATTGGGGTAGCGGTAGTGGCCTGGCTGAGCCAGAACTACCTGCCTTTCCTGGCCCTGGGGCTGATACCGGTGGTGGCCCGCTACTGGCTGCCGCTGTGGGCTGTGCTGTTGATTGTGCTGGGTTTGGGCGGCCTGTCGGTGTGGTGGGCTCAGCAAGAACCGCTGCAAATCACCTTCGAGATTCTGCTGAGCCAGGGACCCCAGGGCAATACCGCCTGGAGTGCTTTGCCCACCCCCGCCGAGTACCCCAACCTGAACCTGGCCTTCTTCATCTTTATTGCCTTTTTGTATTCGGGTTATGCGCTATTTACCCTCGAGCTGCTGGTGCGGGAGACCAGAGCCCGGGAGGAGCTCGAGCGCACCCGCCGGGAGCTCGAGCAGACCTCGCGCCAGGCCGGGGTGCTGGAGGAGCGCCAGCGCCTGGCCCGCGAGATTCACGACACCCTGGCCCAGGGCTTTGCCAGTATCGTGGTGCAGCTCGAGGCCGCCGAGATGGCCGCCCAAAACGAGACTTTGGCCGGACGCTACCTGGAGCAAGCCCGCACCGCCGCCCGCGAAGGCCTGTCGGAGGCCCGCCGCATGGTCTGGGCCATGCGCCCGGAAATCCTGGAGAACACCTCGCTGCCCGAAGCGCTGGGTCGCCTGCTCCAGCGCTGGCAGGAGGAGAGTGGGGTCAGGGCCCAGTTCACCCTGACCGGCGAGGCCCGCCCGCTGCACCCCGAGCTCGAGGTCGGCCTTTTACGCATTGCCCAGGAGGCCCTGGCCAATATCCGCAAGCATTCCAAAGCCCGGCACGCCACCCTGACCCTTTCGTACCTGGACGATGTGGTACTGATGGACGTACAAGACGATGGGGTGGGCCTGCAACCGCCCATCTCGGGCAGCTTTGGTCTGCGTTCCATGCGCGAGCGGGTTGAGGCGCTGGGAGGACATATGACGGTGGAAAGCGAACCCGGACAGGGCACCACCCTGGCCTTTAGTCTGCCCCTGTATCGGGTAGTGCAAGCAAGGGTGAAGACCACATGACAGGCTCGGCAACCATTCGAATTCTGCTGGTAGACGATCATCCTGTGGTGCGGGCGGGCCTTTCGGGGTTGCTTTCCTCCCAGCTCGACTTTGAAGTGGTTGGCGAAGCTTCGAACGGCCTGGAGGCGCTTGACCTGCTGGAGAAACAGAGGCCGGATGTGATGCTGATGGATTTACGTATGCCCCAGATGGATGGGGTAAGCGCCATCCGGCAGATCCGGGCCAAATTCCCCAGAGTTCAGGTTCTGGTACTCACCACCTACGACACCGATTCCGAGATTGTTCGGGCGGTCGAGGCGGGGGCTACGGGCTATTTACTCAAAGACGTACCCCGGGAGGAACTCTTCCGGGCGGTTCGGCTTTGTGCCCGGGGCGAAGCTGTGCTTTCTCCCCCCATCGCTGCACGCCTGCTGGGCCGGATGCGCGGCCCCGCCGAAGAAAACCTTTCCGTGCGCGAGCTCGAGGTGCTCTCGCTGGTAGCTAGGGGTCTTTCCAACAAAGAAATTGCCCGCAAACTCAAAATCAGCGAGGCCACCGTTAAGACCCACCTGCTTCATGCTTTTGCTAAGCTAGGGGTTGATGATCGCACGGCGGCGGTCACGGTAGCGCTGGAAAGAGGTATTCTCCGGCTGGAGAGTTGAAGCAGGTGGTGCGATACCAGATTCGGTTGATTCGTTACCGAACGGTGGCGAATCAACCCGACCGAAATTACCCGCCTAGCGGAGGGCGATAGCGCCCCTGGGGTTTTTTGCCTTCTTTGAATCCGATGTGATACCTCCCCTGACCAAAAACCGTTATTGTAAAGTTATGGGCCCCGGCATTCAAAGGTTCATGCGCTACCTCATTCCAGCAGGCATTGGTTTACTGGTCGCGCTGGGCGACCTGGGCAATGTGGACTTGCTCTTCGCTGGAACCCTGCTGCTCCTGATGGGTTTTTTGGTGGGGTGGTGGTGGCCGCGGCAATGGTGGCTCAGTGGGCTCTTGATGGGCGGCATTCTACCCCTGGTCCAGCTGTGGGCTACGGTGGCCCGGTTTCCCATGCCCTACGTGCCCGACCCTCTACAGGGCGTGTTGCTGCTGATACCAGCCCTGCTAATGGCGGGGTTTGGGGCTGTTGTGCACCAGAAAACACCCTACACGCCAGCCGCGCTGCGTGCACGCCTCCGCCGGGCGCAACAGGCCGACTACCACGATTACGAGCAACCCTAGGCCACTTCAGCCGCTTTGCGAACCTCGCGCACAAATTGCTGGGTTTTGTCGTCCAGATCGTGTACAGCCCAGGGGATGGTTTTGGCCCCCGGCCAGCGGTCGAACATGGTATCCAGCCATTTCAGCAAGAGATCTGCGGTCATGGGGCCCGAAGACTGGTAATGGACGCTGGCATTGCGAAGGGTAACCTTGCCCAGGGCTTCGTAGTGGCTGGGGGAGGTGTGCTTGACTACAATGCGGAAGGTATCGCCTGCGTCCTGCCCTACACACTCGAGAACCTGCCCCTCGGCCAGGTTGTTGATTTTATGTAGCGTGATCATGCCCCTATGGTACGAGGCTGCGCCGCCCGTTTCCAGTGCCATTTGTCCACAGCACCCAGGGGGCGGTTCGGCGCACTGGCTTACCCCCTTACCACGATGTTCAGCAGTTTGCCCGGAATGTAGATTTCTTTGACTACTTCTTTGCCCTCGAGGTACTGCTGTACGTTGGGAATCTCACGCGCGCGCCGCTTGATTTCTTCTTCGCTGGCCTGTGCACTAATGGTTGTTTTGCCGCGCACCTTGCCGCTAACCTGAACGACCAGCTCAAAGCTATCGGCCACCAGCGCAGCCTCATCTACCTGTGGCCAGGGAGCACTAAATACCGAAGAGTTGTGGAACTCGTGCCAGAGTTCTTCGGCCAGGTGGGGGGCGAAGGGGGCCAGCATCTGCAAGTAGCAGAGCACCGCGTGGCGGTAGACCGGGGTGATGCCCTGCTCCTTGCGGTAGTCGCTCAAGGTGTTGAGCAGTTCCATCAGGGCCGCGATGGCGGTGTTGAAGCGCATGGCCTCGAGGTCCTCGGTCACTTTCTGGATGGTCTGGTGCAGCTTCTGGTAGAGGCCCTTGTGGGCCCCTTCTAGCGCAGAGGGCTCGTACAGGTCGCTTTGGGCCTTAAGCTCCATCCGGTGCTCGGCTACCATGCGGTAGACCCGGTTCAGGTAGCGCCATGCGCCCTGTACCCCCTCTTCCGTCCAGATCATCTCGTTTTCGGGTGGAGCGGCAAACAGGATGGTAATGCGGGCGATGTCGGCGCCCTGCTCTTTCACGAAGGGCCCCACCATCACCCCGTTGCCCAGGCTTTTGGACATGGTGGCGGCCTTCCAGAAGTGGGTGGTGCCGTCTTCGTGGATGCGAAGTTCTGCACCCGATTTTCGGGCTTCTTCCAGCGTGAGGGTCTCGGGGATTTCCAGCTTGGCCCGCCGCTCGGGGTTTTTGAAACGGATGATATCGCCCCGGACTTCCACTTCGCCCACGTCCGTCCAGCCCTGCACCATGCCCTGGGTGAACAGGCCTTCGAAGGGCTCCTCGGCCTCGACCATCCCCAGGTCGTGCAAAAACTTGGTGAAAAAGCGGCTATACAGCAGATGCAAAATGGCGTGCTCAACGCCGCCGATGTACTGGTCTACCGGCATCCAGAAGTTGGCCTTCTCGGGGTCGAAGGGCAGCTCGAGGTTTTGGGCGTCGGTATAGCGCAGAAAGTACCAGGACGAGTCAATAAAGGTGTCCATGGTATCGGTGTCGCGCCGGGCCTTGCCGCCGCACTTTGGGCAGGTGCATTCATAAAACTCGGGGTGGGCCGCCAGGGGGCTTTTGCCCTTGGGGCGAATGTCGTCTACATCGCGCAGGGTGGGCAGCTCGACCGGCAGTTGCTCGTAGGGTACCGGTACGATGCCGCAGCTTTCGCAGTGGATCATGGGGATGGGGGTGCCCCAGTAGCGCTGGCGGCTAATCAGCCAGTCGCGCAGGCGGTAGTTGACCTTGCCCTCGCCTATGCCTTTTTCTTCCATCCAGGCGATGATTTTTTTCTTGGCTTCCTCCACATTGAGCCCATTCAGGAAGCCCGAGTTGATGGCCGGCCCGTCTTCGGTGTAGGCCTTGCCCTGCCAGCCCGCCGGGGGCTCGACGGTACGGATAATTTCCAGGCCGAATTTCTCGGCAAACTCCCAGTCGCGCTCGTCCTGCCCCGGCACGGCCATAATGGCCCCGGTGCCGTAGCCCGAGAGCACATAATCGGCAATCCAGACCGGGATCTCCTTGCCGTTGGCCGGGTTGATGGCGTAAGCCCCGGTAAAGACCCCGGTCTTCTCACGGTCTTCCATCTGCCGCTCGACCTCGCTCTTCATCCGGGTAGCGGCTACATAGCTGTCTACGGCGGCCTTCTGCTCGGGCGTGGTGATAAGTGCCACCAGCTCATGCTCGGGGGCCAGCACCATGAAGGTGGCGCCAAAAATGGTGTCGGGACGGGTCGAGAAAACCCTGATCCTGGCCTCGTGCCCTTTAACCGGGAAGTCGAACTCGGCCCCAGTGCTCTTGCCAATCCAGGCCCGCTGCATGGCCTTGACCTTTTCGGGCCAGCGGGGCAGCTTGTCCAGATCGTTCAACAAGCGTTCAGCATAGTCGGTGATTTTGAGATACCACTGCTCGAGCTCCCGCTTCTCTACGAGTGCTCCGCTGCGCCAGCCCCGGCCATCAATGACCTGCTCGTTGGCAAGTACGCTCTGTTCGACCGGATCCCAGTTGACAAAGCTCTTTTTACGATAGGCCAGGCCGCGTTCGTACATCTTCAGGAAGATCCACTGGTTCCATTTGTAGTAGTCGGGCGTGCAGGTAGTAACCTCGCGGCTCCAGTCGTACTGAATGCCCATCAGGGCCAGCGATTCTTTCGACTGTTTAATGTTGCCAAAGGTCCAGTCGGCAGGGCTTACGCCAAACTTCAAGGCGGCGTTTTCCGCCGGCAGCCCAAAGGCATCCCAGCCGAACGGGTGCAGCACGCTGTAACCCCGCTGTACCCGGAAACGGGCCAGGACATCGCCCATGGTGTAGTTCTTGAGGTGGCCCATGTGCAAGTCGCCCGAGGGATAGGGAAACATTACCAGGATGTAGGCTTTTTTGCCGCCTTTGCTCTCGGTGGCCCTCAGAAGCCCAATCTGCTCCCAGTACTTTTGCCATTTGGGCTCGAGCTCGTGGGGGTTGTATTTGTCGGTTGTGACCATGGTTCAATTCTCCACTTCTTGACAGGCCATTGTATTGGTTGGGAGGTTGAAAAAGGAAACGAGGGGCCAGAGTCTGGTGACCGGTGTCTTGTGGGGTAGTCCCTGGAGGTCAATAAAAACCCCCTTCAGCGCTGAAGGGGGAGCCTCCCAAACACGGGCCCCCTAAGGTAGTTCTAGGTAGATGAACCACTGCATGGTTTCATCATAGCATGTGCGGCAAAACAAAAAACACTTTTCGGTAGCCCTGCAACCCTTGACCGATGGGCATTTGGGGTTACAGGGTTCTTGGTTTGACCCGCGAAGAATTCTAAAGAAGTGAGCGAATCGCTTAACGCTATCGCCTAAAGCAAAGTTCAGGACTCAGTTTTGCTGCGTAACGTTCTAAATGATCTAGAAAGCATGTTCATATTTGGATGATCACCTCTATATCTTCTGCATAAACTATTTTTCGGTCATTGGTGACTTTGGAAAGGATCGCATTGATGCACAACCGTCTGCCTTCCAGGACTTACCCACAGCCAGGGCTGGTGTATCAGGCTATTCTGGTGATGGACTCGAGGAACGTGCGCACGTCCTTGCGGCGCGAGGCCCAACCCAGGTCGAACTGGTCGCAACTCTACCAGGCTGGGCCTTACCACCTGGATCTGAGCCTCAAGTGGGAGGAGTGCGGGCCTCGTTTGGTGGGGCAGGTGATCTCGAGGGAACGCATTTCTTTTGAACAAGCCCGGGTTTACTTGAAACAAGATGCAGTGCAGATACAAATACCCCTGGATCTGTCCGGGCGTTTCAGCCTGCAACTGGGGCCAGCAGACCATTGCAATCTGGAGCTGCATATTCAGGGTGAAGTGGTTTGTCTGGATGGGCTCAGGTTGAGTTAGAGCCCAATACGCAACAACTGGCCGGGTGGCGGGGGTTTGCTAAAACTCCCGTATGCTTTTTATATGCAAATAGCCTTGCTGGGTCTGGGACTGATGGGCCGCCCGATGGCGCGGGTGCTGCTGGCCAGGGGGTTTCAGGTCAAAGGGTGGAACCGCAGCACCCTGTGCCCTGAGCTGGTGGAGGGGATTCCCTTACTTGATTCGCTGGAGGAGGCCGCGAAGACTGAGGTGCTGTTGCTGATGCTGGCGGACTCGGTGGCAGTAAATGCTGTGCTAGAACAGCTCGAGCCCCATCTGCGCCCCGGCCAGGTGGTGCTCGACATGGGTTCGTCCGACCCTGCGTATTCCAAGCTCCATGCCGAGCGGCTTAAATCCAGAGGCGTCGGCTGGGTGGATGCCCCCGTTTCGGGTGGGCCGGAGGGGGCACGGAGCGCCACGCTGGCCATCATGGCCGGGGGTGACCCGGCCGACTATGCGCGGGTTCTGCCCATCCTGGAAGCCCTGGGAAGGCCCACCCATGTGGGCGAGGCCGGCGCGGGCCATACCGTCAAGGTCATTAACCAGCTCATGGTGGGCCTGTACATCGAGGCGGTGGCCGAGGCGCTGCTCCTGGCAGAACGCCAGGGCCTCGAGCCCCGCAAGGTTCAGGAGGCCCTCCAGGGCGGGTTTGCCGACTCGAAGGTCTTGCAAATCCACGGTACCCGCATGATCGAGCGCCGGTTTGTACCGGGGGCGCGGGTCAAGACCCAGCTCAAGGACTTGCGCCTGGCCCAGAAGCTGGCCCAGCAAGCGGGTCTGAATCTACCCCATCTCGAAAGCACCCTGGGGTTTTATGCCGAACTCGAGGCTCTGGGCGACGGCGACCTCGACCATTCCGCCTTGTTCAGGCGGTTGGAATCCAGGTGAGTGCTGGTTTTGTATCAGCCCTTTGTCGTTCGTCACCGTGCTCGAGGCCTGACTGCCTTGGTCCAGCAGACCTATGGCCAGCGCAAAAAAACCACCCCCCGAGCTTAATGTGGGGGTGGCCCTGGTACTCAATATAGGTAGATTTTTTCTAGCGTTGGGCAGTTGTTTGAACCTGTACCCCCCGTTGCAAGAACTCGTTGGTGTAAAAAGCCGTGGCGGGCAGGTCGGTGCGGACGCGCCCGGTCTGCTTCAGCAGGTTGAGGCCGCTCTGCCAGCCCTGGGGGTTGGAGAAGCCCAGACCGTTCTGGCGGGTATAGGGCGACTGGTAGAGTCTTAGCGAGACCTCGAGCACCCGCAAACGATCCTCGCCCAGGTTCTGCACGTACTTCCTGGAAGCCTCGAAGGCTTTGCGCGGTTCACGCAGGGTCAGGGCCATGGCCTCCTGGGTGGCCTGCACAAAGCGACGGGCCAACTCGGCGTTTTCCAGCACGCGGTCGGTGGAGATGACCCCTACCCCCGGCGAAAGGTTGTAGGGGCCAGCCGGTATCACGTTAAGCTTGATGCCCCGCGCCTCCAGCACAATGGGCTCGTTGTTGATAAAGCCGATGGCCACATCTACCCGCCCGGTCACGATGGCCTCGGCCTGGGTAAAGCCAATTTGTTCAATTTTTACATCCGACTCACGCAGACCTGCAGCCCGCAGCATGGCCTGGAGTGAGGTGTAGGAGGTGCCAAACAGCCCCGGTATGCCGATGGTCTTACCCTTGAGGTCGCGCACCGAGGTGATATTTTTTTCGGCCCGCGAGAAAAGGGCGTTGGGTACGCTTTGGTAAAGGGCCAGCACGTACTTGAGCGGGGTGCCCTGGGCCCGCAGGGCGATGACATCTTCGGCGTCGGCCACCACAAAGTCGAGCCGGCCCTGGGCTAACAGGGGATAGAGCTCCGAGGCAAAACCGTGCTGAAACTCCACCTCGAGGCCCCGCCTGGCATAAAGCCCCTCGACCACCCCAGCATAGAACGGGGCAAACTGCACATCGGGCAGGTAACCCAGCCCCACCCGTACCTTTTGCGTCTGTGCCATTCCGAGCGACAACAAGACTGCCAGCAAAACAACCAACTTTTTCATTGCACTCCTCAACACACCGTGCTACCCACACATCGCCAGGGCAGGCACGAACTGCCTCTGGCCAAGCGCCTGTTGCCCAAGTTGTGATTGAGGATTTACGAGGTATTACCCACTTTACTCGCCCAGGCACAGGGGCACCCGGGCTTCACTCCTTCTCCCATCCGGACTGTAACCGTCGGCTTGCGATTTACACGCAATCGGGCCTGGATGTGTGGCAGATTTCCAGGCTTCGCGGGCTTGGGCACAGGGCCCTCACCGCCGGTGGGGAATTTCACCCCGCCCTGAAGGAATTGGGCCAAGCGGCCCGATGTCAGTTTAGCCACAAAAGCGGAGCTTGCAAAGTGAAGCAGGCTGGATTTTGATGGATGGGTGCGCCTGGAACTGGAAAGCCTGCTGGCCCTGGCCGACGAGAGGGTATTGGAGCGGGGCAAGACCCTTTTTTTGCGTGGGGCCGTGCTCGAGGCGGCGCGCAGCCGGAACCGCTTGCAAGCGCGGGTGCAGGGGAGCGCACCATTTCCCTACCGGGTCGAGATTGACCTGAACAAAGGCGAGTGGCGCTGTTCGTGCCCCTACACCTGGGGGCCGGTGTGCAAGCACCTGGCCGCCGTAGCCTTCGCGGCCTTGGAAGCCCCCGAAATCTTCGCCCGGAAAAAGCTGGGCAGAAGCGCGCCGGTAAACCTGAAGCCCCTACTCGAGCTCTCCGACGACGAGCTGCTGCGCTTTTTGTGGCAACTCGCCGAGGAGCGCCCCGAGCTTATGGAAGAGTTTGCTTATAACCTGATGCAGCGCTACGAATAATCAGAGCTAGCTTCGACGCTAGGCGGCAAACCCACCGGGCCGGCGTGAACCGCGCAGCACAGGCCAATACCGCCCTGAAATGCCAGACGCTTTCTTCTGTCAGGAAGGGGTGTACCCCAAAGCGACAACCCTGCTGCTAAGTATTGGCAGGCCCTGCTCTACTTTCGCCGGTAGCGGAGCACATAGCTTTCCAGCAGGGCTACCAGCCCGTACAGCGAGATGCCCAGCAGCACCGTGACGGCCACTGCCGAGAAGGCATTGGCGTAGTTGAAGTTGCGCTGCTCGGTCTGGGCCAGGTGGCCCAGGCCCCCACCTCCCAGCACAAACTCGGCCACCACTGCCCCAATCAGGGCCAGCGAGACCGTCAGGCGCAGGCCGCCCAGGATGACCGGCAGGGCCCCGGGAAACTCGAGCTTCCAAAACACCCCCCAGGCCGTAGCCCCGATGGTCTGGAAGACCTCGCGGTAGGTGCGGTCTACCTCGCGCACCCCCACCATGGTCGAGACCAGCACCGGAAAAATGGAGATCAGGGTGGCAATGGTCACTTTGGAACCCAGCCCATAGCCAAACCAGATGATCAGCAACGGGGCCACAATGATGGTCGGAACCGCCTGCAAGGCCACGATGAAGGGGGAGAGCAGCCGCTCCAGAGAGCGTTTTTGTCCCATGGCGTAGCCGATGGGCAACCCTATGGCCAGCGAGGCCAGTATGCCCAGCCCGGCAGTCTGGAGGGTGGCCAGGGCGTTTCGCACGAGCAAACCGCTGTTTTGCTGCATGGCCTGCCAGACTTCCAGGGGTGAGGGGACGAACACCGGCACCCGGGCCGCCATAATGCCCCAGGCCAGGAAGAACGCGGTCAAAAGCCCCAGCACGCCAAAAATTTCCCAGGGTGGGCGCAGGGGCTCAGGCGAGGGCTCGATGAAGGTGGAGTCGGCCACGCCCAGACGCTCACGCAGCTCAGCCTCGAGGCCATCGGTAAATGCGGTAATACGCCCCTCCCCCCGGGTTTCCAGAATGGCCTCGACTTTGCCGCCGGTCAGCACCACCACCCGGTCGGCCAGGTAGACCGCCTCGCGGATGCTGTGGGTGACAAACACAATGGTTTTGCCGGTGCGCTCGTGGAGTTGTTTGAGCTCGAGGTTGAAGCGCTCTCGCACCAGGGCGTCCAGGGCCGCGAAGGGCTCGTCCATCAAGAGCACCTCGGCGTCCTGGGCCAGGGCCCGGGCGATGGCCACGCGGGCCTTCATGCCCCCGGAAAGCTGGTGCGGGTAAAGGTTCAGGTAGGGCTTCATGCCCAGGTGGGTCTCGATTTTGCCCCGGCCCGTCAGCTCGATGGGTAGCCGGATGTTCTGCTCCACGGTGCGCCAGGGCAAGAGGCGGTAGTCCTGGAACACCATAGCAGGCTGGCCCACCACTTCCACCGTGCCCTGTTTGGCCTTGAGCAGCCCCGCCATCACCCGAAGCAAGGTGCTTTTACCCCCGCCCGAGGGGCCGATGATGGCCACAAACTCGCCCTTGTGCACCTCGAGGTCTACCCCCTTCAGCACCTCCCGGCCCCCAAGCTCCACCGAAACCCCCGAGAGTCGGATGGCGGCAGGGGCCTGGGCGGGGGCCTGGGTCGGCACCGGGTGGCTCATGGCTCTAGCATACTGTTCTCAAGAGCCTCAACTGCATTTGGGCGCCCAAAAGCGGGGCCAAAAATGTAAACCCTCCACCTCTCGAATAAAGACATCAGAGACCTGTTGTAGCTTCGCCTTATACCGGATTCAAAAAGATAATCATCTAAACCAAAGACCCCCTGAGGCTATCTTTTTGAATCCTAGAGCACACCCCTCCCGAACGGTCGGCGAAAAAAGCGTCTCCCTTCCAAGGGGCGGTATCGCCCTCCGCTACGCGGATAACTTCCAAGGGGCGGTATCGCCCTCCGCTACGCGGATAACTTCGGCCCTGTTGGTTCGCCGCCATCCGGCGCCGAACTAACCGAATCTGGTATTATAAGGAACCTGCCTGTTGCATTCCATCTGGCCTTGGCAAAAAACCCTTTGTTCCTCCCCCGGCGGGGGAGGTTGGGTGGGGGCTGTGCCCACTTGAAGCGGAACCCTGTGTCAAGACCTTTTCTTTTTCTTGCGAGCAGCATTTGGGGTAACCGTTCGGAAAATTGGGAACGAAATAAACGGATTTCTCATTACTCGGGGACCAGAAGCGATACACCGGGGGTGCTGGTTTGGCCTTCATATGGTGTCGCTCGAGCGGTCGGTCAGGGTTTTGGCCAGCACTGCGCCCACCAGCAGTATCCACATGGTCAGGTAAAAGCCGGCCAGTGCCAGTAAAAAAGCGGCAATGGGGCCATAGATCAGCTCGTACTGGGTGCGGGGCAGCAGCAGCGGAAGCCCCAGGCGTACGCCCTCCCAGGCCAAAGCAGCCAGCGTCGCGGCCGCCAGCGCGGCGAGCACCCGGGGGGTGGGAATCGGTAGTAGCATATAGGTCAGGAAAAAAAGCAAAAGCGCCCCCAGAATGGGCACCACCACCTCCACCCCGTTTCGTAAAAAACTAAGCTCGGCGGGCAGGAAACGTAGCAAAAAGCCCATGGCCAGGCCCAGCAGGGCTAATAAAATCAGGGCCAGACCCAGCAGTAAGGGCGCCAGCAGGCCTGCAATGCGCCCCCGCATCACCTGCAGGAGTAGCCAGGCCCGTTGCAGCAGCCGGTGCAGGGGGTGGGGGTCGGGGGAGGCTGCCGCTTGCGAAGGTAGGGGGAGCTGGGAGAGGGGTAAGACCCCTCCAAAGATAATGCCCAGGGCGTAGGCCAGGGCCGCGAAAAAATTGCTGCTGGCCCAGAGCAAAATCAGCAGACTGGCAAAGGTGAGGGGGAAGGCCCCGCGGGTCAGGAAGTTCACCAGTGTCTGGGCCAGGTCGGGCTGGGTTGGAAAAAGCAGCACCACCAGTTCAACAAGCCTCACCAGCACAGCGTTGCGCAAATCTTCGTTGCCCGAAAGTACAAAGCCGAAAATGCCCGCCAGCAGAATCAGTAAAGGCATCAGGCTGAAGAGGGCGTAGTAGGCCAGCGCCGCCGAAAAGAAAGGGATATGCGAGCGGGTGTAAAGCTGGTAGACCTGGCCGAGGAAGGATTGCATATGTGCCTGGCGAGTGGGCCGTCCAAAGTTGAACACTGATGGTAAATGCCTGGTAGCTTACGGTCGCAATACTACGGCTACTTTTGACGCGCTTAGCTCACTCGCGCACCTGCCCCTGGCCCAGGGCCACAAACTTGGTGGTGGTCAGCTCCTTCACCCCCATGGGGCCATAGGCGTGGAGTTTGCTGGTAGAGATGCCAATCTCGGCCCCCAACCCCAGTTGGAAGCCATCGTTGAAGCGGGGCGAGGCGTTTACCAAAACCAACGAGGCATCCACCTCGCGCAAAAAGCGCAGGGCGTGGCCGTGGTGCTCGGTGCAGATGACTTCGGTATGGCGCGAGCCGTAGCGGGCGATGTGCTCCAGGGCTTCCTCGAGCGTGTCCACTACTTTTACGGCCAGAATCAAGTCCAGGTACTCGGTATGCCAGTCCTGCTCGCTGGCGGGCCGGGTGGGGATGAAGGCGCGGGTGCGCTCGTCGCCGCGAAGCTCGACTTGGGCCTCGCGCATGGCCTGGGCCAGCCTGGGCAGAAACACCGGGGCAATGGCGCTATGCACCAGGACTTTCTCCAGGCTGTTGCAGGTGCTGGGGCGCTGGGCTTTGCCGTTAACGGCGATGCGTACGGCGTTCTCCAGATGGGCGCTCTCGTCGACAAACAGGTGGTTGACCCCCTCGGCGTGGGCCAGCACCGGCATCCGGGCCTCGCGCTGCACCAGCTCGATGAGCTCTTTGCCGCCCCGGGGAATGATCAGGTCGAGCAGGCCGCCCAGGTGGCACATCTCCAGGATGGCGCTGCGGTCGGTGGTGGGCACCAGCTGAATGGCTTCCTGGGGCAGACCGGCCTCGTGCAGTGCTTCCTGGAGCAGCCGTACGAGAGCGTTGTTGGAGTGCCAGGCCTCTTTACCGCCCCGCAGCAGGATGGCGTTTCCGGCCTTCAAACTCAGGGCGCTGGCCTCCACGGTGGCGTTGGGGCGCGATTCGTAGATGAAGCCAATCACCCCCAGAGGAACGCGCATGCGGCCTACCTGAAGGCCGTTGGGCCGAATCTGCAAGCCCTCAATCTCGCCCACTGGGTCGGGCATCTCGGCTACCTGGCGCAGGCCGGTGCGCAGGTCTTGCAGCACTTTTTCGTTCAGGCGAAGCCTATCGAGCTTGGCTGCCGGGAGCCCGGCGGCCTGGGCGGCTTCCAGGTCCTTTTGGTTGGCAGCGTACAGGGCTTCGCGCTGGGCCTCGAGTCTCTCTGCTATGGCCAGCAAGGCTGTGTTTTTGGCGCTGGGCGAGGCTGCCGCCAGCGCCCTGGCGGCCAACCGGGCGGCCTGGGCATAGGTTTGGAGCATGGGGGTGCCGATCATAATAACCTCAAAGATACCACTGCTTTGGCGGGGCTCTATGCATGAAACCAACTACATCCCCTCGAGTTCCGAAACCAGGGCAAAGTAGTCGCGGTGGATGGCCTCGTCGGTGTTTTTGTAACCTAGAATGGCCTCGATATCTTTGGTTTTCTTGCGCCGGATACGGGCAAGCTCGGTAGCGCTGTAGTTCACCAGGCCAACCCCTATCAGGTTATCCTCTTCGTCCAGGCACCTGACCGCCTCGCCTACCCCAAACTGTCCGCGCACCTCGAGGATGCCCGCCGGCAGCAGTGAGGCGCCGCCCTGGCGCAAGGCCCGGGCTGCACCGGCATCTACTACGACCTCTCCCTGGGGCTTGGGGAGTTGGTACAGCCAGAGCTTCCGACCGCTGTACCGGCGGTTGCCCCCGGCAAAAAGCGTGCCAACCGGCTCGCCGCGCAGGGCTTTGGCAATGCTCTGGGGGTGGGTTCCGGGCAGCAGCAGGGTAGGGATTCCGGCAGCCTGGGCCTTTTCGGCTGCGAGCAGTTTGCTTTTCATGCCCCCGGTGCCCACCCGGCCCGGGCTGTCGCCGGCCATGCGCAGCACCCGGGTATCCACCCGCTCTACGTAGGGGATGGGTTTGGCCTGGGGGTTGGTGCGGGGGTCGGCCTCGTACAGGGCCTCGATATCGGAAAGCAAAACCAGCAAGTCGGCTCCCACCAGGGTGGCAATCAGGGCCGAAAGCTGGTCGTTGTCGCCAAATTTGATCTCCTCAACCATTACCGTATCGTTCTCGTTGATGGTGGGCACAATACCCCACTCGAGCAAGGTTTCCAGGGTTTGTCGGGCGTTCAGGTAGCGGTGTCGGTGGCCCAGGTCTTCGGCGGTGAGCAAAACCTGGGCTACCTTCAGGTCGTACCAGCTAAAAGCCTGCTCCCACAGATACATCAGGGTGGGCTGGCCCACCGCGGCCAGGGCTTGTTTTCCCGGCATTGACCTGGGCTTCTCGGTAAGCCCCAGCTTTTGCATCCCGATGGCCTGGGCCCCGGACGAGACCAGCACCACTTCACGCCCCTCGCTGCGCAGAGCGGCGATCTGGGCGGCGATGGCCAGTTGTTGCTGCCTTCCCCTGGGCCCACTGAGCACGGCGCTGCCCACCTTGACGACCAGGCGGCGGAAAGTCTGAACCTCGAGGGGCCTGCGAACCTTCATTGCCGTTATGGTAACGCTTCTTGGGCTTTTTCTCACTCGGCTAATGCGCTGCTTATGTTGATATGGGGGCATCATGCGTGCCTGGTTTGGGCTGGCTTTGTTATCTTTGGCGGCTTGTAACCCCTCTCCGTCGGTGCCGGGGCCGGAGGTGCCCCTGGTCTCGGGCGAAGTCACCATTCAAAAAACCGAGTGGGGCCAGAGCGTCCTCAAAACAGGCCTGCGCCTGGTAGCGGGCAAACCTGCGTTGCTACGCGTGTACATGACCGCAGACCGCGAGGGCCTGCCTGGCCATCTCAAGGCGGAGGTGTTTCGGGGTTCCAACCGGCTGGGCGAGCTAAGCTTTACCGGCCCCGCCACCCTCCCCACCGCCATCAACCCTGCCGACCTAGCCCAGACCTACCGTGCCACCCTTCCGGCGGCCTGGGTAATCGCCGGAATGGAAGTACGGCTGCTGGCCGACCCCAGCAATCAGATTGGCGAAAACAACGAGGCCGACAACCGCCTGACCCTCACACCGGCAGTGGGGGTGGGCACGGTGCTCCCGCTTACTCTGGTGCCGGTGCTACAACCGGGGCAGACCGCCCCACCCACCCTTCCCGGCGTGGACTTGTTGCGGGACATGCTCCCGCTGCAGGGCGTACAGACCTCCACCCGGGCCCCATTTAGCTACGGCGCTACGGTGGGCAGTGCCAGCAGCGACTGGAGCAACCTGCTCAGTGCCCTGCGCAACCTGCGCACCAGCGACGGAAGCAGCCGGTACTACTACGGTGTGGTGCGGGTGGGTTACACCAGCGGCATTGCCGGGATTGGGTATGTGGGGTTGCCGGTCAGCGCCGGGTGGGATTTTGCCAGCTCTGCCGCCCGCATTATGGCGCACGAAATTGGGCACAACTTGGGCCGGGGGCATGCGCCCTGCAATGTGGCGGGTGAGTCGGGCTACCCCTACCCAGGCGGCTTTATTGGCACCTGGGGCTATAGCATGGCCAGTAGCGTGGTGTTCAACCCAGGCCAGTACAAGGACGTGATGAGCTACTGCACCCCACAGTGGATTTCCGACTACATGTACGAGGGGATGCAAAGTTTTCTCGAGCGTCAGTCGGGGCTTGCGCAGTGGGCCGAGGTTCGATCCGCAAGCAGTGGGCTCGCGTCGGTCGGCCTCGAGGCCAACCTGTCTAGCGCGCAGTTGCAAAACCTGGGGGTAGCACAAGAGGTGCTGCTCGTCAGTGGGCGCATTCGTGGCAGCGAGGTCATCCTCAACCCCATTGTGAAAATGAAGGCCGTCCCCGAAACGCCCCAGCCCGGTACGTATCGCTTGCGGCTCGAGGCGGCGGGGGGTCTGGTGGAGGTTTCGTTCCGAACCGAGCGCGTGGAAGCGCCACATGGGCCTGAGCAGCCCCCAGACGAATCCTGGTCAGAGGAGCACTTTAGCCTGCTCCTGCCCGACCCCGGCCCGCTACGGCAAATCGAAGTGGTACGCGAGGGTTTGTCGCTTTATCGCCGCGACCTACGTCTGACCCGCCAGAGTACCGACAACCCCGCCGTGCGGCTTACCGAATCGGGCAGCAGCCTCACCCTTACCTGGATGCCCTCGGTCTTCCCCTACGCCTCGGTGGCCCACCTCGGCCAGGCGCGTACTACCCTGGCCTTATGGCTTGCGGGTGGGGAGGCCCGCCTTTCTACCGTGGGTCTGCCTTCGGGCGGACGCTGGGAGATAGCCCTGTCGGACGGCTTCAACACACAGCGCCTGGAGTTTGCGCGTTAGGCTAGCCCACCAGCTTCTCCAGCTCGTCCACCATGCTTTTCAGCACCCCAAACCCTCGCTCCACCGGCTCGAGGCTGTGCATATCAATCCCCGCGATTCTGAGCGCCTCCAGCGGATACACCGAGTCGCCCGCCTTGAGAAAGTCCAGATAGCGCTGGGCAGCGGGTTCGCCCTGCTCGAGCACATCCTGGGCCAGCGCATTGGCGGCGGCAATACCGGTGGCGTACTGGTACACATAAAAGGGGCTATACAGGTGCGAGAAGTGCATCCAACCCGCTCCGAGACGCTCTTTGTCTAGTTCTACTTCACCGCCATAGCCCTCGGCGAAGAGTTCGGCCAGACGTTCCATCAGGTAGGGAGCCGTGAGGGCCCCACCCTTTTCGATGCGGGCGTAGAGCTCCTGCTCGAAGCGGGCCAGGGTGGGCATTACAAACAAGTAGCGGTGGAAGTTGGCAAAGGCTTCCTCCAGCACTGCCAGCTTGTATTCCGGGGTTTGCGCCTCGCGCAGCAGCCGGGCCCGCACCAGGGCCTGGTTGAAGTTGGAGGCCACCTCGGCAATAAAGAGGCTGTAGCGGGCGTAGACGATGGGCTGGGTTTTGCGGGTGAAGTAGCTGTGCATGGAGTGGCCGAGCTCGTGGGCCAGCGTACTCAGCGAGAAGAGATCGTCCGACCAGCTCATCAGGATGTAGGGGAAGGTGCCCTTCAGTCCGGATGAAAAAGCCCCAGCGCGCTTGCCCTGGTTTTGCCCCCAGTCCACCCAGCGCTCCTCAAACAACCCCCGCCGCATGAGCTCTACGTATTCCCGTCCGAGGGGCTCCATGCCCCGGCAGATGGTCTCGGCGGCCTCCCAGAAGGTGATCTTGGGGCTCGGCACCAGGGGGGCCGGGGCGTCGTAGATGGGCACGTCGTGGGTGTGGAGCTGTCCGCCCAGGGTCTTCTTGCGGATGCGCCAGAAACGGTGCCAGATGGGCAGGTGGGCCTGGAAGGTGGCCAGCAGGTTGTCGTAGACGGCCCGGGGGATGTTATCGCCGCAGGTGCGACCGCCCCCCGCCAGGGCCATCTCGAGGCTGCTTTTGTAGCCCCTGGTACGGGCCTGAAAAGCAAAGCTTTTAACGCTGCCTTGCAGCGTGGCGGCTAGGGTGTTTTTGAAGGCCAGGTGCCCATCGGCATACGATTCCCAGGCAGCCTTGCACACCTCGGGGCTGGGGTGCACCAGCAGCTCACCGATGGTGGTATGGGAGACCGGTAGGTTGCGGCCCTGGTGCTCCACCGGCCTAAACTGCATGTCGGCGTTGGTGGCGGCATAGGCGGTGGCTGCATGTGCTCCCAACGGGTCGGAGGCAGCTGCCAGCACCGCCTCGACCTCCTCACTGCGCAGGTGGGGTTTGCGGATTTTTAGGGCCTCGAGGTAGTGCTCATAAACTGCCAGCGCAGGCTCGGCTTGCAGAAAACGCTCGAGGGTTTCGGGGGGAATGCGGAGTATTTCGGGCTCGAGGTAAGCCCCTGCTGCGGCCAGTTGTGCCACCACCGTGCGGGCCTCGCCCACCATGCGGGTAAAGGTGGGGTTGGTGCCCTCGGTCGAGAGTTGCAGCGAGGCATACTGAAATACCTTCATGGCCTTTAGCATCCGGGTCTCGTAGGTTTGCAGGGCCTCCAGCAAGACCTGGGCCGACTCCCCCAGCCGTCCGGCAAAGGGTTTGACCTCTTCCACCGAACGAGCGGCTTCTTCCAGGGCTTTTTGCCACTCGGCCTCCGAAGGGAAAAGGGCTTCAAGGTTCCAGGTTTGTTCCTTGGGTAGTTCGGATCGCTTGGGTAGGGTCCTCATCCAGTTTATTCTAACTGACCCGCCGGTCAGTCGGACAGGAATTCCTTGAACCAGCGCCCGGAGTCTTTCAGAATGCGCTTCTGGGTGGGGTAGTCTATGTACACCAGCCCAAAACGGGGCTTGTACCCCTCGGCCCACTCGAAGTTATCCATCAGGCTCCAGTAAAAGTAGCCCTCTACCGGCACCCCCTCGCGCCTGGCCCGGAGCACCTGGGCCAGATGGTCCTGGATGTACTTCAGGCGCTTGGGGTCATGTACCCGCTCCCCCTCCGGGGTGTCGGGGAAAGCGGCCCCGTTCTCGGTGATGATGATGCGCTTTACGCCTTTGTAAGCACTGAACTGCTTGAGCAGGAGGTAGATGTTCTCGGGCCAGACCTCCCAGCCCATCTCGGTAAGCTCGCCGCTGCCGCGCTCGGCGTGGGGTATTTCCTGGCCAAAGGTGCCGGGTGTGAAAAGGTCGAAGCGCACCAGCTGGCGGAAGTAGGTCTGCAAGCCGATGAAGTCGAAATCGAAGGCTAGCTTCTCCATATCGCCGGGGCGGATGTGGCGCTGTAAGAGGCGCAAAAAGGGCATGGTTTTCCAGGGGTAGCCCAGCCCCAGGGCGGGCTCAATAAAAAGCCGGTTGGCAATTACGTCGTAGTTGGCAGCGGCCATGCGGCTGAGCCAGGTGGGGCCGGCAGGCTGCACATAGGCAGCCGAGAAGGTGGTGCCTATCTGGGCGTCCGGCAGGTGGGCACGGAGGATGCGCCCACCTTCGGCCTGGGCCATGGCGGCGTGGTGGATGGCGGGCAAAAAGTTGCCAAAGCCCTTGCGGCCTGGGGCATGGGTGCCCTGCATGTAGCCCAGCACGGTAAAAACCGTGGGCTCGTTGAGCACCATCCAGTGTTTGACCTTATCGCCAAAGGCTTGGCTGCAAACCTCCACGTACTCGGCAAACCACCCCAAAATGTCCCGGTTCGTCCAGCCCCCCTTGTCCTCCAGTACCTGCGGCAAGTCCCAGTGGTACAGGGTAACCCAGGGCTCGAGGCCAAGCTCGAGGGTGCGGTCGATAACCCGGTGGTAATAATCCAGCCCTTTGGGGTTGACCGGGCCGGTTCCCTCCGGCAAAATGCGCGGCCAGGCCAGGGAAAACCGGTTGACCTGCATGTTCATCTCGCGGATGAAGGCAATATCCTCTCGGTAGCGGTGGTAGAAGTCGCAGGCCACATCGCCGTTCTCGCCGGTTTTAATCTTGCCTGGGGTATGAGAGAAAGTGTCCCAGATGGAGGGACTACGCCCGTCCTCGTTCACCGCGCCTTCAATCTGATAGGCGGCGGTCGCCACACCCCAGCGAAAGCCGGGGCCAAAGTCCTTTTTGCTAAAGGCTATCACGGCATCAATCTACTACGGAGTCAGGCTGCTACCAATGGGTTTTTTGCGCTGGAAAAGCCAGGGCCAAAGCGTCTTTGTTCATCCTCCAACGAATCCACTGGGTATGGTATGGGCTATGGAAATCCGGCCCGAACGCACCGACGAATACGCCCTGGTGGAGCAAATTCACCGCCTGGCTTTTGGCGGCGAACAGGAGGCCCGGGTGGTGGCCCGGGTGCGACAGTCGCCTTTTTATGTACCAGAACTTTCGCTGGTGGCAGTGGTGGAGGGCCGGCCCGTGGGTCACATATTGTTCAGTGAGGTGGGTTTGCAGGACGAACAGGGCGTGATGCGGAAGGTGGCGGTGCTGGCTCCTTTAGCAGTTCATCCCAGGTTTCAAAACCTGGGTGCAGGAAAACACCTGGTGGAAGCAGGTTTGGCCTGGCTGGAAGCCCGGCGGGCGCCGCTGGTGCTGGTGCGGGGCCACGCCCACTACTACCCCCGCTTCGGTTTTGTGCCCTCGGGGCAACTCGGCATCCGCCCACCGTTTACAGTGGCCCCCCAAGAATACATGGCCAGGCCGCTTTCGGCTTATACCCCCGAGTACAGGGGCACAGTGCGCTACCCGGCGGCGTTTGCCGAGGTGGGCTACCCGGTGGAGTACGGGCTATAAGCTTGTAATCTGAACCTGCGTTCCATTGGGATCGGTCAGGGTCTGGGGGGCTTGGCCCTGGATGGCCATCTGGTAGGAAAGCAGCCCGGTGGCGTCTTTGGGGGCGGTGCGGCCCCGGGCCCACAGGTTGATGCCGATATGGTGGTGGTAGCTATCGGCGGCTAGGAAGCGGGCGCCGGGGTAGTCGCCCTGCATCAGCTCTAGGCCCAGCCCCTGGTAGAAGGCCTGGGCTTCGTCCAGGTCGCGCACGTGGAGGTGCAGATGCCCCAGGGCGGTCTCTGGGTCGAGCGGTTCGCTGCGTTTGGCTTCGGCGAGAAGGGCTTGCAGGTCGAGCGGCATGGATACCATCGCCAGCCGGTCGCCCCGAAAGGGCCATTCTTTGCGGGGTCGGTCGCGGTAAAGCTCGAGCCCGTTGCCCTCGGGGTCGGCCAGGTAGAGGGCCTCCGAGACCCCGTGATCGGAAGCCCCTTGAAAGTGGGGGTAGCGGGCCTCCACCAGCCGTCGGAAAATAGCGGCCAGGGCGGCCCGACTGGGCAGCAGCAGGGCCAGATGGTACAGCCCCAGGGTAGGCTGGGGGCGCAGGGGGGCGTTGGGCGCGTACAGCAGGGTAAGGGTGAATTTTCCGCCTGTGGGGGCCAGGGTGGTCTCTGGGCCTTGCTGATAAAGAACCTCGAGGCCCAGCAAGCCCTGGTAGAAAGCCAGTTGGCGCTCGAGGTTCTGTACCCGCAGGTTGAGCCCGGTTAGCGCCAGCGTTGGGGTCATGGCTTCATAGTATCCAAAGTGCTATAAAATGTAAAGCATTTGGGGACTAGAATTTCGATATGCTATCGGGGTGCGTGTTTTTGTAACGGGGGGGACAGGATACCTGGGGGCCGCTTTGTTGCGCCAGCAGCCTGGCCAGCCCTGGGTGCTGGGGGCCAGCTACTTTAGCGGTACCCCTGGGCTACCGGGGGTGGCGTGGGTTCGCCTGGATATTCGAGACGCTAAAGCCGTTGAGGCCACGCTGGCCCGGTTTCGCCCGGTGGTGGTCGTCCACACCGCCTACAGCAAGGCCGGCCCGGAGGCGCTCGAGTCCATTACGGTGCAGGGCAGCGCTCATGTGGCCCAGGCGTGCCGGAATATCGGGGCACGGCTCATCCACCTCTCCACCGACCAGGTGTTTGACGGCGAGTACCCGCCCTACGCCGAGTCGGCGCCGCCCAACCCCATCACCCCCTACGGTCGGGCCAAGCTCCGGGCCGAGCAAGTTGTGCAGGCCATCCTGCCCCAGGCCACCATTGTGCGCACCTCGCTCATCTGGGGCCTGAACCCTGTGGACGCGACCAGCCAGATGGTGCTGGAGATTGCCGATGGAAAGCGCACAGGGGGGCTATTTGTGGACGAGCACCGCTCCTTTGTGTTTGTGCAAGACCTGGCCAGCGCCCTGTGGGAGCTGGTTTTGCTGAGCCATCCGGGTGTGCTGCACCTGGGGGGCGCCGAGGTGCTGAGCCGGCTCGAGTTTGGCCGCTTGATTGCCCCCCTTCACGGACGTGACCCGGCCTACCTGCCGCCCCAGTCCCGTACCGACTTCCCCGAACCCCGTCCGGCCAACTGCGCCTTGGACAGCTCGCTGGCCCAGTCCATGCTCCAGACCCGCCTGCGTGGGGTGCGCGAGGTACTGGACACACTATAGAAGCAGGGTACTGGGCTTTTTTGAATTTTCTCTGCAGGTTATTCTGAAGCCCATGTTGAAACTCGGCGTGGACTTTGGGCTCTCCAATACCGATGTGGTGCTGGTGGAAAACGACCAGATTCTGGCTCACCAGACCCTAAAAACCGGCCCCGCCAGCCCGGAGGCGCTCCGGGGGGTGCTCCATCACCTGAACGTGCAATCCTCTGAACTGGGGGCCATTGCCAGCGCCGGAGGTTTATCGCGCCACCTGCCCGATACCTTCGAGGGGCTTCCCGTCGAAAAAATCAGCGAGGCCCAGGCGGTAGGGCGGGGGGCCCTGGCCCTGTCCGGCCTGACCGAAGCCCTGGTAGTTTCGGCGGGCACCGGTACGGCCATGATTGCCGCCCGCGGCGCCGAGGCCCAGCACTTCACCGGCTCGGCGGTGGGGGGCGGGACCTTGCTGGGCTTGTCCCGCTTGCTGTTGGGTACCTCCGACCCCCTCGAGGTGGCCCGTCTGGCTGAAGCGGGCAACCCCAGCGGCGTGGACTCAACTCTGGTAGATGTAATTGGCGGGGGTATAGGACACCTGCCCCCCGATGCTACCGCCGTCAACTTTGGCCGGCTGGTAGAAGGAGCCAACCCCAGCCGCGAGGACCTGGCGGCGGGCCTGGTGACGCTGGTGGGGCAGGTGATCGCCATGATTGCCATCAATGCCGCACAGGCCGCCGGCCTGTCGCAGATTGTGATCGTGGGGCATCTGCCCGACCTGAAGCCCATGCGCCAGGCGTTTGAGCGGGTCTGGTACTTTTACCAGATTGAACCCAGGCCCCTCATTCCCCACCTGTCCGGACTGGCCACAGCCTACGGCGCGGCCCTCTGTGTCTAAAAAAACAAGCCGGGCCTTGCAGGGACGTTTGACATAAAAAGCCGTCGTAAACTGAAACCATGAAACCTCCCGCGGGCCTTTTCGCCCACCTGGAAGACGATAACAACTACGACAACCTCAAGCTGGTGTTGTCGGATGGGGTAGGGGAGGAGGTGCTTTGGCTCTCGGCGCTCGAGCTGGCCGAAGGTTTAGCCCACCTGGAGGAAGACGACCTGCTCGATCCCCACGAGTCGGCCTGGTCGCACGAGGCCGTCGAGGTGCCCGAAGTGCACATCTCGCCCTATGGCGTAGCCCGCCGCAGCCCCCGTCTCGAGGGGGCCTACCGTGCTGCCCAGGTCGAACTCTACAACCCCTCCGGCCTCTTGCTGCTGCGCCGGGTGGTGGAAGATGGGGGCGATGTGCTCGAGATGACCACCCCCAACGGCTCGGTTTATACCTTCGACTATCAGCAGGTACGGGCCTACCTGCGTCTTTTGTTGCCCCACTGATACCAGATTCGCTTGATTCGTTACTGAACGATAACGAATCAACCCTACCGAAGTTATCCGCGTAGCGGAGGGCGATACCGCCCCTTGGAAGTTATCCGCGTAGCGGAGGGCGTAAGCCCCTTTGGAAGGGAGACGCTTTTTTCGCCGACCGTTCGGGAGGGGTGTGCTCTAGGATTCAAAAAGATAACTTTTGGGGGATCTTTGGTTTGAACGATTATCTTTTTGAATCCGGTATAACATCATTATCTTGCGTTACAGTTTTGCTTTGGCGTGGAGGGGATTGATTGGCGATGCTCCGCTAAGATGGGCGCATGCGCATTACCTCTACGTCCAACCCCCGCATCAAGGCCGCCGCACTTCTCAAGGAACGCAAAGGGCGAGAGCAAACGGGGTTGTTCTTGATAGAGGGCTCGAGGGAGATCGAGCGGGCCCTGGCGGTGGGCCTGGAGGTGGTGCAGGCCTACTGCGGTGAGCACCTGGATCCCGAGGAAGCCCGAACGGTGGCGGAACTGGGCAAGCTCGAGCGCCTTGTAGTGACGGAAGTTTCAGAACCAGTGCTCAAAAAACTCAGCGCCAGGGAGAACCCGCCGGGAGTGGTGGCGGTAGCCCGGATGCCCAACCCTTCCTTGACTCGCTTCAAGCCGCCCCAAAACGCCCTGCTGCTGGTGGCGGTGGGGCTGGAAAAACCCGGCAACCTGGGGGCCTTGCTGCGCTCGGCCGACGCCGCCGGGGCGGATGCGGTGCTGGTGGTGGGCGGGGTGGACCTCTACAGCCCCCAGGTGATTCGCAACTCCACCGGGGTGGTTTTTTCACTGCCCACCTTTGCCGTACCGGAACAGGCAGTGCTGGACTGGCTGGAAGAACACCGGATTCCCCTGGTGGCCACCACCCCCCATACCGACCAGGTTTTCTGGGACGCCGACTTGAGGGGGCCGGTGGCCATCGCGCTGGGGCCGGAGCACGCCGGGCTGGGGGAGTTGTGGTTGAACCGGGCCCGGCTGAAGGTCAAGATTCCCATGCAAGGCCAGGCGGATAGCCTGAACGTTTCGGTCACGGCGGCCTTGATGCTCTACGAGGCCAGAAGACAGCGCCGGGCTATTGAATAGGGTCTATCCCAATCCGAATTGGGGCCCCCAGGTACCTGGGCTGCTTGTTCAACAGCAAATCCAGCAGCATCTGCACCCGGGCCAGGGGTTCGCGGAAGCGGGTGTTGGAGTGGAAGCCCTCCGGGGGGTCCGGGGCGTTATAGCCAATGGCCTCGAGGCCCCGGTGCCGTGCAATATAGACCGCCCGTTGGTTGTGAAACCGCTGCGAGACGATAGTAAAGCGCTGTTCCCCAAAAACCCCCCTGGCCCGCACCACCGAGTCCAGGGTGCGAAAACCGGCATAATCGCGGTAGATACGCTCTTTAGGAACCCCAAGAGCTATCAAGGCCTCACGCATGGCCGAGGGTTCGTCGTAGTAGGGGCTGCTATTATCGCCGCTCACCAGCAAATAATCAACTTTCCCGGCCTGGTAAAGCTGTGCAGCCGCCTGGATGCGGCCCACAAAGTAGGGGTTGGGCCTGCCACGAACGGTGGTGGGGCCGGTACCCAGCACCAGCCCCACCCGGTTGTGGGGTACCTGAAGAGGGTCTTGGTAGAGCCAGGGTTGGCTATAGCGCTCCACCCAGGCGTTCGTTCCTGACAGGATGAGAAGAGGGGGCAATACCAGCAATCCAGCGCTCCAGGATAAATATTTGAATAGCAATGTCCAGCGCACAATTTTAGTATAGACCTTATCCTGAACTTGATATTAGTAGACTCAACTGTTTTAGGTTGTGCGCCCCAGACCTCTTGACATTCTCATGGATAGCCCGAAATAATATGATTTCGGGTTGACACTCTAAACCCAAGACTGTCAAAAGCGCAACAAGGAGGTAGTATCTATGGCAACAGCAACCATGCTCAGACCCCTCGGTGACCGTGTGGTGGTCAAGCGCATTGAAGAAGAAGCCAAGACCAAAGGGGGCATTGTGCTGCCCGACACCGCCAAGGAAAAGCCCCAGAAGGGCAAGGTGATTGCTGTGGGTACCGGGCGGGTGCTCGACAACGGCACCAAGGTACCTCTGGAAGTGAAGCAGGGCGACACCGTGGTTTTTGCCAAGTACGGCGGAACCGAGATCGAGATTGACGGGGAAGAGTACATCATCCTCTCCGAGCGCGATCTGCTGGCGGTGATGTAAATAAGAGCCGATGGCGGATAGTCCATAGTCAAAGACAAAAGCCCCAAAAGGCCATTAGCTATTCGCTATATGCAAAACTGAAAGGAGTACAACCATGGCAAAAATGCTGGTTTTTGATGAAGCTTCCCGCCGCGGCCTCGAGCGCGGCATGAACGCAGTAGCCAACGCCGTAAAGGTGACCCTAGGCCCCCGTGGCCGTAATGTGGTGCTGGAGAAGAAGTTCGGTAGCCCCACCATTACCAAAGACGGCGTGAGCGTTGCCAAGGAAGTGGAGCTAGACGATCACCTGGAGAACATCGGCGCCAAGCTGATGATCGAGATCGCCTCCAAGACCAACGACATCACCGGTGACGGCACCACCACCGCTACCGTGCTGGGCCAGGCCATCGTGCGCGAAGGGCTGCGCAACGTGGCTGCCGGGGCCAACCCCCTCGACCTCAAGCGCGGCATCGAGAAAGCCGTGGATGTGGCCATCAAGAACATTCAGGAGCTGGCCGTGCCCGTCAACGACCGCAAGGCCATCTTCGAAGTGGCCAGCGTCTCGGCCAACAACGACGCCGAAATCGGCAACCTGATTGCCGATGCCATGGAGAAGGTGGGCCGCGAAGGGGTCATTACCGTCGAGGAGTCCAAGAGCCTCGACACCGAGCTCAACTTTGTAGAGGGGTACCAGTTCGACAAGGGCTACATCTCGCCCTACTTCGTCAACAACCCCGATGCCATGGAGGCCCAGCTCGACGACCCCTACATCCTGATCACCGAGAAGAAGATCACCAACGTGCGGGAACTTCTGCCGGTGCTCGAGCAGGTCGCCCAGACCGGCAAGCCCATGCTGATTATCGCCGAGGACATCGAGGGCGAGGCCCTGGCTACCCTGGTGGTCAACCGCCTGCGCGGCACCCTGAACATTGCTGCCGTCAAGGCCCCTGGCTTCGGCGACCGCCGCAAGGAAATGCTCAAAGACCTGGCGGCCATCACCGGTGGCACCGTGATCAGTGAGGAGCTGGGCTTCAAACTGGAAAACGCCACCCTGTCCATGCTGGGCCGCGCCGAACGCGTGCGCATCAACAAGGACGAGACCACCGTGGTGGGCGGCAAGGGCAAGAAGGAAGACATCGAGGCCCGCATCAACGGCATCAAGAAGGAGCTCGAGACCTCCGATAGCGAATACGCCAAAGAGAAGCTGCAAGAGCGCCTGGCCAAGCTGGCCGGCGGGGTGGCGGTGATCCGTGTGGGTGCCGCTACCGAAACCGAGCTCAAAGAGAAGAAGCACCGCTACGAGGACGCCCTCTCGACCGCCCGCGCTGCGGTGGAAGAAGGCATTGTGCCTGGCGGTGGCGTGGCCCTGTTGCGCGCTGTGCCTGCCATCAAGAACCTGCTCAAGGAGCTCGATGGTGACGAGGCCACCGGCGCCAAGATTGTGCTGCGGGCCATCGAAGAACCCGCCCGCCAGATTGCCGCCAACGCCGGTTACGAAGGCAGCGTGGTGGTGAACAACATCCTCAGCAAGAAGGATAAGAACTATGGCTTCAACGCCGCTACCGGCGAGTACGGCGACATGATGGAGTGGGGCATTGTAGACCCGGCCAAGGTCACCCGCACCGCCCTGCAAAACGCGGCCTCCATCGGCTCGCTGATCCTCATGACCGAGGCCGTGGTGGCCGAGAAGCCCGAAGAGAAGAAGGCCCCCGCTGCCCCCGCCGGCGGTATGGGCGGCGACATGGACTTCTAAAAAACCTCACCGGCTGGCCCCCTCTTCTCCACAGGAGAGGGGGTATGATTTTAACGCCGGTGTAACGTCACGGTTTGTACGATGAATGCGCTTCGGTTGTGGGGAGCGGTGTGCACCAGGAAGCCATCACTCAGCTCAGGCGGCACTTCAAGGCCGTGCTCTGTAGGCGCCCAGGTCAGGCGCTATGGCTATGGGGCGAGCCTGGGGTGGGCAAGACCTTCACCGCCCAGGCCCTGCTGCTAGAGACCCCCTGCCAGAGCCTGAGCCTGCACGCTACCCTCCCCGACAGGGCCCTGGTCCTCTCCCTCCCCCGACCTCCCAGGCGGCCTGCCTGGACCGAGGCCCAGCGCCAGCGGCTCATGCACAGCCAGTACGTGCCGCTAGCGACCCTGGTGGACACCCTGACGGCCACCATGAGCGCCCTAGCTCCTTTCGTGCTTCACCTCGAGGACCTCCACGAGGCCAGCCCCGAGCGCCTCGAGCTGGTTCAAAAACTCGCCCGGGTCGTCCTGCGCTTGCGGGGGGTCGGGCTTCTGGTCACCAGCCGCGGCGAGCCGCTTGAATGTTTCAAAGGGTATCGCATAGCGCCCTTAAGCGAGGCGGAGTCAAATCAGCTGCTCCGTGCCGAAGCCGCGCACGAGCTGCCCCAGGAGGGCCTGGAGTGGGTCTTTTCCCGTGCGAAGGGGAACCCCCTCTTCACGCTGGAGTTCTGGCGTTACCTCTCCCGGCAGGGCTACTTCTGGTCGGATGGCCGACACTGGCACTGGAGAAAACCCCCGGATGACTTCGTTCCCGTGAGTGTGGAGGCGCTAATTGCCCGGGTACTCTCCGGCCTTGTCGAGGCTCCGGAGCAGCAAGCCGCCCTGGAAGCACGGGCCATACTACCCAGCAGGTTCCATGGCGACGCTCTTGAGGCGCTATGGTCCAGGATGGCGGAGATGGATAGCCAAACCCTGAGCCATATCCAGCGACTTCTAAACCAAAAGGGGGTCTTGCAGCAGGATCGCTTTGCCCATCCGCTGATTCAGGAAGTGGCCGAGCGGGAGATCCCCGGCTTACGCAAGCAGGCCTACGCCCGCCGGGCCCTGGCGGCGCTGGCCGGGCAACCCGAAGAGGCGGCCTGCTTCATCGAAATGGCCCACCTGGAACCCCAGGAAGCCCTCAGGCTGCTCGAGGCCGCCGCGCAAAGCGCAGAAGCCAGGGGGGACAGGCCGGGCCGGGCTAGGTGGCTGGCCGAGGCCGTGAAGTGGGGCGGCCTCGAGCAAGCCGGGCGAGCGTTCGAAGCCGCCCAGCTTCTCAAGACTGTGGATCCCACTCGAGCCGTTCAGATGGCCGAAATCGCAGCTTCCGCTCCCTTGCCCAACCCAGAGGCAGTTCTGCTGCTGGCCGAGTTGCTGGCGGCACAGGGACGCATCCGTGAAGCCGAGGTCTCACTGCGGCGGCTTCCTCGATCAGAAGACAGCGCGCTTCGCTGGTGGGAGACCCAGATCTACGTCCTGGGCCAGGGTGGCCGGTGGCAGCAGGTCGTCGAGCTGTGGAGCCAGCAGCCCGGCTATCAGGCCAGGGCCAGGCCCCGAACCCGCCTTCAGGTAGCAACCTGCCTGGCCTTCTTGAACAGGCTCGACGAAGCCCAGCACATCCTGGAGGAACTGCCCATCCTGGACTCGCTGCCCCCGGAAATTCAGCTCGCAGCGCTCAACCTCCAGGGACAGATACAGACCTATCGAGGTTGCCATGCCCAGGCACTCGAAATCGAGGAGCGCTTCATCGTCTTGGCCAAATCCATGGGCTCGGCACAAGCCATCGCCACCGGTCTGCTCAATCAGGCCAGCACCTACAGCGCTTTGGGGTTGCGCAGCCAGGCCAAAGCCTGCTTGCAAGAGGCCAGGGCCCTGAGCATGCACTCTGGTCAGACCATGCGCTACGCGGTGGTGCAGCTTCGGCTGGCCGACGGGCTGGCCGACGAAGGCGAGTTCGAGCAGGCCGAAGCCCTGCTGTTGGAAGCGCAGGGCCTGTTGCAGCAGTACCATCAGGTGCAGTGGCAAACCGAGAGCCACCTCAAGCTGGCCCGCCTCTACCTGACCTGGCAGCCGCTCCACGGGCCCGCCCTGGCGCTCAAGCACGCCCAGGGCGCGCTAGAGCTGGCTCGAGCCAGCCGCGACGTGAAGTTCATGGCCTCGAGCCTGGCCTACCTGAGCCGCGCTCACAGCCAGGCCGGCAGCCCCGTGGCAGCGTTGGAGATCGCTCAGGAAGGCCTGGCCCTGTGCACCCGCGAGGGCATCAAACAGGCCGATGCCTGGCTTGCCTATGGCCTGGCCCTGGAGGCAAATGGGCGGCTGGCCGAAGCCCTCGAGGCCATCCAGGCTGCTTCCGCCCAGCAACACGAGCGCAAACTGGCCGAACGCTTTGCCCTCGAAGCCGACCGCATCTCCGCCAATCTGGAGAACGCGCGCAAACGCCACGAGTGGTTCGTCTCCCAGGGGTTGCTGGGGCTGGCCAGGCTGGCTTCGCGCTACTTCCCAGCGCTGGCCGGCCCGTCCCAACTACTACACGAAAGCCCCCCCCAAAGTGGGCTCCGCCTCAAAGTGCTGGGTCCGGTGGAGCTGGAGCGGGATGGCCAGCCCATCACCTACCGGGGCAAGAAGCGCCTGGAGTTGCTGTGCTATTTGCTCGAGGCCCGCATCGCCGGGAAGACCGAGGTGAGCGGGCTCGAGCTAGCGGACGTGTTCTACCCCGCAGTCGAGGAGGCCAGGGCCAGGGCCACGCTCAAGCAACAGGTTCACCTCATCCGCATGACCCTGGGCTCCGAAGCCATCCAGAGCACCCCGAGTGGCTATGCCCTCGGAGCCATCCGCTCCGATGCCGAGGAGTTCTTGCAGAGGGGGGATGCTCGCTTGTGGCGCGGGCCCTACCTCGAGCACCTCGGCGAAGGCTGGCACGGCAGCGTGCGCGAGGCCCTGACCCAGGCCCTGTACGCTGGGGCCGCAGCCCTGCTGGAAAGTGAGCCCAAAGAGGCCTCCCGGCTGGCCCAGATCCTACTCGAGATGGAACCCTACGACACCAGCTTCTTGCAACTCAGCCTGCAAGCCGTCCAGCGCTCCGGAAGCCCCAAGGCCGCCAGTCGGCTGTACAAAGAGGCCCAGGAGCGCTTTTTGGAAGTGGGCGAGGTCTTGCCGGGGCTCGAGGCTTTCCTCCAGGCAGCCCCTCCAGCCTGGGCTCATAAGCGATAGCCAAAGTGCGCAAAATGCCAAACACTGAACACCCAAATCGCAACCGAACAGCGTTTCGCGTCTTGCGTACGACGTAAGGCATAGAACCCCCAGTCCTCGACCCTCGACGTATTTTTGACCGGCTTTTGACCAGACCTCCCCCAGGCTAGACCCCAAGGTGAAGCGGGGTTTGGAGGAATGCAGGGGAAGGAGAGCGGTCATGGATAAGCCGGTTTCGCCAGCGGACTGGTCAGGCATCTATGCGGGGCAGATAGGCGGGGTAGACTGCACCCTCGAGCTGAAACTCGACCCGCAAGGGAAGCTGCACGGGTACTTCAACAGCGGAGATGAGCGCCTCGAGGTGCGCGGGGTCACCCCTGCGCACGGCGGGGCTATCCGGGGGCTTCTGCAGGAGCCCAGTGAGCCCGCCGGCATCGCCATCTTCCGGGCCTCGCTCGAGGGCCAGGGCCTGCTACTGGAGATGGACGTGCCCGACCCCGATGAGCGGGACTTCTCGGGGGCCGAGCGGGTCTGGCTGGTCCGCCTCGAGGCGCTCTCCGCCGGTTAAACCTGAGGGAGGATCGCATGAAGCTAAGACTCATTTTCCTGCTGCTGGCCCTGGCCGCCTGTCAGAGCGCCGACACCACCCCGCCCACCATCGTCTCGAGCATCCCCGCCAACGAAGCCACCGATATCGTCCCTTCTGCCAAGCTCTCCATCGTTTTCTCCGAGGCCATGGATCAGAACTCGGTCAAGGTGGTCCCGACCCCGGCCACCGATCTGGGCACGGCCATATGGAACGACGGCAAAACCGTGGTCTATACCCCCCCCAGCGGCTGGCAGGTGGGAACCCACTACACCCTCACCGTAGAGGGCAAAGACCTCGCCGGCAACGCCCTCACGGGGAACAAGACCATTGCCTTCCAGACCACGCCGCCTCCGGACAGCACCCCACCAGCTACCCCCACCGGGGTCAAGGCCACTGCGGGCGACGGGGAGTTCTTCGTGGAGTGGAACCCCAACCCTGAGCCCGACCTGGCCGGCTACACCCTCTACGTGGGCACCGCCGCCGATGCGCTGCTGCCCACCCTGTTCGTCGAAAAGCCGGCCACGCTGGCCAAGGCGACGGGGCTCGAGAACGGCAAGGCCTACTTTTATGCCCTGGACGCGCAGGACACCAGCGGCAACCGCTCGGCGAAGTCCAGCGTGGCCTCTGTGACCCCCAAAGACATGACTCCCCCCACCCTGCTCTCCTCGGAGCCGGCCAATGGGGCCACCGACTTAGCCCTGGTGCCCTTCCTGCGCTTCACCTTCTCCGAGCCCATGGACAAAAACTCCGTGGAGATCGGGATGTGCGTGAGCACCGACCCCCCCGCAAGCGCGAGCTGTGAAGCACCGGTACCGGTGAACTTCGGCACCCCTACTTGGAGCGAGGGCGACACGGTGGTGCAGTTCACCCCCACCGACCAGTTCCAAAGCGGCAAGACCCACATGCTGGTGATCTCGGCCAAGGACAGGGGGGGCAACCCCCTCTCCGGGCCGAACAAAGTGGCCTTCTCGCTGCGGGCCACGCCGGACACCACCCCGCCCGAGGTGAGTTCACGCGCCGCCATCATCAACCCTCAGACCCACACCGGCTACATCTTGCTGGAGTTCAGCGAAGCTATGAACCAGCAGTCGGTGCTGAACGCTTTCTTGAGCCAGCCCTCCCTCACCTGCTCTTGGGTCTGGAACGCCAACGCCGTCCGCTGCAACACCACCTTCCAGCAGCTCACCACCTACACCATCACCCTCGCAACCGCCGCCAAGGACACTGCGGGCAACGCGCTGGCCACGCCTTACCAGTTCAGCTTGGACACCGGTAACTTCAACCCCCGCCTCAAGAGCACGAGCCCCCGCAACGGCGCGTGGGGCGTCTCGATCACTACCCCCATCACCTTCACCTTCACCGAGGCCATGAACCCAAGCAGCGTGCAGGGAGCGCTGGAGGTCAGGGTGGGAACAAGCAGCATCTCCGGGACACTCAGTTGGAGTTCCGACAGCACCCAGGTGACCTTTACTCCCAACGCCCCCTACGGCTACGGCAGAACCGTCACCTGGAGGATCACCACCGCTGCGCGGGAGCAATCCGTCGGTCGGACGATAGGCCTGCCTCTTCCCGAAGAAGTCAGTGGCTCGTTCGTCACCGAGCTACAGGTAGGTCCCTAGGGCCCCTTTCACTTTAGAGGAGAAACGGTTATGCACAAGCATTTTTTGGCCATTCTGACCTTGCTCGTGGTTTCGGCCTGCCAGCAGCCGGCCCAGCAACTTCCCCCGCCCACCGTCAGCGTGGACCCCACCGTGAGGCCCAGCGTGCCGACGCTGCCCGGCCTCGAGGACGGCGTGCCCCGCCCCCTGGCCAGCATCCGCGACGCCAAGGGCAACCAGGCCGACTTCGTGGAGAACGAGCTGGTTGTTGCCACCGACGACAGCGCCGCCCTGGGCGCCTTCCTCGCTCGCTGGCAGGGGAGCATCCTGAAGACCTTTGACCCCGCCGCCGCGGGCCTGAGCGGGGTGAGCAAACAGTACCTGGTGCGCGTGCGCGCCGACGCCGCCGACATCTCCAAGCTTTCGGCCAACCTGCGGGCTTTGGACAAGGACAGCCGGGGGGCGCTCTTGGTCTCGAGCGCCGCCGCCCACAAGCTGCTGGCCGCTGCCGCTCAGGAGCAAGTAGGCGGGCTCGCCATCGGGGTGAACTGGGTCAGCAAGGGAGACCTTTTTGCCAACAAGGTCACAGTAGAGGCCCCCGCCGGGGACAGCATCAGCGGCACCGCCTACACCATCAACGCCTTCAACTGGCCGCACATGAAGACCGGGGGCAACCAGGACATCGGAGTGGCCGAGGCCTGGCGGGCGCTGGAGCTGGCTGGAAAGCTCTCCAACAAGGTCAAGATCGCCATTCTGGACATGGGTTTCCAGCCCAACGACGACTTTCCCTCTGGCTGGCTGGCCCTCTCCAACGTGCCCTTCGTCAATCCCATCGGAACCGAGAATTTTCTCTCCTGCTCGGGCGGGAACCCTTGCCCCTGGCACGGTACGTCGGTGGCCCATGCCGCCGCAGGTCTGCCGGATAACAGCTACGGGGCCGCTGGTTCCGCCGGGCCGGTGGCCGACTTGGTATTGGTGTTCACCTCCTACGACTACTTCACCGTGATCGGAGCCCTCACCACGGCCCGCATCGCCGGGGCCAAGATCATCAACATGAGCTTCAGTGCGCCGGTTCCGGCGGCGCTGGCCTGGACCGCCCTGCCCCTCGAGGCCGCCACCCGCGCCATCCGGCTCAGCGGAGCACTGCTCTTCGCCTCGGCGGGCAACGACGGCAAGAACGTCGAGGCTGAGGATTGCTTCATCGTCTGCTGGGAGGAGACCTGGTGGGTCCCCTGCGAGAGCGGTGGGGTGATCTGCGTGGGTGGGCTGGCCTGGGACTCCAAGAACCGGGCTTCCGGCTCCAACTACAGCTCCGATGATGGCGGTGACAGCGACCAGGACGTGGAGATCTTTGCGCCATTCACCCTTTGGGTGGGCCCCGACCCGGACAACCCCGCTAATTACGCCAGAAAAATCAGCGGCACCAGCTTCTCCTCGCCCTTCGCCGCCGGGGTTGCGGCCCTGATCTGGGCGGCCAAGCCCTCCTTGAGCGCGGGCGAGGTCGAGGACATCCTGAAGGACACGGCCCACACCAGCCCCGATCCCAAAGTCAAGAAGTACGTCAACGCCCTGGCCGCGGTGCGGCAGGTGCTGGGCAACGTCCCGCCCAACGTGCAGATCATTTCCCCCGGTAGCGGAAGCGTGCAGGTGGCGGTGAAATCGAGGCTCGAGGCCGCCGTCACCGATTTCGAGGATCCCTTCCCCTGCTGCACCGTCACCTGGAGCTCGAGCGTCGAGGGCAACCTGGGCAGCGGCTACAGCGTTGACTACCTCCCCACCAGCCTGGGCAGCCGCACCATCACCGTCACCGCCACCGACAGCGCCGGCGCGACCGCCAGCGTCAGCCGCGCCGTCACCGTGGTCAACACCCCGCCCACCGTGGCCATCAGCTCCCCCTATAGCGGACAGCAGTTCTTCCGGGGCGTGAGCTACACCCTGCGCGGGGTGAGCTACGATCCCAACGAGCCCGGCTACCAACTCGCCTGCTCCAGCATGGTCTGGAAGGATGGAAGCACCCCCCTGGGCACAGGCTGTGACCTTCCGGTGAGACTCACCTCTAATGGAAACCACACCCTCACCCTCACCGGCACCGACTCCCACGGCGGCAGCGGCAGCGCCTCCGTGAACATCAGCGTGGTCGACCCACCCGCCAACCTGCCGCCCGTGGTTAACATCACCAGCCCCCAGAACGGCATCACCATCGGGCCCGACCAGGTGGTCAAGCTCGCCGGGAACGCCAGCGACCCCGAAGGCGGGGCGGTCACGCTGGCCTGGGACGTGACCACGGGCTACGACCCGAATACCGGGCAGGGCACCAACACCTACCCCGTCACCCCTGCCGCGGGTGGCGACTGGAAGCCCACCGACAGCATCCCCTACAACACTTGCGAGGTCAGCGACACCCTGCGCCTGCGGCTCAAGGCTAAAGACCCGCAGAACAACGAGGGGTTTGACTTCGTCGTGATCAAGGTCAGCCGCATCTGCTAGGGTCGGGGCGGGGTTTTTCGTCCCAAGAGCGGTCTGCGGAATGCCCGGTAGACCCGCAAAAGGGAGTTATCGGTGAATTTATACGCATACCTCAGCCTGCTCCTGCTCCTCGCGGCCTGCGCCCGACCGCCCGCGCCGCGACCGGCGAGTACGGCGACATGATGGAGTGGGGCACTGTAGACCCGGCCAAGGTCACCCGCACCGCCCTGCAAAACGCGGCCTCCATCGGTTCGCTGATCCTCATGACCGAGGCCGTGGTAGCCGAGAAGCCCGAAGAGAAGAAGGCCCCGCGGCCCCCGCCGGCGGCATGGGCGGCAACGTCTGTGAAGGGCGCGATAAACCCTGCCCTACACCGGACACCCAACCCCGAGGGTTGGGTGTTTTTATTTGGCTTGGCCAGTACGTTTGCCCTTGCACCCAACCCAGCATGCCGCTTGGCACGGTGCCATGAAAATGCGGTACTCCTAACTTTCATCTGCATTTGCAAAGCCGAAGACAGGGAATTTTAATCATCGGTCATGCTGTGTGGCGCTGCGAATAACGCAAAAAGCCTTGTGCTGAACGCAAAAATCGCTATGGCAGGAGATGAACCAGGGCTTGTTAGTACTTGCACAAATAGAGCTCTAATGATATTTTCACCCGCAGGAGGTTTTCTGTATGAAAAAACTCTTTTTTGCAGTGGTCGCTGTTCTAGCTCTCGCCGCGCCTGCTTTTGCGCAGTTTAGTGTGGGTGCACGCCTTGAAGCCAACTACAGCACCACCCTGGCCCCTAACCTGACTGCGGGTGTGCTGGGTCGTCTCGAGGTGCCCATCACCCCCACCTTTGGCGTGGGAATTCTGGTTCGCCCCTTCGTGCAGTATGGGGTTGATCTGGTGAACGATGGCCCGCTGAGCGTGAGCGCCTATGCTCGAGTTCGCCTTCCTATCACCCTGGACATTACCCCCGCCAGCGGCTTTGGCTTTAGCATCTCCCCCCAGGCTGGCGTGGATCTAGCCTACGACCTGGGTGGTGGAGCCAGCCTGAGCAGCGGCCTGCGCCTTGTGACCGACCTGCCCATTGCACCTTCGGGCGGTAGCTTTTCCTGGCTGATGGATGGGTATCTCGAGTTTGGCTATGCCCTGGATATGCTCAGCCTGTACGCTGGCATTTCCCTGGATCAGATCGTACCCAGCCCCTTTGCCCAGACCATCTACCTGGGGGCCAGCTACGACATCCTCTCCAACCTGACCTTCAACCCCGAATTTGGCTTCAGCAACTTTGACTTCAACACCGCTTACTTGACCCTGCGTTTTGCGCTCAAGCTTTAAGCGAAACCGCTCAAAAAATATCAGCTGAAGTTTTTCGGCTGATATTTTTCTTGGGCCAAGTTCACGAGAGCAGTCCAGAGCTTTTGGATTCAAGGCGCCCTTTACAGATAGAGATGTCTGATACCAGATTCGGTTGGTTCGTCACAGAAGGGTGACGAACTAACCCGACCGAAGGGAGTACTCTAGGATTCAAAAAGACAACCTATAGGTTTTTTGTTTTTTTGAACTGTCTTTTTGGATCCGGTATGAGCGGCTGCAATACGCAATGGGTTTGGAGATCAGGTGACTTTATCCTGCCATTGTGCTAGGGCCTCTAGAGCGGGCTCGAGGCCCCGACCACGCTCGGTGAGGGCATAGTCGACCCGTGGAGGCACCTCGTGGTGCTCGGTTCGGCTAATCAGGTCCAGCTCTTCGAGTTCCTTTAGCCGCAGCGATAGGGTTCGCGGGGGCAGGGCTGTTACCTGCTGCAATGCACCAAATCGCAACGAGCCACTTCGGAGCGAACGCAGAATGGTGTATACCCCGCGTTGGCCCAACAATTCGAGTACTGCCTCGAGGGGCTTCTCCGCAGATTTAATCATACTTAAAGCGTAACCACGCTTATTCCAACTCAGGTATATCAGCATTACAATGCGACCATACGGTCGTTTTGGAAATAATTCCAGTAAAATGAACTGAAAAACGAAGATAACCACAACAAGGTTTTGGCTATCGCAAAACGGGTTTGGTTCTGCATAAGAGCCATCCTCGAGTATTAAGACCAAAAATTAGCCCAGTCTACAAACCTGGGTAACCTGCAAGCCTTGTGTCTATATGGTAGACGGTGCAGGCAGGTATTGTCGGCTCCAGCGGTCTATCGCTTCAATCACAGCCTGCAGGGCTTGTCCGGCCTCGGTCAGGGCGTAGCTGGTGCGGGGGGGCATGGTGGAGTGAATGGTTTTGGAAACGATGCCGAGATGCTCGAGCTTTTCTACCCGCTGGGCCAGGGTGGCCGGATTACAGCCGCCCACTGCCCTGGAGAGTTCGTTGAAGCCTTTGGGGCCATCCAACAAGCTGCGAATGATGTGTAGGGTCCACTTTTCCTGCAATACATTAATGGCTTCATAGACCGGACAGAAGCTGTGGTCTACTTCAGGGGTTTCAGGGGTAATGGACCTGACCATATCTATAACAGTGTAGCACATTTACTTTCTTTGCCCAAATGCTTGATAATACTTATCACTATAAAATGCTATGTGCTTGTTGATCCGAAGCAATAAGTCCGGATCAAATCCAAGGAGAACAAAATGAACTGGAATCTCGATAGCAGCCACACCACCACCGAATCTACGGCGATCTGACCATTTGCAACATCACCAAGCCGGTGGTACTCGAGGCCGAACTCAGCGCCCCAGTCAAGGACCCCTGGGGTCTGACCCGCACCGTGGAGCGACCGCTACCGGTGTTCTCAACCGCAAAACTGGGGCCTGAGCAGCGCCTTGCCGTAAACTTACACAGCTTTTGGGCAACCAGGCGGTATCGTTGGTTGTGGTGGATTGCCCAGGCAAGGGTTGCTGGATACACACCCAAGCCTGACAAAACTGAACACAGATACATACGTGGCGGGTGCTTTCGTGTGTTCTCTGTGGTGCGCTCTGTTTGTGTTCGAGGAAAATACCATGCACAAGGTTCGTGGAATTCATCACATCACCGCGATGGCAGGCCACCCACAGCGCAACCTGGAGTTTTACACCGGCGTGCTGGGGTTGCGCCTGGTCAAGGTAACGGTTAACTTCGACGATCCCGAGACCTACCACTTCTACTATGGCGATGGGTTGGGCCAGCCCGGCACCATCCTGACCTTTTTCCCCTGGCAACGGGCCCTAGCCGGACGGGCCGGGGTGCATCAGGTGGCGATTATTAGCCTGGCGATTCCCCTGGAAAGCCTGGGTTACTGGATACACCGCCTGATGGAAAAGGGGGTTGGATACGAAGGCCCCCAGCACCGCGAAGTTCTCGGCCCCCACGGCTTGGAAGAAGTCAGGGTACTCACCCTCCGGGACCCCGATGGCATTGTGGTGGAACTCGTAGCGGCTTCGAGCGTGCCCGCCATTCAGCACTGGGCCGGAGCCCCGGTACCGGAGGAGTGTGCCGTCCGGGGCCTTTTTGCAGCGCAGATGTGGGTGCTGCAAGCTGAACCTTCGGTGCGGCTGCTCGAGGGGCTGGGGTACCGGGTGTTGGGTCAGGTGGATGCCATCACCTATCTGGGTCCGTCTGAGGAAGAACCCTCTTGGGGCCGTATCGAGGTGCGCGAAACCGGCCAGTTTATGGCCGCCAAAGGGGGTGTGGGCACGGTACATCATGTTGCCTTCCGCGTACCCGACGATGAAACCCAGCAAGCCCTGCGCGAGCAACTCCTGCGCCAGGGGGTTCGGGTGACGGCGGTGCAGGATCGCCAGTATTTTCGCTCGGTCTATTTCCGCGAGCCGGGAGGGGTGTTGTTTGAGATTGCTACCGATACCCCTGGCTTTACCCACGACGAGTCCTTTGAGCAGCTGGGTACCAGCCTGCGCCTGCCTGCCTGGCTCGAGCCCGTCCGGGCCCAAATTATGCAAAAGCTGCCGGCCATTCCCTATGCAACACCTCTACCGGTGCAAATCCCAGGGCAGGTTTCGGCAGCCTCGAGTGAAGAGTGATGGGCAGGCCTCGTATAGGCCGAGCCGATGACCTGTAATACCAGATTCGGTTGGTACGGCGCCGGATGGCGGCGAACTAACAGGGCCGAAGTTATCCGCGTAGCGGAGGGCGATACCGCCCCTTGGAAGTTATCCGCGTAGCGGAGGGCGATACCGCCCCTTGGAAAGGGAGACGCTTTCTTCGCCGACCGTTCGGGAGGGGTGTGCTCTAGGATTCAAAAAGATAGCCTCTGGGGGATCTTTGGTTTGGATGATTATCTTTTTGAATCCGGTATTATCTGCGCACTAAGTGCGCCACATTAGATTTTTGTGGTGACGGTTTCGGCGAAAGAAGTGGCCGGTCTTCAAAGCGGCGCAGCTTATGGGCTCCCCTTTTCGGGTAGAGCAAATTCCTAACGTTGTTGTACTTAGCCCTGCGGCCCTTTGCGCCGGGCCCCGCTGGTCCAGGCCAGGTGTTCGGCGATGCGGGGAAACCAGCGGGCCAGCAGGTCGAAGGCCTGCAACTGCCAGGGTACAAACATCATGCGGGCGTTTTGCTCGAGGGCCCGCACAATGCCCAGTGCCGCTTGCCGGGAGGTAATCTCGGGTATGAATCGCCCGATGTGGGGTATGCGCTGCTCGGTATCGGTGTTATGGGTGAAATACTCGGAGTCGCTGATTTTGCCTGGAAAAAAAGCGCACACCTGTAGATTGGTATGGTAAAGATCGGCACGCAGGGCTTCGGTGAACCCGTTCAGGGCCCAGCGGGCGGCGACATAGCCGGTAGCCCCCGGCCAGACCAGCCGGCTGGCCGGTGAACAGACCGAAAGAATAAAGCCCTGGTTTTGCTGCAACATGGCCGGCAGAAAGACCCTCGTCAGGTAGGCCGCCGCAAAGTAGGGGGTGTCCATCAGGCGCTGGAGGTCTTCGAGGGGGGTTTCGTCTAGAAAGCGCCACTCGCCGGCCCCGGCACTGTGAATCAGGGTGTCCGGCGTACCCAGCTCGCAGAGCACCCACTCGCCCAGGCGCATGGCCTCCTGGGGCTGGCTGAGGTTGGCGGGAAAGGCCCAGGCCAGTCCGCCAGCAGCGCGAATTTGCCCCTCGAGCTGTTCCAGGATCTGTGCCCGGCGGGCTACGAGCACCACCCGGGCCCCGCGCCTTGCGAGCTCGAGGGCAGTAGCTTTACCAATCCCGCTGCTGGCCCCGCTGATTACACACAGGCTGCCGGCAATCTTCATAGCTCAATCAGAGTGTACTCGAAGGCGTTAATCACCCGAACCCCCTCGGGGCTGGTGTACTCACGTTTGGGCTGGGCCTCGTAGAGGTGGATGTGACCGTGAACGTGGATTCTAGGGCGATACAGACGGTGGAACAGCCCCAACGCAGTGCTGCCCCGGTGGGCGAAGTCCGCGCCGGCATGGGGGCCCGGAGGTGGGGCATGGGTGAGCAGGATGTCCACGCCGTGCCCCTTCAATAAACGGCGGCCCATCAGTACCGGATACCACGACAAAAAGCGGCTCTGGGCTTCGGCTTCGTTGTACTGCCCAATCTCGCGGTTGTTGTAGCGGGGACAGCCCCCCCAGCCCGCAATCCGAAGGCCCGCCACCTCCACAATGCGCCCGTGGGCCTTGATGGCCCCGCCAGGCGGGCTCAGGTTGCCCAGATAGTCCTGTACATATTCCTCTTTGTGATTGCCGTGCACATACACCACCGGTACCCGAACCTTGGTCGCTACGAACTCGATATAGCTACCCGGTAAATCACCGGCTACCAGCACCAGTTCAAAAGGGGGCAGGTTGTCGGGAAAGCGCTCCTGGTAGATGAAGGGGTGAATCTGATCAGAGAGCGCTAGAATGCGCATTGCGGAGCACTCCTGAATACTTTAGGTGCAACTCGGTTGATCACAACATGGGGTTTGGGCATAAAGACACCCGATTGAGCTTGGAAATAGTCTCAGGTACACCTGGCAGTTTGTCAAAGCAGATCGATGTGTTTTTTAGCTTTATCGCGTTTCTCACATTTACGCTACACGCGATGCAGCGTAAATTACCCCACACACCATAGCTTCCAAAGGATGCGGTGTGGGGTATTCGTGGGAGGACGCTCTAGATTCGTCCAGGCTATGAGCTCGCTTTTAACCACGGAAATGATAAAGGCTTTGGGCAGCCTGGCGGTTTCCATGGATTGGCTTTAGTATCGACAGGATGGTACCAAGCATTTTTGCCGTGAGCCTCGAGGCCCAGCCCGTGCCCAGGGTCTGGGGTGGGACGCGCATAGCCGAGAGGCTGGGCCTGCAAACCAACGAACCGCTAGGAGAACTATGGTTGGCTTACGACCAGAATCGCATTCGCTCAGGGCCGCTGGCAGGAAGAACCCTGGCCGAGGCCTTGCCTGATCTGGGCCCAGACTTCATCGGCAAGGTCGCCCATGGCAAGTATGGCCTCGAGCTGCCCCTGCTCATCAAATTTCTCGATACCGCCGAGTGGCTCTCGGTGCAGGTACACCCGGACGATGCCTATGCCCACACCGTAGAGGCGGCCAGTGGTTTTCACGGCAAGACCGAGGCCTGGTACATCCTCGAGGGCGAGGGCGAAATTGTCTATGGTCTGCGTGAGCCAATGGATCGCCAAGACCTGGCCAGGGCTGCCCGGAACGGTAGCCTTTGGGACGCGCTTCGGCGGGAGTGGGTGGTTTCCGAGCAGGTGATCCCCGTACCCGCAGGCACCATTCACGCCCTGGGGCCCGGCCTGTTGCTCTACGAGGTGCAGCAGCGTTCCGATCTGACCTATCGCCTCTACGACTATGGACGGCCGCGTGAGCTACACCTGGAAAAAGGGCTGGACGTCGCCATCCGTACCCCCACGCCGCTGCCCCACCCGACCCCTCTCCCTTCCCATCACAAGGAAATCTTGCTGGTCTGCGAGGCGTTTGCGCTCGAGCGCTACCACCTGCGCGGCAGGCTGACCCTGCGGGCACCTGAGGAGAGCTTTTTGCTTCTGACCCTGGTTGTGGGGGGTGCCGAGTGGCTCGAGGGGCCGCTCTCCTGGGGCGATACCCTGCTCATTGGGGCTGGCCAGGCTATCGAGCTCACAGGGCAGGCCCAGCTTTTGGGTGCATTTGTGCCTTGCCCGGACTGGCTGGACTGGTATCCAAAGTCGCTACGGGCGCTTCCATAAGGCGTGTTTATCGTTTCTGGCCAGCAATTTGCTAGCATGATGCCATGCTTCAGTACGATCAGCTACCCCTTGGGAGTCCTCTAATTGATGCCTCCTTGCCCGACCTTTCGGGCCAGGTGGTCAGACTCTCGGCCTTTACCGAGCCGTTTCTGGCGGTAATGTTCATCTGCAACCACTGCCCTTACGTCAAGGGTTCTATAGAGGAGCTGGTGGCCCTGGCCCAGAAATACCAGGGGAAAGTGGCCTTTGTGGGCATCAATTCCAACGACTACGAGCGTTACCCCGAGGATGCTCCCGAAGGCATGCGCTTGTTTGCTCAGGCGCACCGCTTCAACTTCCCCTATCTGCTCGACGAAACCCAGGCCACTGCTAAAGCCTACAAAGCCCTGCGAACTCCCGAGATTTTCGTCTTCGACCAAAACCGCAAGTTACGCTACCACGGCCGGGTGAACGACACGCCCAAAGACCCCACCACCGTCACGGAACACACCCTCGATCTGGTGCTGGCGGCGCTGGTACAGGGCCAGGAACCGCCCGTTACCGAGGCCAACGCCATTGGCTGCACCATCAAGTGGAAGCCTGGCAACGAGCCCACGGTGCGCATCGGTTGAGGCCGGGTCGTCGAAAATGAAAAGCGGCGGGGAAGACCCGCCGCAGGTGTTTCTCGCCAGGTTATTCGTGGGGCAGGTCGTAGGTCTCGAGCGCCTCGCCCCAGGCCTTGCTCATGCGGAAGCCATCCCAGATGGCCTTGACCGAGCTCTTGGCAGGCGGACGGCTCAGAATCAGGCGAGCAGGGCGGGTCAGGCGGCTCGAGCCGGAATATTGTGTTATTGGGGTGCTGCTGGTTTGTATCAGGGTGGTCTCCACGGTAGTCCCTCCTTGGATAGGAGGATAGGGCAAGTCGTGTTTATTTTGTCAAAGTCAAAGTTACAACATTTACACTCGCTGGAGAATATACACACATACTACTACACGTTATTTATTGTAGAAACACTGGCCTTACACAAAAAAGGGCCTCAGCCGGTGTAGCAAGCCCCGACAGTACTCAGAGTACTGCCGTAATGCTTTGGCAGCTACGCCAAACCTTTCGCCCAGAGAGCTCGAAATAGCTAGGCCGGCTGCTTGCCATAGCGCTTTTGGATATACTCTTCCACCATGCCCATAAACTCCTCGGCGATGTGGTCGCCCTTGAGGGTGGTGGCAAGCTGGCCGTCGATGTACACCGGAGCCCGGGGCGCCTCGCCGGTGCCGGGCAGGGAAATTCCGATGTCGGCGTGCTTGGACTCGCCGGGGCCGTTGACCACACACCCCATCACGGCCACCTTAAGGTTTTCAACCCCGGGGTACTGGGTTTTCCAGGTCGGCATCTGGGCGTTCAGGCGGGTAGAAACTTGCAGGGCCAGCTCCTGGAAAAAAGTGCTGGTGGTGCGTCCACAGCCGGGGCAACTGGCCACGCTGGGGGTGAACTGGCGCACCCCGATGGACTGCAGAATTTCCAGGGCCACCTCCACCTCTTTGGTGCGGGGCTCACCGGGAGCCGGGGTAATGGAGACCCGGATGGTATCGCCAATGCCTTCGGCCAGCAGGGGCACCAGGCCAGCCGTACTGGTCACAATCCCGCTCACGCCCATCCCGGCTTCGGTCAGCCCCAGGTGCAGGGGGGCATTGGTGCGTTTGGCCAGCTCGCGGTAGACCCACCACAGGTCGGGCGCGTTGGAAATCTTGGCCGAGAGGATGATCTTGTCTTCGGTCAGGCCGTACTTGAGGGCCCAGTCGTAGCTACGCACCGCCGACTCCACAATAGTCTCGAGCGTAACCTGGTGGGCATCCTTGGGTTCGGGCCGGGCGGCGTTAGCGTCCATCATCTCGTCCAGCAGCCCGGCATCCAGCGAGCCCCAGTTCACCCCAATGCGAACTGGCTTGCCATACTCCACCGCTACCTCGCACATGGTGCGGAAGTTGGGGTCTTGTTGCTTACCCTTGCCTACCGTGCCGGGGTTAATGCGGTACTTGTCCAGGGCCAGCGCCATTTTGGGGTATTTGCGCAGCAGGATGTGGCCATTGAAGTGAAAATCCCCTACCAGCGGCACGTCTACCCCCAGGTCGGCCAGGCGTTGCTTGATTTCCGGCACGGCCTGCGCGGCTTCTTCGTTATTAACGGTCATGCGCACGACCTCGGAGCCAGCTCTGGTGAGCGCCCAGACCTGGCCCACGGTGGCCTCGATGTCGGCGGTGTCGGTATTGGTCATGGATTGCACCACGACCGGATGGTCGCCCCCTTTGGGCACCTTACCCACCCAGACGGTGGGTGTCTTGCGGCGGTTAACTACCATACTTCCAAGTCTAATATGGCCGGGTCAGGTAAAAAGTAGACCAGGCTGGGGGTTAGGCCTCGAGCCTCGTGGGGCCGCGTAGGGTTGCGCGAGACAAGAAGGGGAAACTTTGGGTAATCTTTCATGCATTATGGCAATTCAAGTAGGAGACCGCCTGCCCGATGTAACCGTGTTCAACACGGCTGCTGAAGCCGTATCGCTCGCCCAACTGCCGCAAGGAAAGCCGTTGGTGTTACTTTTTTTTCCTGCCGCCCACACCCGCGTTTGCGAAAAGGAGCTGTGCACCTTCCGCGACGGGCTGGCCGAGTACAACCAACTCGGAGCCGAGGTCTACGGCCTGAGCGTGGATACCCCCTGGACGCTGGGGGCCTATGCCCGGTCGCTGGGTCTGGCCTTTCCCTTGCTCTCCGACCACAACCGGGAGGCCACCAGGGCTTTTGGCCTCGAGATCAGCCTGCGCGGCCTGCCCGGCTTTTCGCAACGGGCTGCCTATGTGGTGGATGCTTTGGGCCGCATTGCCTGGGCCTGGGTGGCGGAGGTGCCCGCTCAGGAACCACCCTACGAAGAGGTGGCCGCTGCGGTGAGGGGGCTGTCTGGGTGAAGGACGATAGTCCATAGTCGATAGACCATAGACCTACATTGCTCTATTCACAGCAGCTCGAGCTTGGGCCACCCCAGTAGCAAGTCCTGCTCGGTGAGGGCTTCGCCTTCGGCCTCGGGGGTCCAGGCTACATAAGCGGCCAGGGTGTTGGTGGGGCTCGAGGAGGCCAGGGCCATCAGGGCCTGGCGGGCACCCTCGCGCCTGAGCGGGGTGGGAACGGGGGGTAGGCTGCCGCTTACGGCCAGTAGCAGCGTCACCAGGATATAGCGGCCATCGGGCTCGGCTTTGGGCTGGTATCCAGCCTGCACGACCTCCTTGCCTTCAAAGTGCCGGTAGGTTTCCAAAAACTCCGAACGGGTCTCGGTCATCCAGGCATCAAACTGCCCCTCAGCTTTCTGAAGGCTGCCTTGCCATACCTCATACATGCCAAATCGCCACCCGGCCTGCTCGCGCAGCAACAGCACAGCGGCGTTGTCCATAAGGTCGGCCAGCCCGCGCACGTTCTCGGTATCGGCAGCCTGGGCCATGTGGCGCAGATTGGCTTGTAACTCGGGGTTAAACAGGGTGGCCAGCCGAAGCCGGGCCACCGTGCTTTCGGGTTCGCCACCCCCACCAATGCCGCTTCCGGCTCGCTGCAAGCCGCGAATCATGGAAAAGCTCACCAGAAGGATACCCCCAATGAAGAGCAGGGCCACCAGGTCGAAGCCATAGCCGGTGCCCGGGTTGATGTAGATGGGCGGGCGGGTACTGGGGTAGCTGGGGTAACTGGGGGGATAGTAGTCGCGGGGGTAGGTGGGGTAGGTGGGATAGCTCCTTGGGGTTGGCAGCGGTAGGGAAGGGGAGGGGGAGGGGTTAACCCTGGGAATCGAGGGCGCGGGCCTGGGTGTAGAGAATCCACCTCGGCCCCCAACGCCACCGCCGCTCCGCTGGGCCAGGGCTACATTCCAACCTGGCCAGGAGGTATGTGTCCATGTGGTTCCGGTTGGCAGGGGGGCCAGAGTCCAGAGCAAGAGCAGTATCCAAACCCCAGTAAATCTCATTCATATCAGCATACGCCATTGTGTTGGAGGTTCTTATTGCTACTACTAGATTCACTAAACTTGATAATGTAAGACTCATGGTGTGCTTTGTGTTTTGCCCCAAATCAAGTCCTGTTGGAAGGTGAGTCCAGGTTGTAAACTTGCGATATAGATGGGGAATCCCGATGAACGAAAAAACTGATAAGCCCAATACACATCTTCCCGATACCCTCCCGGTATGCCCGGTGCGTGGCTCGGTGATCTATCCCAGCATGGTGATGCCGATTGATGCAGGCCGACCCATCTCGATTCGCGCGATTGATGCGGCTCTGGCCCAGGAGCGGGTTATCCTGATTGTGAGCCAGCGTGACAAAGAAGTTGAAGAACCCGGTGCCGAAGACCTGTATGAGGTGGGCACGGCTTGTAACGTACTGCGCATGCGCAAAAACGCTGACGGCTCGGTGCAGATGCTCGTACAGGCATTTGCCCGGGTGCGGGTTCAGCAGTACCGCAAGGCAGATGGATATCTGCAAGCCAGCGTGGTGCGGTTGCCCGAGGTCGAGGGTAAGGACACCGAGGTGCGGGCGCTATTCCGCGAAGTTAAGGAGCGCTTTGAAAACCTCCTAAGGGAGGGAAAGTATCTCTCGCCAGAGGTGGCCCAGTTTGTGTTGAACCTCGAGGATCCCTCGCAACTGGCCGACTACATTGCCTTTCACCTCGAGTTCAAGCTGGAAGACAAGCAGCAAATACTGGCGACCCCCTCGGTAGTGGACCGCCTCAAGCGCGTTGCCATTTTGCTCGATGCAGAGCTGGATTTGATGGAGACCCAGCGCCGAATCCAGCAACAGGTCAAAGAAGAAATTGACAAAAATCAGCGCGAGTTCTACCTGCGTGAGCAGATGAAGGCCATTCAGCGGGAGCTGCACGGTGAAGAGGGCGAGGTGGAGGTTGAGGAGTTTCGCGAAAAGATTGCGGCGCTCAAGCTACCTCAGAATGTGCTGTCCGAGGTGGAGCGCGAACTCTCGCGTTTTGCCCGGATGCACCCCGACTCCGCCGAAGCCAGTGTGGTGCGCACCTATCTGGACTGGATTACCAACCTCCCCTGGAATACCCGCACCGAAGATCAGATTGACCTCAAGGAGGCCCAAAGGATTTTGGAAGAAGACCACTATGGCCTGGAAAAGGTCAAGGATCGTGTGCTGGAATACCTGGCGGTGCGCAAGCTGAAGCTGGAGCGCCAGAAAAATGGAGAGATTCCCCTGGAGGAGGTCTCCAAAGGGCCCATTCTGCTCTTTGTGGGGCCGCCGGGGGTAGGCAAGACCTCTATTGCCAAGTCCATCGCCAAGAGCCTGGGGCGCAAATACCACCGGATCTCGCTGGGGGGTGCCCGCGACGAGTCCGATATTCGCGGACACCGCCGCACCTACATTGGGGCCATGCCGGGCCGCATCATTCAGGGGATGCGCCAGGCCGGTAGCAAGAACCCGGTGATTCTGCTGGATGAGGTAGACAAACTCGGGGTTTCTTACCAGGGCGATCCCGCTGCAGCCCTGCTCGAGCTGCTCGACCCAGCGCAGAACAAGGAGTTCACCGACCACTACCTGGGGGTGCCCTTTGACATGAGCGAGGTGCTCTTTATCTGCACGGCCAATTTTCCCCAGAACATTCCGGGGCCCCTCTTCGACCGCATGGAGTTGATCGAGTTTACCAGCTATATCGAGCAGGAGAAGCTCGAGATTGCCAAGCGCTACCTGCTGCCCCGCCAACTCGAAGAAAATGGCCTCAAGGAGAATCAGGTGGTGATTACCGAAGCCGCCTTGATGCGACTGATCACCCACTACACCCGCGAGGCGGGGGTACGCAACCTCGAGCGCGAAATAGGCACCTTGTTGCGCAAAGCAGCCCGCACCATTTTGGAGAGTGGGAGAAAACGGGTGCGCATAACCGATTCCGACCTGGAAAAATACCTGGGCCCGGCCCGCTACCAGCCCGAATCGGAGGCCAGAACCCCCCAGGTGGGGGTGGCTACGGGGATGTTCTATACCCCGGTAGGTGGCGACATCATGTTTATCGAGGTCTCGGTGATGCCAGGCAAAGGCAACCTTATTCTGACCGGGCAGCTTGGTGAGGTCATGAAGGAGTCGGCTCGGGCGGCCCTTTCCTACGCCAAGAAAAACGCCAGCCGCTTTGGTATTCCGCTCGAGAAATTCGATAACTCGGATGTGCACATCCACGTTCCGGCGGGCGCTGTACCCAAAGAAGGCCCCTCGGCGGGCATTGCCATTACCTCGGCGCTGGTCTCGGCCCTGGCCGAAACTCCTGTGCGCAACGACGTAGCCATGACCGGAGAGATTACCCTCACCGGGCGGGTACTGCCCATTGGAGGGGTCAAAGAAAAGGTGTTGGGCGCACGGCGGGCCGGAATCCGGGAGGTAATCCTACCCAAGCAAAACCAGCCCGACCTCTCGGATATCCCTGCTTACTTACGCCAGAACCTCAAGTTCCACTTTGCCGAATCGCTGGACGAGGTGCTCGACTGGACGCTCGTAGGCGGCCTGGCTGCCCTCGAGCGCAAAGCCATTGCCCCCACGCCCAAAAAGGCCCGCCGGAGTAAGGTGCAACCTGCGGCCAGGGCCTAGTCGGAAACACACCACCAGGAGGTAGCTGAGGGCGTTGCCCGCGTTACCCTACCTGGTTTCATTATTTCTTCAACGCATCGCGGATTTCCCGCAGCAATACAATGTCTTCGGGTGGGGCCGCCGGTGCGGGCTCGGGCGCATTCTTCTTAGACATTTCTTGCAGCTTGTTCATGGGCGTGACCACAAAAAAGTACAGGGCAAAGGCGATCATTAGAAAGCTCACCACAGCGTTGAGAAACTTGCCGATATTCAGCGCTCCGAGCTTGATGGCCGAGAAATCCGGTGCGCCAAAAATCATGCCGATCAAGGGGTTAATAATATCGGCTACCAGCGAGTTAATAATCGCCCCAAAAGCGCCCCCAATAATTACACCTACCGCCAGATCGAGCACGTTTCCACGCATGATGAATTTCTTGAATCCTTCCAGCATACAAACCTCCAGGTGGCTGCTCTGGATAGAGGCCGTCCCTTCTGTTCCAGTAGCGCCGTCTTATGGCAATTGATACTCCTATACACGACGACCTCTCGCCAATCTAAGCCCCAGGCGATTCGGGTGTCAAGGCATTTTCCTGCAAGCAGGTCTGGTTCTATGTTTCGCTGGGCTCGAGGGTTTTGCCCTGCATAGCCAACGCATACACCCTTTCGTATTGGTCGGTAATCGTTTCGGGATTGAAATGGGCCTGGGCATACTGTCGAGCGGCTTCGCGCATCTGCGCCAGATGGGGTGAAGACAAAAGTTCCACTACTGTCTGGGCAAAGGCTTCCAGGTCGCCAAACTCCACCTGGCGCCCCACCTCTGGCGTCAACCATTCGGGAATACCCCCCACGCGGGTTGCCACCACCGGAACCCCGCAGGCCAGGGCCTCGAGGCCCGACTGTCCAAAGCCCTCATACTCCGAGGCCAGCAAGAACACGTCTGCTGCGCCAATCACTTCTTCGGGGTTTTTGGCCGTAGCCAGCGAGGTCACGCTGTCGTCCACCCCCAGGCTATGGGCGATCGAGAGTGCCTCGGCCCGCTCCGGCCCGGTGCCCACCAGCACCAGCCGAGCCCTGAGTTTCTGGCGGATTTTGGCAAACACATGGATGATGTCCCCTACCCGCTTAACGGCCCGGAAGTTGGAGGCATGAACCAGCAGAAACTCGTCCTGGGCGGCATAGAAGCGCTTAGCTCCGGGGTTGGGTCGAAAGCGCTCGGCGTCCACGGCATTGTAGATTACCTGTGGGTTCACCCCAAAAGTACGCTGGGCTTGCTGGGCCAGGTTCTGCGAAACTGCGGTCACCGCGCTGGCTTTTTGTAGCGCCTTACTGGTGAGGGTCTGGTAGGCCGGGTCGATCCCCAACAAAGTTACGTCCGTGCCGTGAAGGGTGTGAACCAGGGGAATGCGGCCTTCGGTGGCCAGCTTGGCCGCAACGGCGTGGGGGATGGCGTAGTGGGTGTGGATGAGCTCCAGGTGCTCCTCCCGGATGGCCCGCTCCAAAGCCCCCGCCAGGGCCAGGGTGTATAGAGGGGCCGGAAAAACAGGATAACTGGGTACCTCTACCGGCATAAACTGCACCGGGCTGTCCTCCGGCAAGCGCATGGGAAGCTCAGTAGCAAACAAGAAAACCCGGTGCCCCCTTCGAGCCAGCCGGTCGGCCAGCTCCGAGGCCACAATTCCGCTCCCGCCCAGACCCGGATAACACACCACCCCGATCCGCATGGCCTTAGCCTACGCAACGGCGCATGGGCGCATTGGTGCTGGGTTCACGGTTGAAATCAGACGATGGGTGGTTACACTAGCGACTTCACACGCCAATTTTTTGGATCGATTTTCCCTTATCTGGGCTGCCTACCAGCAGCGTTCGTTCGCACGGGTGGAAGGTCGGGTAGGGGTTGGGCCGACCCGAGAGGTGTAACTTCAGGGGGGTACTGGGCGAGTGACCCACAACGCGACCCTTGACGCTGGCTTGTAGACTCTAGACAATCGGGGGGTGAAGGCTTTCAAACCCCATCTCCAAGGGCTGCCCAGCTACCCCTACAAAAAGGTAGATGCTTCGGTCAAGCTTGACCAAAACGAGAGCCCCTACGACCTACCTGCTGAACTCAAGCAAAGGGTTCTACAGCGTTTGCAGCACCTTGATTTTAATCGCTACCCCGCGCTTCACGCCGAGGATGTACGCGAAAAACTCTCGGCGTATCTGGGATGGCCTATGGAGGGCCTGGTGGTCTCGCCGGGTTCCAACCTGCTCATTCAGGCCCTGGTACAGGCGGCGGGGCGGGTGCTGGATACGGCACCTTCCTTTCCTCACTACGCTTTTTCCGCTAAAATTTCGGCCACCCCTTACCAGGCCATCGCGCTGGGTGAGGGATTTGCACTACCGATGGAGGCGCTGCTCGAGGCCCAGCAAAAAACCCCTGCTGTACTCTTTCTGCCCAACCCCCACGCCCCCACCGCGCAGCTCTTCGCCGAGCGCGATATCCGCCGCCTGGCCGATAGAGCCGCGCAAACCGGCGGGCTGCTGGTTATCGATGAGGCCTACCACCAGTTTTCGGGCACCGACTACGCCTGGCTGGCCAGCGCCAACCCCCATGTGGCCATTCTGCGTACTTTCTCCAAGGCCTGGGGTCTTGGGGGCATTCGGGCGGGCTACCTGATGGCCTCGCCCGAGGTTTGCAACGTTGTGCAGAACTTTGTGCCCCCCTTTGGCCTGCCCGCCCACACCGGCCAGATTCTCCTCTCGGTTTTGGAGTCGCCCGGCTATGTGCAGGGTATTGTGCAGACCTTGCTGGCCGAGCGCGAGCAATTATTTCAAGCCCTGCACTCACACCCGACCTGGAAGGTCTACCCGAGCCAGACCAACTTTTTGCTGATCCGTACCCCCGATGCCGCCGCCGCTTACAGTGCACTGCTGGAGCAAGGGATCCTGGTGCGGCGGCAAGACCATTACCTGGGCCTGGAAGGTTGTATCCGGGTCTCGGTAGGTACGCCACAGGAAAACCGGCGCTTTTTGCAGGCTGCGTTCTCCCTCGCCGAGGTGCCCCATGCGTAGTGCGACCATCGAACGCAACACCGCTGAAACCCAGATTAAGCTAAGCCTGAGCCTCGACGGAGTTTCTCAGGCAAGCATTTCAACCGGACTGGGTTTTCTCGATCACATGCTGCTGGCCTTCCAGCGGCATGGGCGTTTTGGGCTGGTGGTAGAAGCCAGAGGTGACCTGGCCGTAGACGTGCACCACCTGGTAGAGGATGTAGGTATTGTGCTGGGCATGGCTTTCAAGCAGGCGGTGGGGGAGGGTAGGGGAATCGAGCGCTACGGCGAGGCCAGCGTACCCATGGACGAGACCCTGGTGCAGGTGGTGCTGGACTTTTCCGGGCGCAGCTACCTGGCCTTTGCGCCCGAGGAACTTGGCATTGAAGGGACGGCGGGGGGCCTGAATGCCTACCACCTGCGCGAGTTTCTGCGGGGGCTGTGCAACCATGCGGGGCTCACCCTGCACGTGCGCGTACTGGCGGGCCGGGAAGCCCATCACGTGCTCGAGGCCGCCTTTAAGGCCCTTGCCCGGGCCTTGTACCAGGCCACTCGCCTGACCCGCACCGACCTGCCCAGCACCAAGGAAGTTTTATAGGATACCCGCGCAAGACGCACCGACGTTATGAAAACACTCCTGATTGACTACGGCTCAGGTAACCTGCACAGTGCGGCCAAAGCGCTGCAAGCCACAGGCTACCAGGTTACCGTGTCGGCTGACCCCAGCACGATAGACCGGCACGACCTGCTGGTGCTGCCAGGGCAGGGCCATTTCGGCCAGGTGATGCGTTCGTTCAAGGCTTCCGGGTTTGAGGAAGGGGTACGGCAGCATATTGAGGCAGGAAAGCCCTTCCTGGGGATTTGCGTGGGCATGCAAATCCTCTTTGAAGGCTCGGAGGAAGCGCCAGGAACGCCGGGGCTGGGCCTGGTGCCGGGGTGGCTGGCCCGCTTCAAGGCCGCGCGGGTGCCGCAGATGGGGTGGAATACGGTGGAGTATAGCGCCCACTTTAAGCACCTTTCGGGCCGCTATTTCTATTTTGTGCACTCCTATTTTGCTCCTTTGGTGGAAGGGAGCGTGGGTATCACCGACTACAGTGGAACCCGCTTTACTGCGCTTTATGCGCGCAATAACGTGGTAGCCACCCAGTTCCACCCCGAGAAAAGCGGAGCGGTGGGACTGGCTTTGCTGGAGGTTACCCGGCTGTACTTCGCCGCCAGACAGTAGCCTGTAGAGCGGGCAGATTGGTTGTGCTCACCCTGCTTTTTGCCCGACTGTTACCTGGCCTGTAAAAGATCTTTTTCGGTGATCAGGCGACCCTGCCCTCCAACGGCGGTGGCTGCCAGAGAGCCCGCCAGGTTACCCAAACGGGCGGCCACAAAGGGGTCTTTGCCTTGCAGGATGGCATGGGCGAAGGTGGCCGTAAAGGCATCCCCCGAGCCGGTGGTGTCTACCACTTCTTCTAGGGGGTAAGGCTCAATTAGTTCTTGCCGGGTGGGGGTAATCACGATGGAGCCCATCGCTCCGACCTTAACGACCACCGTCTCGAGGCCCCAGCCCTTGAGCTCGTTAACCCCATCGCTAATCGAAGCGGTGCCGGTCAGGGCCAGCAACTCCACCTGGTTCATCAGCAGGTACGGAACACCCCGCAGAATGTCCAGCAGCTCCTTGCCGGCGGCCCGCACTGCGCCGGTGCCGAGGTCAACAAAAATGGGCAGTTCGCGTTTGCGGGCTGCGTCCAGGGCGTTGATGGCGTACTGCTTTTGCGGCCCGCCCACAAAGGCATAAGCGGAGAAAACAACGGCGTCAACCTGGTCGAGCATCCTGGCCTTGAACTCGGCTGCATCGAGGTAGCGGCTGGCGCCCCCCGCTGAAATCATGGAGCGTTCGCCCCCAGGAATTAGCAAGATCAGGATCGAAGAGGTGGTTTGCTCGAGATCTACTTGTAGATATTTGAGGTCAACGTTTACTTTCTCAAGCTCCGACAAAGCCACGCTACGGAAGGGATCGTTCCCTACCCGGCTGGCCAGATATACCTTGTTGCCCAGACTGGCCAGGTGAGCGGCCAGGGTGCCTCCTGCGCCTCCAGGCTTCATTAAGGCTCGCTGCGCCGGAACCTCCTCGCCAGGCTCTGGGATTCGCTCGAGAAAATAAATTAGGTCAACTGATACGTCTCCTACGACAAAGAACCGCATTCCGGCCTCCCAGCCACCGTTTCCCGCTTGCAGGGCTTACTGTTACTATAGTCTAGCGGTATAGCCAACTGATGTGGAGTAGCCTATCCCACCCATATGAGAAATCGCTAACAAGGCTATAGCTTAGCTGATTTTAACGAGCAAATGTTCAAATTGCTGCAAGCTCAGGGCCTCACCCCGAACCTTGGGGGAAAGATTAAGGATCTGCAGAGCTTTGGAAACCTTTTCAGGGTCGTAGCCCCCCGCTTTGAGGGCATTGAGTAAGGTTTTGCGTCGCTGGGCAAACGCCGCTTCGATCAGGCGGAACAGCGCGGGGTGGTCGGGCTTGGTGTTGGGGTTCAAGCAAACTACCGAACTCGTGACCCTGGGTGGAGGAAAAAAAGCACCGGGGGGTAAGTCCACGATGCGCCGAGCTTGCGCGTGGTACTGCACCCGCAAACTCAGGAGACCATATTCGGGCGTACCAGGTAGAGCGGTCATGCGCACGGCTACCTCTTTTTGAACTAGAACCACCATGCGGCGGAACCGGCTCGAGCGCAACAGCAGGGTGATGAGGGGGGTGGCAATGTTGTAAGGCAGGTTGCCCGCAAAAAGGCTTTGGGAGGGGACACTGGCCCAGTCAAAAGCAAGGGCGTCCTCCCAGACAATTTGCACCGGCAGTCCGGCCAGGGTCTCGGTATAGACGGCCTCGAGCCGACGATCCATCTCGATAGCGACCACTTTTGCCCCCGCCTCGGCCAGCGCCCGGGTCAGGGTTCCCAGTCCAGGCCCCACCTCGTACACGGTTTCGCCAGGAGTAAAGCCTGCGGCTTCAACTATTTTTGTCAGGTAACCCTTCTCCACCAGAAAATTCTGCCCAAAACGTTTATCCGCCCGCAGGCCGTAGCGCTCCAGCAGATCCCGGACGACTTTAGGTGAAGTGAGGTTCATGGGCGTTGGGATAACCCAAACGTTTTTCTGTGCTGGCAGGCTTTTCGCTCTAGTCCCTTTATTGAAGGGTTGCGCCCACCGGCGGGATTTCTACTATTTCCCAGTCGAGCTTGTCTTCATCGAGAATCAGTTCCAGGTACTGATCCTTATCCAGAGCATCAATCAAGGCCAGTTTGTCCTTGATCAGGATGCCGTTTTTCATCACGGTGTGCCCGTACACGCCGAAGCGGTATCCCATGCGCTCGACGTAGTCGGCGTTGTGAAGCCACCACTCCTTTGCTTCGCGTCCGTTGTAGAACATTTCATCGTAGGTTTGTAGCCACGGCACCGGCCCTACATGGGCAAAATTTACGCCGTACAGATTGACCTGGGCCGGGAAGGTTTGAAACCATTTCTTCAAATCCTCGGGAAACTCGACCCCCCCTAACTCGGGATGAAACTCCTTGTGCTCGAGCTGAGCATTTCCCAGAACCATCTCGCCAGTGATGGCGGCGTGGTCGTGGTTGCCCATCAGAATGGTGATGTGCTCGGGGGCGGCCTCCTGAAAGCGTTTGATGCGCACCAGCTCGCGGATTTGCGCCCTGGCCGCCATGCGCAGGTGGTCGGGGTTGTTGGGGTCGTAGTCCTCGAGGCCGGTCAGGCGGCGGTAGTCGGCCAGCAGCTTGGGGTGCACCAAATCGCCCATCAGCACCACCCGGTAGGTGCCGCGCCGGAGGGGGTCAGAGGGCAGCCAATCCTCGCCTACCGCGTACGAGTTCTTCAGGGCCCGCCACAGCTTGGGAAAGTCGGCGTGAAGGTCTCCAATGGCAATAACCTTAATCACGGGTGTCCTTTGCTCACGAAGCCTGCCCTTTTAGCAAAGCGCGTAGCTCGCCGTAAAGTTTACGGGTTTCGTCCGGGTGTTTGCCATATCCTCCATATTTCATCACAATCTGGGCGGCTTGCTTGCCCAAACCCGCCTCCTTCAGGCGTTCAATCAAGCGGTCAATCAGTTCCTGGGGTTCGGGTTTGGCCTCGGGGGGGGCAGGGGTGTTTTCTGGTCGGGCTATAGGGGGCGATGCAACCTCAGCGTCCCGGCTTCTATGCACAGCGGCCTCTAGGTGCGCCTGGGGAGGGTTGAATTTCCCGGTCTCGGGGTCGTGGTCAACCCACTGCTTCTGGCGGTACAGGTGCCGCCCCACGCCAAATTTTATCGCGGTTCGCAGAAGGGCATCGGCAAAAGCGGCCTTGAAGCTTTCACCTTCCCCCACGTCTTCTTTGGAAATATCCATCACGGTGAGCCTGCATTTCACCGCATAATGGCCTGCTGCATCGGTTGGAACGTGAAGCACCTCATAGGTGTCTTGCCAGCCGTGGATACCGACCACCTCATCCAGCCGATCCAGCACCGCCCGGGCATCCGCATATGGCGCCACCAGAGCCCGCCTTTTATCTTTGGATAGAGCCTCCACCTGCCACTCAAGTTCCTCTGGTGGGAAGGGCTCGCTCAACATATCCCAGACATCGTTCATCGGGCTTCATTCTAGCAGCCCATCCATCTGAGTTCTGGCTGAGTTCTGGCTGAAGGTGAAAGGCCCATTAACTTCCCTCACATGCGAGCTTAGATATCCAGAGGCTATTGTGGGGGCTATGAAGTGGTTTGTTGTCATGCTTGTGTTGGGTTCGGTGGCCTATGCCCAGATTCACGTTACCCTCGAGGCCCCACCTCCCCCTACCCTGGTGGTCAGCGCCGATGTTCGCATCGCGCTGGTTCCAGGCATTGTGGTGGTGGAGCGGGTTCCCGAACCCCAGGGGATTCTGGTGGTGTACCGCAGCAGCCGGGTAGCCGAGGTGTATGCCTACCACCACCGCGACCTGGTGGCCCGGGGCTGGACAAGGGTCAAATACCAGACCAGCGACGGCCGCTATAAGTCGGAGTACCGCCGGGGCCGGGCCAAAGCCAAGCTAGAGGTGCGTGACCGCCGGGGGCGTATTGAGGTGCGGGTCAAGGAAGGCTAGACACCAGAAGCGCTCCCGGCTACACTAACAAACGCTTGGGGCCGTGGCGCAGTTGGGAGCGCGCTTGAATCGCACTCAAGAGGTCGGGGGTTCGAATCCCCTCGGCTCCACCAGGTCCAGGACGATAAAAATCCGAGGGTTGGTTGCCTCGGATTTTCGTTTTTTTAGCGCACCTGGAATCAAGCCTGGCCACTTGAATTGTGGTGCCAAATAAGGCCTATCAAGAAGAAGATAGGGAACGATAACCTTACCAGTTGTTTGTCAAAGACGTTCTCATGCCAAAAAAAAATCGTCATTCCAAGGAGGCGTAGCCCACGAAGAATCTGATAACCCTATGGGCAGGAGAAAGGTATTCATACCGGATTCAATAAAGATAATCATCCAAACCAAAGACCCCCAGAGGCTATCTTTTTGAATCCTAGAGCACACCCCTCCCGAACGGTCGGCGAAAAAAGCGTCTCCCTTCCAAAGGGGCTTACGCCCTCCGCTACGCGGATAACTTCCAAGGGGCGGTATCGCCCTCCGCTACGCGGATAACTTCCAAGGGGCGGTATCGCCCTCCGCTACGCGGATAACTTCGGCCCTGTTAGTTCGCCGCCATACGGCGCCGAACTAACCGAATCTGGTATCAGAGTGCACAAGATTCCTTGCTGTGCTCGGAATGACCATCTCGGGGCTGCAATTTATGCGTGAAATGCAGAGGCGCAAGCTATCGGTTAACCCATCCAAATCCTCCAGAGCGCACCCCCCAGCCCAAACAAGCCTAGCAGGGGGAGGGGAGGAAATTTTCGTAGCAAAAGGCCCAGGGCCAGCAGTGTGAACAACCACTCTGCCCATCCCACCAGGGTTTCGTGTCCCAGCAGCCACAGCGCCCAGCCAATTAGTCCCAAGGCCGCTCCAGAGGCGCCGGTTAGAAAGGCTTCGGCCAGGGGATGACCCTGTAGGCGCTGCAGGATGCCGGCTACCAGGAAGGTAAACACAAACGAGGGCAAGAAAATGCCAAGGGTTGAAAGAAGTGCGCCCGGTATGCCCGCTGCCAGGTAGCCAGCGGCTGTGGCTGTGGTGAGCAGGGGGCCTGGCGTAATTTGCCCCAGGGCCAGCGCGTTCAGAAGTTCGCTCGAGGTGAGCCAACCTCGGGTTACCATGTCCTGCATCAGGCCCATCAGCACATACCCCGAGCCAAAAAGGGTCGAACCCTCCAGCAAGAAGAACCAGAATAGACCGATAGGTTCCACGCTCAACGCGGGAACCCGACTCAACATCCATATCAAACCCAGCAGTAGTACCACCCCCCACTCCACCAGACCCAACGCGGCCAGCGCCAGGCCCGCCAGCGCTAGCATCCAGGTCGGGGGTTTTTTTGGGGTTTCGGGAGTAAGTCCCACAGGGCCTGGGCAATCAGGGCGATCACGCCTAGCTTGAGCCCCAGAAAAGCGCCCTGTATCAACGGGAGCGAGGCAACCTCCTGGTATAGCGCTACCAGCAAGAGGGTGACCAGTGCGGCAGGCACAATAAACCCCAAACCAGCCAACAACAAACCCCAGAGTCCACCCCTGGCATGGCCCCAAAGCATCGCCGTTTCGGTGGAGTTGGGGCCCGGAATCAGGTTGACGGCAGCTAACATTTTCCTGTACTCCTCTTTACTTACCCATTTACCTTCACCCACCAGCAGCCGCTGAAAGATTGCAAAATGGGCGGCAGGGCCTCCAAAGGCAGTAAGCCCCAGCCAGGTAAAGGTTTTGAGAATGGCCCCGTGCACCTCCTGAGTGTACAGGCCCAGGTGATTCTGAGTCTTGACCGGTGGCGTGCTTATCGGTATTGTTGCAACGTATCGAAAGGAGGTCTCATGAGGTTAATAAAAGCAGTTGGGCTTATTGCGGCATTGAGTCTGGGCGGTGTCCTGGCCCAGGATCGCACCCAGACCCTGATTTACGGTGGGGACTGGTCGGATCTGATTACCATGGATCCACAGGTTTCCTACGAGTTTTCCGGGGGGCTGGTCACCGACAACCTGTACGAAACCCTGGTCAAGTACGAGGGGGCCGACCTCTCGACCCTGAAACCAGGTCTGGCCGAGAGCTGGAAGGTGGATCGGGGGCGGGATACCTGGGACATCACCTTCCGCTTGCGCCGGGGCAGCAAGTTTTCCAGCGGCAACGAGGTGACGGCCAAGGACGTGGTCTATACCTTTGAACGGGCCCTGGCCATCAAGGGGCCGGGTTCTTTCCTCTTTACCGAAATTGCCCAGCTGAAGCCGGGGGCCACCAAGGCCGTGGATAACTATACGGTGGTGGTCAGCATTCCCAAAACCGCCTCGCCGGGCTCCTTCCTTTCGATTTTGACCTTCAACATCGGCGGTATCGTGGACTCCGAGACGGTGCAGAAAAACGCCAAAGGCAACGACTTTGGCAAGGAATGGCTCACCAACAACTCGGCGGGCTCGGGTCCCTTCCGGCTGGTGCGTTGGGACCGGGGGTCGCAGGTGCTGTTGGAAGCCAACCCCAACGCCCGCGTCAAGCCCAAGCTGCAACGGGTCATTCTGCGTGAGATCAAGGAGCCTGCGGTGTTGCGCACGGCCCTCGAGTCCGGCGAGATTGATATTGCCGAGGGGCTGACCCCCGAGGCTTTGCGGGCGCTGTCCAACAACCCGCGCTTCCGTACCCTCAAGGCCGACAGCCTGCGCCTGAACTACCTGGGCATGAATGTAAAGGAAGGTAGCCCCTTTGCCAATAAACTGGTACGGGATGCCGTGCGCTACAGCATCAACCAGGACGAGTTGGTGAACGGGCTTGTGCAGGGGAACGGCACCAAAATCCAGACCTTGATTCCCAAGGGCCTGCTGGGCTACGACCCCCGCACTCCTTATACTTTTGACCCGGCAAGGGCCAGGCGCTTACTGGCTCAGGCGGGGTATCCCAATGGCCTCGAGTTCGAACTCCTGGTCAGTACAGGTATCTGCGGGGGCGGCATCCCCTGTGCGGACATCGCCGCCAAGATTCAGTCCGACCTGGCCAAAGGCGGCTTCAAAGCCAACGTGAAGGCCATCGCCAACGCCGAGGTGCTGCGCACCTACCGTGCCCAGAACCACCAGATGGTGCTGGTCGGCTGGAGCCCCGACTTCCCCGACCCCGACGGCAACGCCACCCCCTGGGCCGACTTCAACGCCCGCAGTCTGGCCTGGCGCAACGTCTGGAACGATCCCACCGCCATCCGGCTGGCCAACCAGGCCGCGCTGGAAACCGAGCCGGCCAAGCGGGTCGCGCTTTATCGCCTCCTGACCGATTACGTGCTCAAAAACGGCCCCTACGCGGTGCTCTATCAGCCCTCGGTACCGCTGGGTCTCTCGGTCAAGGTCGAAGGGTACGTGCGCAACGCCCAGGGCCAGGTGCGCTTCGAGAACATCAGCAAACAACCTTGAACAAGCCAGGGTTCAGGGCTCAGGGTACCGCTCAATAAGGCCCTGGGCTCTGAACCCTAAGCCCTGACTATGTTTTCTTACTTTATCCGCCGCTTGTTTTTTGTGGTTTTTGTGGCCTGGGGGGTCACATTTACAACCTTCTTTATCGCCAATGTGGTGCCGATTGATCCGGCCATTGCGGCTCTGGGCGACAACGCCCGTGAAGAACAAATCCGGGAATTCCGTGAACGCTACGGTTTAGACAAACCCATCTGGCAGCAGTACCTGATCTACATGGGCCGCTTACTTTCAGGTGACCTGGGCAATTCCCTCCGCACCGGGCGGGCTGTACTCGAGGATTTGAAGGAGTTTTTCCCGGCGACCCTCGAGCTCTCGGTGGCCGCCTTTCTTGTCACCTTGCTTTTAGGGGTGCCTGCCGGTATTCTGGCTGCTCTTCGGCAAAATAAGGCTTCCGATGTCACGGTGCGGATCCTGGCCTTGATCGGCGGCGCAACGCCGGTATTTTTTCTGGCGGTGTTGCTCCAGTTTGTGCTGGCCCGACAGCTTGACCTTCTGCCGGTACAGGGGCGGCTGGATGGGTTTACTTTTCCACCACCCAGGGTGACCGGCATCATGGGTATAGATGCCTTGCTGGCCCGTGACTGGCCTGCATTTTTGGACTCGCTGCGGCACCTGGTGCTGCCGGCTTTTGTGCTGGGGATGTTCTCTGCGGCCATTCTGGCCCGCATGACCCGTGCGACCATGCTCGAGGTTCTCTCGCAAGACTATATCCGTACCGCACGGGCCAAAGGGGTGCCGGGGCGTGCGGTGGTGTTTCGCCATGCCCTCAAAAATGCTGCCTTGCCCGTTCTGACTTTGCTGGGGGGCTTGCTGGGTGGCCTGCTCTCCGGGGCGGTGCTGACCGAGACCATCTTTAGCTGGCCCGGCATTGGGCGCTATGTCACTCAGTCCGCAACCAGCCTGGACTTTCCAGCGGTGATGGGGGTTACGCTGCTGGTGGGGCTGGTGTACGCTCTCATCAACCTGGTGGTGGACTTGCTCTATGCCTTCCTAGACCCCAGAATCCGCTATGCCTGACCAAGACGAGAAATCATGGCTGCTGTAGTTTCTACCAACCGTCCTGCTCGGCCACTCCGGCGTTTCTTGCGCAACCCGGGGGGTCTGATTGGGCTATTTTTGCTGGTGCTGCTGGTTCTGGTAGCCCTGCTGGCTCCCCTCATTGCCCCCGATCCCATTAGCCAGAACATTGCCCAGCGCCTTCAGCCCCCCTCGGTAGAACACTGGCTCGGTACCGACCAGCTAGGCCGCGATGTATGGGCCAGGGTGGCGCACGGGGCAGGCATTTCTCTTCGCGTTGGGTTTGGCGTGGTGATATTGGCGGTTCTGCTGGGGGTTTTGGTCGGCTTGTTGGCCGGCACGCTGGGTGGTGCCTGGGACAACCTGCTGATGCGCCTGACCGACATCTTTTTTGCCTTTCCCTCGCTGATTCTGGCAATGGCCATTGCGGCAGCCCTGGGGCCCAACCTCAACAACACCATCGTCGCGGTAGCGCTGGTGAGCTGGCCCATCTATGCCCGGCTGGTGCGGGCCAACGTGCTGGCCCTGCGCGAGCGCGAGTTTGTGGAGGCGGCCCGTGCGCTAGGGGCTCCACAGAGTCGCCTGATGCTGCGCCACCTGTTGCCCAATACCCTAACGCCTGTGTTTGTGCAGGCCAGCTTCGATGTGGGTGGGGCTATCCTGACCGCCGCCGGCCTCTCGTTCATTGGCTTTGGAGCCCAGCCCCCCACCCCGGAATGGGGGGCCATGGTCTCCGAGACCCGCAGCTACATTGCCGAGGCCATCTGGGCGCCTACTGCGCCTGCTATCGGCATCCTGCTGACCGTGCTGGCCTTCAACCTGCTAGGCGATGCCTTGCGGGATGTGCTCGATCCGCGAGGCAGGGACTGAGCCCAGGGGCAAGACCCGTTTCTTCAAACCTGGGGTGTCGAGTATGTCGAAGATTGAGATCGCAGATTTGAAAATAAAGCCCGCTTCGCTCGAGGAGGTTGAGGTCGCCTGCGATATCCTGCAGGAGGCCGCCCGATGGCTCATGGCACGGGGCGAGACGCTCTGGCACCTCGATGAGCTAACCCCCGAACACTTTCGCCCGGTGGCCCAACAAGGCGAACTCTTCCTGGCTTACTTGAATTTGCGGGCGGTCGGGACGTTTACTTACCAACTCTCGGATCCGCTATTCTGGCCTCGAATTCCTGCCGGTACCTCGGCTTTTCTTCACAAGGTAGCGGTTCGGCGCGAGGTGGCTGGACAGGGCGTGGCTATAGCGATGGTGGCCTGGGCGAAGGAACAGGCCAGGGCTGCTGGGCTTTCTTACCTGCGTCTCGATACCGACTTCAACCGCCCCAAGCTACGCAGCTTTTACGAGCGCTTGGGTTTTACTTGCGTTGGAGCAAAGCAGCTGACCCGTTTGGGATACCCCTTGCATGTTGCGTTATACGAGTTGAAACTTTGACGGCTCATGCCAAATCCACATTAACCCCTGGCCTTCTCCAGGAGGGAGAAGGTGGCGACACCCCGACCGCGCTATTTACAAACAGCGATAGGAACACGCTTGACTGCACCTGGGTGTCGCTGGATGAGGGCGCTTGGGAAGACCCTTAAGGCTTACTGTCCAAGTGAAGTTGGTATCAACTACAAGCCCCCACAGCCCACCGGGGCTGAGGGATTCCGAGTCATGCGCCACTCACCGGAACGCAGTTGTCCGGCCTCGTAGTAGATGTGGCGTGGGCTGCTCAGGTCTTCGGGGTCGCCGAGCGAGGCCAGGGCTACCTCTAAGGCCATGCACTGCTCGAGGCTGGCGCCAACCGTGTAGAGCTGCCCCTTCTGTGGCATCTCGGCCAGGGCAAAGCCATCACTCAGGCTGACCCACTGATGCAGCTTAACCAGCACCGCACAACCATGGGCTCCCTGTGCCTTTACGTTCATCACCTGACCGGTGGCGGTGTACGTGCGGTAGGGGCTTTGAATGTCTGTGCTAGCAGGCTGTGGGTTGTTATGGCTTCGCATCCACAGACTTCCCCCCATCGCCAGGACGGCCAGGGCGGCAACCCCCCCTGCGATTCTCCACGGTCTAATCCAAACCACCTTCTTACCATTAGGCCCAATTGGGTTTGGGATGGGTGTGAGGGCTGGCTAAAGGGGGGCTTTAGTTAACGGGGTTGGGTTGGAACGCAAGTGTAGAAGACCGGTGGATGACTGCGCTTTGCCCCGAGGGACTCAGGGCCCGACAGCAACCCATGGCCCCTGCACTTCGGCCCTCCTGCTCAGTAAGAGGGTTGGTACTCCCCCCACTCCTCGCGCAGAACGCCACAGATTTCGCCCAGGGTGGCGTGGCGACGGAAACCGTCCAGGATGTAGGGCATCAGATTATCCCGACCCCTTGCCGCCTGGCGCAGGGCCTCCAGAGCATTACCTGCCGACTGCCCATCCCGTTTGGCCCGGAAAGCCTGAATCTGGGCTCTGCGGCGGCTGCCCAGTTCGTCGCCGATCTTTTGCACCGGGGTGTGTTCGTTGAGGGGAGACTCGGGGTTGTTGAACCGGTTGATGCCCACAATCACCCGCTTGCCGTTCTCGACCTGGCGCTGGAACTCCCAGGCCGACTCTTCGATCTCCTGCTGGAAAAAACCCGCCTCCACTGCCGCAACGGCACCCCCCAGCTTGGCAATCTGATCCAGATAATCCTGGGCCTCTGCCTCGAGCTGATCGGTCAGGTGCTCCACGTAGAAGCTGCCCCCCAGCGGGTCTACGGCGTGGGTCACGCCGGACTCGTAGGCTAGGATTTGCTGGGTGCGCAAGGCCAGCAAAGCGCTTTTCTCGGTGGGCAGCCCCAGCGCTTCGTCGTAGGCGTTGGTGTGCAGGCTCTGGGTTCCACCCAACACCGCCGCCAGGGCCTGGTAGGCGGTGCGCACCACGTTGTTGAGAGGTTCTTGCGCAGTGAGGGTGGAGCCGCCGGTCTGGGTGTGAAAGCGCAGCATCCAGCTTTTGGGGTCTTTGGCGTTGAACTCGTGGCGCATGATGCGGGCCCACATGCGCCGAGCAGCGCGAAACTTGGCGGCTTCCTCGAGGATGTCGTTGTGGGAGGCAAAGAAGAAAGAAAGCCGGGGTGCAAAAGCATCCACATCCAGCCCTGCCTCGATGGCCGCACGTACATAAGCCATGCCGTTGGCCAGGGTGAAGGCAATTTCCTGGGCGGCGGTGGACCCCGCCTCGCGGATGTGATACCCCGAGATACTGATGGTATTCCAGCGAGGCACTTTTTCGCCGCAGAAGGCAAAAACATCGGTAATGAGGCGCATGGAAGGGCCCGGGGGATAGATGTAGGTGCCGCGGGCAATATATTCCTTCAGGATATCGTTCTGGATGGTGCCGCCCACTTTGTCCCAGGTTACGCCCTGCTCTTCGGCAACCAGCAGGTAAAGCGCCAGCAGCATGTTGGCCGGGGCATTGATGGTCATGCTGGTGGTCACCTTGTCTAGCGGAATGCCGTCGAGCAGGGTTCGCATGTCCTCGATGGAAGCAATCGAAACCCCTACTTTACCCACCTCCCCCACGCTTAGGGGGTGGTCGGGATCCATGCCGAGCTGGGTGGGCAGGTCAAAGGCCACCGAGAGACCGGTCTGGCCTTGCGAAAGCAGGTAGCGGTAGCGGGCGTTGGACTCCTCGGCGCTGCTGAAGCCGGCGTACTGCCGCATGGTCCAGGGGCGCTCGGTGTACATCCTGGGGTAGACCCCCCGCGTGAAGGGATACTCCCCAGGGCGGCCCAGCCGCTCCTGGTATCCCTCGGGCAGTGATTCAAACAGGTATTCTACTGTGGCTTGCATAAGCCCTCCTTGTCTTGATGGCGTGCCTCGAGCCCATAGGAACCCAGAACCAGGTTCTGGGATGGGTGGTTTTGCAAGGCGGTGTAACGCTCATTGCCGGATGGTTTAGAAAACCAGGTACAAAAGCAGCAGCACCAGTGCGGCGGCGCCGAAGATCAACAACAGCGGGGGGAGCAAGATCGAGTAAGCAGCCATCACCAGGGCCACAAAATCCTTCCAGTCGGGCTTGAGTTCGCCTTGCTTTGCTTCTTGGTTTTTGGACTCTTGCATACTTTGATTGTAACGCTTTGCAAAGATGCATTCAGCCCCCACTATTACCAGATTCGATTAGTTCGGCGCCATCCGTCGCCGAACTAACCCGACCGAAGTTATCCGCGTAGCGGAGGGCGATACCGCCCCTTGGAAGGGAGTGCTCTAGGATTCAAAAAGATAGCCTCTGGGGGATCTTTGGTTTGGATGATTAACTTTTTGAATCCGGTATATCCCGCTTTTCGAGGTGGCCGGATAGGGCATTTCGTACCTGAACGTGTAGCCAGAGCGGCCCTTCACCTGGTTGACCAAAGCCTGACACACGTCCCAGCTTGCCCGTATACTAAAGCCAGCTTGTAGTAGTCTGAGCCAGTCTGGCTTAAAAACCCTGGAGGATTTAGCGTGAATGCCCGTGCAATTGTGGTGACTTCGGGAAAAGGTGGGGTAGGGAAGACCACCACTACAGCCAATGTGGGAGCGGCATTAGCCAGGTTGGGCGAGAAGATAGTGGTAGTGGACGTGGACGTGGGTCTGCGCAACCTGGATGTGGTAATGGGGTTGGAAGGCCGGGTCGTTTACGACCTGATTGACGTGATCGAGGGGCGCTGCAAGCTGCGCCAGGCCCTGATCCGCGACAAGCGCGTCGAGGGGCTGGCCTTGCTTGCGGCCTCGCAGACCAAGGACAAGGAATCTCTCGACCCTGAGAAGTTCCGCCAGATTGTGCGGGCCTTGCTGGAAGAGGAGGGCTTCGATCGGGTCCTCATCGACTCGCCAGCTGGCATCGAGAAGGGCTTCCAGACGGCGGCCACGCCTGCGGAAGGGGCCCTGGTGGTGGTGAACCCGGAAGTCTCGAGCGTGCGCGACGCCGACCGCATTATTGGGATGCTGGAAGCCCGCGAAATCCGCGAGAACTTCCTGGTGATCAACCGCTTGCGCCCCAAGATGGTGCAGCGCGGCGACATGCTCTCGGTAGAAGATGTGGTGGAAATCCTGGGCATCAAGCCCATCGGGATTGTGCCCGAAGACGAGAGCGTTTTGGTTTCGTCCAACCAGGGCGAGCCGCTGGTACTCAAGAACGGTACGGCCGCGGGTAAGGCCTTTTTAGAGATAGCCCAGCGGGTGCGGGGCGAGGACGTACCTTTTGCACCCCTGAACGATTCACCGGGCTTTCTGGGCACGCTGCGCCGCCTGTTTGGGGGTAGATGATGGGCTGGTGGCCTTTTGGTGCGAAAAGCAGCAAGGATACCCTGAAAGACCGGCTCAAGGTGGTGCTGGCCTACGACCGGGCCCACCTGAGCCCGGGCATGGTGGAACAGCTCAAGCAGGACCTGTTGGCGGTGCTGAAGCGCTACTTCCCCGATGAAGAAAACCTTTCCATCCATGTCGAAACCATCGACGACAAAATGAAGCTCCAGGCCGATGTGCCCATTCCGAAGTAAGGTTTAGCTGAAAGCCAAAAGCCAGAAGCTGAAGGTGTTCTCTAAAAAGGTTTTACGGTACAGGGATCGTCTGAATCCGACTCCTGACTCTCAGTAGCGGGGTTGAGTCTTTGAAGCTTTTAGCCTTCGGCTATTTGCTAAACTTGAAAACTGGCGGCAACCGGGTGCGAGACCTATTTGTTGCTTTTGAGCTCGACCTCGAGCGCCTCGAAGTTTTGTTCCTGACGTAGCTCCACCTCACCTTGCTTTTTAGCTTCCAGGAGTGCTGCAAAAGCCACGGTTTGTTCGCCCCAGGTGCGAAAAGGCAAACCGGCAAACAAAGCCCGACGAACACCCCACAAAAAGCCCTTGATGCGTTCCCAGGCTTCGCGCAGGCCAAAGGTCTCGCGCTCGAGCTGAAGTTCGGCCCGCCGGGCGAAGGGCTCTACCGCCCGGACCAGCATTTGCAGCGGCATGGGCCGCAGGCGACGGTCTTTGGGTAAAGGAGAGGGAGGTACTGCCAGGACACGGGCCCGTTCCCGCGAGCGCTGCTCGAGGAAGGCGATGGCTTCTTCCAGAGCCAACAGGGTCTCCAAGAAAGCCGGGGCGCTTTCCTCCTGCAGTTCTTCGTCCTCGGCCAAAACAACCTGTGGACGTTTGGCAAAAGCTCTTAGCTTGAAGAGTAGAAGCTCGGCCAGAAGGGGTAGTAGTTCACTTCGCTCGGAAAGCCCCAGGGCCTGCACCTGGGCTAAGGCCTGGTCGGTCAGGGCCAGCACGGGCAGGTCTTTGGCGGCAATTTTGCCCTTGCGTACCTGCTCGGAAAGCTCTCTGGGCGTTCCTCTAAAGCCATCGAAGGTGAGCGTGATCACGGTCGTTAATTATTTGGCGAGGACCTTTCCCTGTTGCCGGAGTCCTGTCCCATGGCCCCTGGCCCTGAGCAGGCCAAACTTTTCCCGTACCTCTTCCATGGTGGCCTGGGCGATGCGGCGGGCTTTGGCGGCACCGTCCTCGAGGGCGTCCAGCACCCGATCGGGGTTGGCTCGAAGCTCGGCGGCCTGTTCGCGGATGGGCCGCAGGGTTTTCATCATCTCCTGCATCAAAAGCTGTTTGACCACCAGCGTACCGATGCCCCGGCGGCGGTACTCCTCTTTGAGTACCTCCACCAGCTCGGGCGGAGCGAAATACTGCAAGAACTTGAACACCACGCTTCTCTCGGGGTCGCCGGGGTCGGAGAGGCGGATGCGCGCCGGGTCGTCGGGCATGGTGCGAATCTTAGCCCAGATGCTTTCCTCGTCCTCGAGTATCCCGATGGTGTTGCCCACACTTTTGGACATTTTGGCTTTGCCATCTATGCCGGGCACGCGGGGTGCGTTGGGGTTCAGGTAAATGTTGGGTTCGGGGAAGGTTTCCCCGTATTCCTGGTTCCAGCGCCGGGCAATTTCGCGGGTGAGTTCCAGGTGCTGGGTTTGGTCGTCGCCAACCGGCACGGTGTCGGCTTTGTAGATCAGAATGTCGGCGGCCATCAGCACCGGGTACATGAGCAGCCCTGCGGGAACCGACTCGAGCTTGGCGGCTTTGTCCTTAAACTGGGTCATGCGGGTCAGGTCGCCATAGGGGGTTTGGGTGGTGAAAATCCAGGCCAGCTCGGTGTGCTCAGGCACGTGCGACTGCACGAATAGAATGACCTTGTTGGGATCGAGACCCGCTGCCATGTTCACCAGGGCCGCATCGAAGGTACGCCGGGCCAGCAGGTCTTTGTCGTAGGCCGCGGGGTTGGTGGGGGCGTGGTAGTCCACAATGCAGTAGATGGCGTTCTGCCCCAGCTTTTCTCCCAGGGCGATGTAGTTGACCATAGCGCCCAGGTAGTTGCCGATGTGTAAGTCGCCAGTGGGCTGAAAGCCGGAAAAAACGCGCTTCATAGCAGTTCAGAATAACAGGGTTGGTGCTTTTTGCACAAATGAAAACCAAAATCGTAGCAAAATACGTATGCTAACATAGGCCGAGCATGAGCTTCGAAGCCTTCTCTGACGAAGCGTTGCTGGCCTTGGTGGCCAAAGGTGAAGAGGCCGCCTTGCAGCAACTCTTTCGACGTTACGCGGGGGCTTTTCTGGGACTCGCAAGGCGTATGGGCCTGGACTCGAGTACCCGGGAGGACGTGGTGCAGGAGGTTTTTAGCAAAGTTTGGAAAAACGCTCCGGATTTTGACCCCAGGAGAGCTTCGGCAAGAGCCTGGCTTCTGGCCGTAGCCCACCACACCACGGTGGATTTCGTGCGCCGCCTGGAAGCCCGGCCCCGACCCCTAGAACCCAGTGAGGACGAGCCTGAAGCCTTCGATCTTCCAGGCCCCGGTCTTGATGAGGAGCGCCATCTGGATCGCATTCGCCTTCGCCAAGCTCTGGCCCGGCTGGCGCCCGAGGAACGCGAGGTCATCGAGGTGCTATTTTACCAAGGATATGCCCACCAAGAAGCAGCCGTTAAGCTAAATATCCCCCTGGGAACCCTAAAAACCCGGGCCCGGAGGGCGCTTTCCCGCTTGAAGGAGGAGTTGCGTGAAGCCTGAAGAGGTGCGAGAACTCCTGCCCTTGTACGCACTTGGCGCCTTAGAACCAGCAGAGCGGGCGCGGCTCGAGGCAGCCCTCAAGAACTACCCCCAGCTTTGGGCCGAAGCCCGTGCCCTACAAGAAACCGCGGCCGACCTGGCCGAACTGGTATCCCCGGCCCCAGTACCCACTAATCTGGAGCAGAGGGTTATGGCTCGCATAAAGCCGGTCCGCCGCCTGGTCTTGCCGGTCTGGCTAGCCAGAGCCGCGGCGCTGCTGTTGCTGCTGGGACTAGGCTACACCGGTGGGTGGAGTGCTTTCTGGTTAATTAATCTAAGCGACCCCCAGACCCGCGTGGTGGCCTTGGCTAGCCCCAAGGGTGAAGGGGTGGGCCGGGCTATACTGCTAAAGGATAATCGTGTTTTAGTGTTGCTTAACCGCTGGCCTCCCCAGGGCCAGGTTTTCCAGGCCTGGGGACTGGCTCAAGGAAGCCCCGTTCCCCTTCCTACCTTCCGCACCCCGCTCAAGACCTTGCGCCTACCCCCAGGGGCTCAAGCGGTGGCGGTCTCGCTCGAGCCCCCCGGTGGCAGTCTCCAGCCCACCACCCTGCTGGGCCTACCCCAGTAACTTTCCGGACCAGCTTAAGCGCGCGGACGGTGCCGTGCGCTGTATTTGTTATGATCTGCAGCCCGCTGGTCGGTCCTGGCAGGCTGGGTTAATCCAAACACCTCCCCACCTGCGAACGGCAGGGTGGAGGTGCAAAAATGGAAACGCAACCCCAAAACCTGGCCCGTCGGCAGTTTGTAAAAGTCTTGACCGTTACCGGTATCTCTACGGCTATAGCCCACAGCCTGGTGGGCCAGGCCCTGGCACAGTCGCAGGGCGTTGGCGATCTGGACGTGCTTAACCTGGCCCTTACTGCTGAATACTTGGCCACCGACGCCTACACTCGAGCCCTCACGGTAAACTACCCCAGCGAGATTCGGGATTATCTGGCCGAGGCCCTTAAGCACGAGGAAGCCCACGTTAAGGCCCTCACCGACACCATCCGGGGTCCATTCAACGCCATGCCGGTGGCCCGCCCGCAGTTTACCTACGGGGATCTGCAGTTCAATACAGCCAACCGTCTCAAGGTGCTGGAGACTCTGGTGGCCCTGGAGACCGCCTTTACCGGGGCCTACCTGGGGGCTATCCCTCTAATTCAGAGCAAGGCGGTACTCTCGGCAGCGGCCAGTATTGCCATGAACGAGGAGGCTCACCTGGCTGTACTGCGCGACTCGGTGCTGAGCCTGGGTGGACGGGTGGAAGGCCCCCAGACCCCGGTAGGCCGGGCTTTCGCCGCTGCCATTACTCCCCAGCAGGCTACTCAGGCTGTGCAGAGCTTTATCCGCAAGTAAAAGGAGACCCACATGCAGCGCCGTAAGTTTCTTGGGGGTGTGGGCGCCAGCTTGGTGGCGCTAGGCCTGGGTAGCGTAGCGTCCCAGAGCATGAGCGGCGCAGTGCGGGCAGTGGTGTTGAGCGGGGCCGAGGTAGTACCCAACCCGACTAACACCATGGCCCTGGCGGTGGTGCGCCTGGAGCTGGTGGGTTCTACCCTGAGCCTCCAGGGTGCGGTGGCCAACCTGGCCGGGGCATTCCGCGATTATACCCGCGACCCGGTGGATGATCCGGCCCTCAACGCCCGTCTGACCAGCGCTGTGCACCTGCACCGCGGCCCCAAAGGGCAGAACGGCCCCCTGTTGCAGGCCCTCAAGGTGATGAGCGCCGCGGATGGTCGAAGCGCTACCTTTATGGATCGCATCGATCTAAGCCTGGATGACCTGAACCGTTTGTACCGCGGGGAACTCTACTTTGACATCCACACTGCGGCCTTCCGGGCAGGAGAGTTACGGGGACAGATTCAGATTATGTAGGAGGTGGGTATGAACCGCAGGGACATGCTTAAGCAAACAGGACTGATGGGTACCGGCCTGGTGCTTGGGGGTGTGATGGGGGCTTGCGCCACCACCCCCGGCATGAGCCAGGGCCCCAACCAGGATGTGGCTATTCTCAACTTCGCCCTCAACCTGGAGTACCTCGAGGCGGCTTTTTATCTGGCCGCGGTAGGCCGGATCAACGATATTCAGAGCATTGGGGGCAATGCCCAGATCAAACTGCCCGCGGGCTTTAGTGGTACCAGCCCAGTTCCGGGTATGAGTGCGGACATACTCGAGTACGCCCAGGAGATTGCCGAAGACGAACTGGCCCACGTCAAATTCCTCCGCCAAGCCCTGGGGTCGGCCGCGGTAGACCGCCCCGTTATTGACCTCGATCAGGCCTTTAAGAATGCTGGAAGTGCTGCCAGTGGTGGGGCCATCACCAACTTTGATCCCTTTGCCAACGAACTCTTCTTCATTCACGGGGCCTTCATCTTCGAGGATGTGGGGGTGACCGCCTACAAAGGTGCGGCCAAGCTAATCACTGATAAAAACAATGTGCTAGACCCTGCCGCCGGCATTCTGGCGGTGGAGGCCTATCACGCTGGGCTCATCCGACTGCTCCTGCACGATCGCAAGGATATGATGGTCACCTCGAGCCTCACCGTAGCGCAGGTGGCACAGGCCATCAGCGACCTACGCGGCAGTGTGGGCGGAGGCAAGGACGAAGGCATCACCAGGATGGGCAAGGCCAACCTGGTTGCTGCTGATTCCAACGCCGTAGCCTATGGGCGCACCCCTAGCGAGGTACTGAAAATCGTCTATCTCACCGGCAACGCGGGCGTGAGCATGGGCGGCTTCTTCCCCATGGGCCTTAATGGCAGTCTCAAAACTACCTGAGCCCAGCCCAGCCGACCGGGCGGCTAACGCCCGGTTTTGTTTTGCTGGTGCTGGCCTACGACGAGACGTTTTCAATGCACCTTGAGCTGCGCCCTAAACTACCGCACGCTCGCACCTTCGGTCTCGAGGGCCTCTTTCCGCACCTCTTCCTCGGGCTGCCCTGCCGGGTACTGTCCGTTGAAGCAGGCCAGGCAGACCGGCCCGCCAATGGCCTCGCGTACGCCTGCTTCGCTAAGGAAGGCCAGCGAGTCGGCCCCGATCAGGGCCCGGATTTGCTCGAGGGTATGGGTCGAGGCCACCAGCTCCTTGCGGGCAGCGGTGTCGATGCCGTAGTAGCAGGGAAACTTGATGGGGGGCGAGGAGATGCGCACATGCACCTCGGTGGCCCCGGCCTCGCGCAGCAATTGCACGATGCGCCCCGAGGTGGTGCCCCGCACAATGGAGTCGTCTACCAGCACCACGCGCTTGCCCGCCACCACCGGGGTGGCGGCCAGCTTGAGTCGTACCTTCAGGTCGCGCATTTCCTGGGTGGGCTGGATAAAGGTACGGCCCGCATAGGGGTTCTTGTGCAGGCCAAAGTCGAAGGGCAGACCGGAAGCCCGGCTGTAGCCGATGGCCGCCCCAATGCCGGAGTCGGGCACCGGTACTACAAGGTCGGCCTCGACCGGAGCTTCGCGTGCCAGTACCTCGCCCATGCGGATGCGTGCCGGGTGGGTGGCGATGCCGTCTAAGGTGGTGTCGGCCCGGGCGAAGTAGATCCACTCGAAGGCACAGGGGGTGGGGCAGGGCTCGAGCACCTGCCAGGAGGAAAGCCCCCCCGCCTCGTCCACCCAGACCAGCTCACCAGGCCGCACATCGCGTACGAACTCGGCACCCATTAGGGCCAGGGCCGGGGGCTCGGAGGCAAAAACCCAGCCTCCGTTCGAAAGGCGCCCAATCACCAGAGGTCGCACCCCGTTGCCGTCCCGCAGGGCCAGCACGGTGTGCCGATCCATCAGCACCACGCTAAAACCGCCGGTCAGCTCGCGCATGGCCCGGGCGGTGGCTTCGACCAGGTCGAGCTTGGCGTAGCGGGCAATCAGGTTAATCATCACCTCGGTGTCGTTGGTGGTCTGGAAGACTGCACCGTGCTCCAAAAGCGCCTGGCGAATCTGCAGGGCGTTCACAAAATTGCCATTGTGGGCGATGGCCAGAATGCCCTTGGAGCTGCGCACGTTGAGGGGTTGGGCGTTGAAGCGCAGGTTGGAGCCGGTGGTGGAGTAGCGGGTGTGCCCAATGCCCAGGTTGGCCGCAGGAATGCGCAGGCGCTGCATGCGGGCCTCGTCGAAGACCTGCGTGACCAGGCCCAGGTCTTTTTCGATCACCAGGTCTTTACCGTTGGAAACGCAAATCCCGGCGGCTTCCTGGCCCCGGTGTTGCAGGGCAAAAAGCCCCAGTTGCAGCAGGTCGGCCACCGGCAGGGGCTCGGGCGACCACAAGCCCAGCACACCGCACTCTTCGTGCAGCTCGTCCGGGTCGTTCGAGGCCGAAACCGGTTGGCTGAGAGCCTCGAGTTCTACTGGCTTCAAAGCCTTTGGCTCCGGGCTTTCGGCGTTTCTCACGGTAGCACCTCCCTGAGCGGCTGCTCCCAGGCCCGGCGCAGGGCCTCCACGGGCCAGGTAATCTGCTCTTTGGGCAGCAGGAGGGTGAGGTGATCGCCACCCACCTGGCCCAGAACGCTGTGCGGAAGACCGTAGGCCTCGAGCACTTTTACCGCCTGTTGCAGGTGGGCCTGGTCAACGCTGAAGAGGATACGGCCGGGTGCCTCGCCGTAGAGCAAGGCATCGGGCCGGGCCTGGCTACGCAGCTCGAGGGTGGCCCCCAGGCCGTAGGGCAAGCACATCTCGGCCAGCGCCACCGCCAGCCCCCCTTCGGCTACGTCGTGGGCGGTATGTACCCAGCCCCGCTCGATCAGGTTGCGGATGGCGGCCTGGGCCTGGGCCTCCATGGTCAGGTCGAGGGGCGGCGGGCTTCCGGCTTCCTGGCCGTGCATCACCCAGAGGTACTCGGAAGCACCCAGGTGTCCTTCCGGGCTGCCGATCAGCACCACAAACTCGCCCGCTTTTCGTAGGCCCAGTTCGGCCCGGCGCTCCACCTCCTCCAAAAGCCCTACCACCCCCACCATGGGGGTGGGCGGAATCCGGTAGTTGGGGCCTTCGTTGTAGAGCGAAACATTGCCCGAGACCACCGGCAGACCCAGCGCTGCCGAGGCTTCCGCTAGGCCCGCGATGGTCTCGGAGAGTTCAAAGTAGCCCTGGGGCGTCTCCGGGTTGCCGCAGTTGAGGCCATCGGTATAGGCGAGCGGTTTACCGCCCACCACGCTCACGTTACGGGCTGCTTCGGCCAGGGCGTGCATGGCCCCCAGGCGGGGCGAGAGCTTGCTGTAGCGGGGGTTGGCGTCCACCTTGACCGCCAGACCCCGCCGGGTGCCCTTAATGCGCAGGATCGCTGCGTCGCCCTTTCCGGGCACCAGCACGGTATTGGTGCCTACCTGGTGGTCGTAGCGCTCAAAGATGGGGGCCCGGCTGCACAGGTTGGGCGAGGCCAGAAGCCGAAGAAGTATCCCCTGCAGGTCGGAAGGCATCGGCAAGGCGCTCAGGTCGGCCTGCCTGAGCCGGGCCAGGCCGGGGTCCTCCTGGCCCTCGCGGGTGTAGGTGGGGCAGTCGGCCAGGGCAAAGGTGGGCACCTCGGCCACCACCTGGCCCTGGTGGAGCACCCGAAAGACCGGCGGGGCAATCGTGTGGGCTACCGGGACCGCATCCAGACCGTAGTGGGCGGCCAGGGCTTCCAGCTCTTTTTCCTTGCCCGGACGCGGCACCAGCACCATGCGCTCCTGCGACTCCGAGAGCATCAGCTCGAGGGGATTCATGCCCACCTCGCGCTGGGGCACCAGGTCGAGGTTAAGCTCGAGGCCCAGCCCCGACTTGTGGGCCAGCTCCGAGAGGGAAGAGGTGAGGCCGGCGGCCCCCATGTCCTGCACCCCTTCTACCAGATCCCGCCGAATGGCCTCCAGCGTTACTTCCAGGGTCAGCTTGCCCATGAAGGGGTCGCCCACCTGCACGCTGGGCCGCTTGGACTCGTTTTCTTCCGAGAGCTCTTCCGAGGCAAAAGCCGCCCCCCCAATCCCGTCGCGTCCGGTTTTGGAGCCCACGTAGTAGACCGGACGCGAAAGCGAGGCCCGGCTTTTCTTGAGTTCATCGGCCCGCAGCAGCCCCACGCACATGGCGTTCACCAGGGGGTTCTCCTGGTAGTCGGGGTGGAAGTAAACCTCGCCTCCCACCGTGGACACGCCAATGGCGTTGCCGTAGTGGGCGATGCCCTCCACCACCCCCCGCACCAGGTAGCGGGTGCGGTCGCCTTTGGGGCCTTCCAGCTTGCCAAAGCGCAGCGAGTTCAGAAGTGCAATGGGCCGGGCCCCCATGGCCACGATGTCACGGATAATACCCCCCACCCCGGTGGCCGCTCCCTGCACCGGTTCGACCGCCGAAGGGTGGTTGTGGCTCTCGATTTTGAAAGCCACTGCCCAACCCTCGCCAATCTCCACCACCCCCGCGTTCTCACCGGGGCCCTGAAGCACCGCAGGCCCTTCCTTGGGCAACAACTTGAGCAAGGGGCGGGAGTTTTTGTAGGAGCAGTGCTCGCTCCACATCACCTTGAACAAGTAGAGCTCGAGGCGGCCTGGTTCACGGCCCAGAAGCCGCACAATCTCCTGGTACTCGTGCAGGGGGATGCCGGTTTCCTGAAGAAGGGGGGGCAAGGTTTCTTCCATTACATAACCCTCGGTGGATGCCCGATGACTTCCTTAAGGAGGGGAATAAGCTCTAAGTGGTTGCCCACGCGGGCGGTGGGCTCGGGCTGCCCGTTGCGGTGGGCATGTCCGGTGTACAAAACCGCGTAGGGATAGTCGGTCTGGAAGGCACCCCCAATGTCGGTTCGGGGAATATCGCCGATGTGCAGAGCTTCTTGCGGTTTGACCCCCATTTCGTCGAGGGCCGTGAGGAAAGCCTGGGGTCTGGGCTTGACCACCCCGGTCTCGTCGGAGAAGGAAAAACCACTAAAAAGGTCGTGGAGCTTGTACCGCTTGAGCTGCTCGCGCAGGATACGCCCGGTCGAGACGCCGGTATCAGAGACGATGCCCAGCCTGTAGCGCTGGGCCAGCTGCGGCAAAGCTTCCAGCGCCCCCGGTAAAGGAACGAGGGTGCCCTCTAGGGCCGCCTCCACAATGCGCTGGGTGGTCAGGGCGATGTGGCCTTCGTCGTAGGGCAGACCCAAGTAGCCAAAAATACGGGCCACCCGGTCGAAGGGGGTCATGACCTGCTCGGCCATCCAGGCGGCGTCGAAGTCGAGGGCGGCCTGCCGCCATGCGGCCATCACGGCATCCGGTTCGGCGGGAATACCCGCTTCGGAGGCCGCATCCAGCAGGATTTCGTTGCGCAGGTTCTTGATGTGTCCGGCATATTCCGGCCCTTCGGTAAAGAGGGTGCCCCAGAAGTCGAAGGTAATTGCTTTGATGGTCATACCGCTACCTCCATGTCACTTGTTGCCTGGCCTACGCCACAACCTCGAGGGCCTGCTTCAGGCTGGTAAAGAAGGGCAGGCCGTCGGCAGATCCCAAAAGGTTTTCCACGGCTCGCTCGGGGTGGGGCATCATCCCTAGCACGTTGCCCTGTTCGTTGACGATGCCCGCGATGTTATTCAACGAGCCATTGGGATTGAAACCATCCCCCTCTTCCGCAGGGGACGAAGGGGATGGAACGTACCGGAACACCACCTGCCGGTTTTGCTCGAGCCGTTCCAGCGTCTGGGCGTCGGCGTAGTAGCGCCCCTCGCCGTGGGCAATGGGAATCTTGAGCACCTGCCCTGGCTGGTAGCTTGCGGTAAAAGGCAGGTCGGTGCGCTCGACACGCAGGTACACATCCTTGCAGGTAAAGTGCAGGTTGGTGTTGGCCAAAAGCGCCCCCGGCAGCAGCCCGGCCTCGGTGAGCACCTGGAAGCCATTGCAGATACCCACCACTGGGTATCCTTGCTCGGCCAGCCGACGCACCTCCTGCATCACCGGCGAGAACTTGGCCAAAGCCCCGGCCCGCAGGTAGTCGCCATACGAGAAGCCGCCCGGCAGAATGGCGGCCTGGAAGCCCTCGAGGCTCTTTTCGGCGTGCCAGACCAGCCCGGCTTGAAGCCCCACCAACCGAAGCGCCCAGACCGCATCCTGGTCGCAGTTGGAGCCGGGAAACTGAATGACCGCTACCTTCATGCCAGTTCCTTGACCGCTTCGACCATAAACACTTCCATCACTGGATTGGCTAGGGCTTTGCCGATGTTGTGGGCCATGGCAAAGGCTTCCGCCTCGCTGCCAGCCTCCACTTCCATCTCCAGCACCCGCCCCACCCGCACGTTCTGGGCCTTGAATTGGAGCCCCTGCAAAATGCTCTCTACAGCCCGTCCCTGGGGGTCCAGGATGCCGTCTTTCAGCTCGATCAAAAGGGTTACATGGTATTTCATAACATGTTTTAGGCCGAAGGCGCTGCCTGTACCCGCCGCAGCACCTCTTGGTAGGCTTCCTCCACCCCGCCCAGATCGCGACGGAAGCGGTCTTTGTCCATTTTTTCGCCAGTGCCCACCTCCCACAGGCGCATGGTATCGGGCGAGATTTCATCGGCCAGCACAATAGCCCCGCGCTCGTCGGTAGGGGCCGCAGAGTGCAGGAGCCGGCCAAACTCCAGCTTGAAGTCAACTAGCTCGAGGTTGCGCTGGGCAAAATACTCTTTTAGCAAGGCATTCACTTTCAGGGCCAGCTCCTTGATGCGCGCCAGCTCGCTGCCGTTCACCAGGCCCAGGGCCAGCGCGGCGTCGTCGTAGATCAGCGGGTCACCCAGGGCATCGTTTTTGTAGGAAAACTCCACCAGCGGATAGGGCAAGACCCGGCCTTCCTCCACCCCGTAGCGCCGGGAAAAGCTTCCGGCGGTGCGGTTGCGCACAATCACCTCCAGTGGCACAATCTGCACCTGCTTCACCAGCATCTCCCGCTCGGAAAGCTGGCGGATGAAGTGGGTGGGGATGCCGTGCGCTTCCAGGTAGCGGAACAAAGCTGCCGAAACCTGGTTGTTGACCACCCCCTTGCCAGCAATCTGGGCCCGCTTCTGCCCGTTAAAGGCGGTGGCGTCGTCCTTGAAGTAGACCCGCACCACCCCCGCCTCGGGGCCCGGATAGATAACCTTAGCTTTCCCCTCGTATAGTTTCTCCATCTTAACCTCTTTTGCCTGGGCGCTCCCTATATCCTGGCGAATCCTGGTCGTGTGAACGGGTATCTTTCTTTATAGTACCCCTCTACAGCCCAAAACGGGCGTAGATGGTATCCACATGCCGCAAAAAATAGCTGGGGTTGAAGGCCTGGGCCAGCGCCTCTCCCTTGAGTGGACAGGCTGGGTCGGCCTCGAGCAGTTCCCGAAAATCCTGCCCTTTTTCCCAGCTTTCCAGGGCGTTGCGCTGAACTAACTCGTAGGCGGTGGTTCGATCCAGGCCGGACTCGATCAAAAACCCCAGTACCCGCTGGGAGTACACCAGCCCTCGGGTCAGGTGCAGGTTATGGGCAATGCGCGCCTCGTAGACCACCAACCCCTGCAAAACCCGCTTGAGACGGCGCAGCATGTAGTGGGCCAGGGTGGTGGAGTCGGGCAGAATCACCCGCTCCACCGAGCTGTGCGAGATGTCGCGCTCATGCCAGAGAGCCACGTTCTCGAGTTCAGCCTGCAGGTTGCTGCGCAGGAGCCGCGCCAACCCCGAGATATTTTCCAGCGCCACCGGGTTTTTCTTGTGCGGCATGGAGGAGGAGCCGGTCTGCTTGTAGCTAAAGGGCTCCTGTGCTTCCAGCACCTCGGTGCGCTGTAAATGGCGTAACTCCACCGCGATGCGCTCTATATTGGCTCCCAGAATGGCCAGGGCCCCCATCAGTTCGGCATGGCGGTCCCGCGGCACTACCTGGGTGGAAACCGGCTCGATCTGAAAACCCAGCTTCTGGGCCACCCATGCCTCCACGGCAGGCTCCACATGGGCATAGTTCCCCACCGAACCGGAAATCATGGCCACCCGGATGCCTTCGCGGGCTTTTTGCAGACGTTCACCATCCCGCAGCAAAGCCGCATAAAACGCCAAAAAGCGCAACCCAAAGCTGGTGGGCTCGGCATGCACGCCGTGGGTGCGCCCGACCGCAGGCAGGTGCTTGTACCGGATGGCCAAACTCTTCAGGGCCTCCTGCACCTGAGCCAGTTCCTGCTCGACCAGGCCCAGGGCCTCCGAGAGCAAGACATTTTGGGCGGTGTCCACCACATCGGTGCTGGTCAGGCCCAGGTGCAGCCAGCGGGCCACTTCAGCGTCGCCGGTCCATTCGGTCAGGGCGCGGGTAAAGGCCACAATATCGTGCCGGGTCTCGGCTTCAATTTCATCCACGCGCCGGGCAAAAGCCGCATCAATCGGTTTCTGGCGTAGCGCGTCGCGCAAGCGCTCGGCGGTCTTGGGCGGCACCTGCCCCAGCCCTTCCCAGGCTTCCAGGGTCAGAATTTCCACCTCGGCCCAAGTCTGGTACTTACGGGCCTCGCTCCACAGGGCTTGCATCTCGGGGGTTTGGTAACGCTCAATCATAGCCCCAAGCCCCCTTCACTGCCAAAAGACATTTTTTGTTTTATCACAAGGGATCACTTGTTGTCCGTCATTGCCTCGCAGGACAATCTGGTGAACAACGTCAAGAGACTATCACGCCTCAAAGGTCGGAGCAACCACGCTTGCAGTGTAAAGTCGTTAGCCATAACGGGTCACTTGATGCCGCAAGCTACCGATCTTTTCACAATGCCGGTTTAGTATGAACTCATGATTCGTGCAGTGTTGTTCGATGTCGGTGACACACTCATCCTGGGGCACCCCAGGTACTGGCTTTTGCCCATTTTGCAAGCTAAGGGCATTGCTCAGCAGGCCGACCTGAAGCGGCTCCCCCAGGCCATGCAGGATGCCTATACTCACTATTCAGACCATCACATGAGCGCTACCGACGAGGCTGCGGCCCTCTCATTTTGGCGGGCCTTTCACCGGGAAGTTATGAACGGCATCGGACTGGGGGCTTATGCCGATGAGGTAGCCGATTATCTGAAGGAAAACTGGCAAAGCCCGCATGTGTGGCCCCTTACACCTGGAGCCAAAGAGGTGCTGGTAGCCTTGCGTAACAAGGGGTTCAAGCTGGGGGTGGTATCCAACTGGGACTGGACACTGCCGGGGGTTTTGCAGGCCACAGGGCTGGCAGATTTTTTTGACTATATCGGGGTTTCGGCCCTGGAAGGCGTAGCCAAGCCCGATCCGCGCTTTTTCCAGATTGTGCTGAGTAAGCTAGAGATTCAACCCCATCAGGCCATCCATATCGGCGACTCGGAGGACGACGTCAAAGGTGCCCTGGCCGCCGGGGTTCGACCGGTGCTGTTTGACCCCTACAAGCAAAACCCCAATGCAATTGGCGACCTGGCCTGGGTGGTGGAGTATGCCACTGGCCGCGAAGACAGGCCGTAATACCATCCTGGCTAGTGGTCTGGTAACCAGGAATTCGGTATGCACTATAGTCCCTCCCGATGAGTCGCACATTGCAATTTTGGGCAGTCAACGTGCCTCAAAACGTGCCGTAAAACAAGTTACCGGTGCACTGGGATGCTCTTCACACTATCGGAGGTAGGGGATAGGGGGTAGAGGCTTAGAAATGCACCACATGCTTCTCACCATCCTCCATCTTGTGCATCGCTGTAAGTTGGCAACACACCTGAAGTTGGTATAAGTCCCTTGACCCCAACCCCTCGAGCCCACAGACTGGTCTACATGAGCGTTCGCAAAGCCATCTGGGGCGACAACTTTGAGGCCATCGAGCAGACCCTTACCGAGGTAGACCCCGATTTATATACCTATATCCGCGATTTCGCTTATGAAGAGGTGCTGGCCCGCCCCGGCCTGGACTTGAAGACCCGCGAACTGCTGGCCATTACCAGCCTGATTGCCCTGGGGGCTCCCAAGGAAATCGCCACCCACCTGGAAGGAGCCCTGCGTAACGGCGCCACCGAGCAGGAAGTGCGCGAGACCATCATCCAGTCGGCGCTGTTTGTGGGCTTTCCCAATGCCCTGGGGGCCATGAAAACCTTTCATGCCTTGTTGCGCAAGCGCCATGCTGCGGGGGAGTAATGCTGGTTAACGTGCTGGTGCTGCCGCTGGATCGGCCCCAGCACCGTGTCTTGTTGGGTTTCAAAAAGACGGGTTTTGGGGCAGGCAAGTACGGGGGTTTTGGTGGAAAGCTCGAGGTCGGTGAGACCCTGGCCGTGGCTGCTGTACGCGAGCTACAGGAAGAGTCGGGCTTGCTGGCCAAACCGCACAACCTCTGGTATGCGGCCCAACTGGAGTTTTTGTTTCCAGCTTGTCCGGATTGGAACCGCACCGTACACGTGTTCCGCCTCGAGTTCTGGGAGGGCGAGCCCCAGGAATCTGACCAAATCCGGCCCGAGTGGTTCGGCCTAGACGAACTCCCCCTGAAGCAGATGTGGGCCGATGTCCCCTACTGGCTGCCCCAGATATTGCAGGGCAACAGGCTAAAGATGCGTTTCACCTACCGCCAGGATAATCAGACGGTAGAGCTAGTTGAAGAACTCGAGTGAAGGCACAGGAAGCCAAAAGGCACCAGCCTCGTACCAAACCTACATTGCTCCTCTCGCGTTCTCCTCTGGGTGGGAGAAAAGACCAGGCCATTTTTTCCGTGCGGATCGAAGCTCGGCAACTGCGGCTCATATTGCCCCACTGTAGGAGGCAGCCCAGCCCTTGAAGGATCTTCCCATATTTGTAGAGGAGAGCCCCGGTGAAGTAGCCTGCGGTCTGGCCGTCTTCCTGGATGACTGCCACCACTGGCTAGGCGCCCTGGGTATGGCGGAGGAACTCGAGCCAGGGCCGGGTCTGAAAGATGACCCGGTCTGGAAAAGCCTCGAGGGCATCCCAGGGAACCTGCTCGAGCGATAACCATTGAAAAGAAATCATCAAGCCCTACCTGGACGAAATATAGCGCTAGATACACGGTTCTCCTGGTTCAGATATGGCAGCGATAGAACCCGGCCTCCAGTTGACTTTGCCTGTAGGCTGTGCTACTCTTCATTGTCCCCCTAAAACCAGCAGGTTTCAGTAGGACATTAGGAGTAGTAAATGAACAAAGGTACTGTTAAGTGGTTCAACGCGGAAAAAGGTTACGGTTTCATTGCCCAGGAAGGTGGTCCCGATGTGTTTGTGCACTTCACCGCCATCCAGGGCCAGGGCTTCAAGAGCCTTAACGAAGGAGATCGCGTAGAGTTCGAGATCGAACCCGGTAAGAATGGCAAGGGCCCCCAAGCCAAGAATGTGAAAGTGGCGTAACCATACCGCAAGCCAAAGCTCCCCGGTTTTAGGGGGGCTTTTTTGTATTTAGTCCAAACGGATTATTTGAAGCTCGAGGATTGATTTATCGTATACTGCCCCCATTCAAGCGTAATCAGCAAGGAGCACCTATGACTGAAGAACAGCATCTACGAGAGTACACCAAGGCCCTAAAAGCCCGACTGCCCCGTCACTTTTTTGAGCCAGTTCCGGCTCGGCTGGCCTATCTGCCGGTATTTCTGGCCCTGTTTGGTTTGTGCACATGGGGCATTGTGGCAACCCCCTATGTCTTGCTCAAACTACTGTTGTCCCTTGGCATCGGATACTCGTTTATCGGGTTGGGCTTTCTGGCCCACGAAATCTTGCATGGTGCCGTGACCAAGAACCCTGTGGTGCGCTCAGTTACAGGAACCATCGCCTTTTTGCCGCTGATGGTGGGCGCCAGACTATGGCGCAAGTGGCACAACGTCGAACACCACGGCCACACCCAACACCCCGAAGACGACCCCGACGCTATGGGGGCCCTGGAGTCGGCGATCCAGAAGCCCTTCGTAAAGTGGATGTTCCGTCAGGTGCCTGCATTGCGTAGCTTCTTCCTGTTTTTCTCCTTTACGTTCTGGTTTACCTTGCACGCCCACATGATGTTCCGGCGTTTTTTGCCCGACTTCAAGCCTGCCGAGCGCCCCATTGTAGTATTTCAGGCGATATTACCGGTGCTGGTCTGGCTCCTGGTGCTCTTCATGGTGGGGCCCCTCAACTTCTTGTTTGTGTTTGTGATTCCCTGGCTGCTGGCCAACTTCATTGCCATGAGCTTCATCGCCACCAACCACCTGCTCAACCCCATTACCGAGACCAACGATCCGCTGATGAACAGCCTGACTGTGCGCAACCCGCGGTGGCTCGAGTGGCTCACCCTGGGCTTTGGCTACCATATCGAACACCACGTGTTTCCGGCGCTTTCTCCCAAATATGCCCACGTGGTGGCACAAAAAATCAAAGAGCTCTGGCCCGAGCGTTACAACGAACTGCCCCACTGGAAAGCTTTGTTTTATCTGTGGAAAACCCCGCGCCTCTACCGCGACCACCGCAATCTGATTGAGCCGACTACCGGCCATGTGTTTGGAACCCTGGGATTTGGGCTGAATGACAGCAAGATCAAGCAACCCAAATCCTCCCGGCGGGGGCTGGGCAAAAAAGGACTTGGGGAGTAGGCGCCTGGTCAGTGTGCCCCGAAAAGCCATTGTGGGTACTGCGCCATAGAGCTTTCTGCAACACCACTGGGCTCCCCGAAACATCGGCGGCTGGCCCTAGCAAAATACTTCAGTTGAGCTGTCCTGGTGACCATGAAGTCAAGCTGAAGGGGAAGCTATCCAGATCATCCTGCCCGCTTGAGGGGTTGGTGACTGCCTGAATTGCTTTGTCGGCCCGCGCCCCACATGCAATGAACAGTCTGCAGTCATGGAAGAGACACCAGTGGGGCAGGTGTATAAAGTAATACAGCGTCGTAGAGATGGCTATACCTGGGGATTTGCCCTTCTATGGCAACCCCACCCTTACCCTCCCCTGCTAGGGGAGAGTAGGCAGTGTATGGGGGTCTATACGACGCTGCAATTAATGGTGAGAAGCACTCCAGGTCAACACTTTACACACAGGACAAACAGATATTCCCCGTGGCAGTACGAACAGTTTCCTAACCGATTCTGAAGGTTGAATGCTTGGCCTTGTGGTCGGGTTCTACGTGTATGGTGGTATGAACGCCGTCTATCTGCGCTTTCAGGGCATTCTCGAGCCGGTCGCAAATCTGATGGGCTTGCTCCACCGAGGTGCTCCCTGGCACCACTAAATGAAACTCCACAAAGGTGCGTGGCCCTGCCCGGCGGGTTCGAAGGTCGTGGATTTCCAGTACTTTGCCTTCGGAAGCCAGGCCCCCCAGGGCATAGTTGAGGGCATTGCGTATATCGGTCAACTCATGCTCGGGAACGGATTCGTCCATCAGACCGCCCACAGAATCTCGCACCAGGCGCCAACCCACCCACAAGATATTGACGGCTACCGCAATGGCCAGCAACGGGTCGAGCACCCACCAGCCGCTTAGCCAGGCCAGCCCAATTCCCGCAAGTACCCCCACCGAAGTCCAGACATCGGTCAGAATGTGCTGCCCATCGGCCACCACGGCGGGCGAACGCGCTTTGCGCCCACTTCGGATCAAAAACCAGCCCAGGAGGGCATTGAGCCCTGAAGCCCCCAGCGAAACCAACATCCCCGTGCCCAGCTCGGTGATGGGTTCCGGTGTGATTAGTTTGGGCCAGGCTTCCCACACAATAGCCAGGGCGGCCAGCACAATCAAAACCCCCTCCAGCACTGCCGAAAAGTATTCGGCCTTGGTGTGACCGTAGGGATGATTGTTGTCGGCGGGGCGGCGCGAAACCAGCACCGCAATCAGAGCGGCTCCTGCTGCCACAATATTGACCACAGACTCGAGCGCGTCGGAATAAAGGGCTACCGAACCAGTAAGTGCATAGGCCAGCCACTTCAGGCCAAACACCACCCCCGCTACCACGAGGCTCAAGGTTAGTACACGGACGGGGGTCATGGGGTCTTTAAGTGGCAGGGGTTGTTGGGGTCGGTATACTTCATGACCTAAAACCGATTGGATCGGAAAAAGATCGAACTTCGCCCTCAACTATAAATCGGACGGGATGAGATAAAAAGTCCCGGTTGAGAATTGGGCCGACTCAAGGCAGCCTTCCACACAAAAAGGCCCCCTGATAGGGAGCCTTCGTGGCTGGAGAATCTTAAGACTGCTGGGCAGCACCGGTGCTTATCTTGATGCTGGGCCCCATGGTGGTGGAGAGGTAGACCGAGCGCAGGTAGGTGCCCTTGGCACTGTCGGGTTTAGCGCTCTCCACGGCCTTGATGAAGGCCCGCACGTTCTCGGCGATTTTCTCAGGGGCGAAGCTGGCCTTGCCCACGGGGCCGTGTACCACGCCGGTCTTGTCGTTGCGGAACTCGATCCGGCCTGCCTTGATCTCCCGCACCATGTCGCCTATGTTGAAGCCCACCGTACCGGCTTTGGGGTTGGGCAACATGCCCTTGGGGCCCAGGATACGGCCGAGCTTGGAACCCACGGCTCCCATCACGTCAGGGGTGGCGACCACCGCGTCGAAGTCGGAACGACCATCCAGGATTTCCTGAATGATTTCTTCGCCTGCAGCAATATCGGCCCCAGCGTCACGGGCCTCGGCAATCTTGTCGCCCTTGGCAATGGCCAGTACCCGCACACTACGGCCCGTCCCGTGGGGCAGGGCTACGGTAGAGCGTACGTTTTGGTCAGACTTCTTGGCATCAATCCCCAGCTTGACGTGTACTTCAACGGTTTCGTCGAACTTGGCGCTCTTGATCTGGGGAATCAGGGCGGCAGCCTCTTCAACCGAATAAACCTTGTTCAGGTCTACCTTTTCCAACAGGGCACGATACCGCTTTCCGTGCTTAGGCATGGGGCACCCCCGTCACTTCTACACCCATCGCGCGGGCCGAACCGGCAATCTGGCGAGCGGCGGCTTCCACATCGTTGGCGTTCATATCAGCCATTTTTTGCTTGGCAATCTGGAGGCACTGCTCCCAGGTGAGCTGGCCCACCTTTTCACGCCCGGTCTTGCCCGAACCCTTTTCGATCCCGGCGGCCTTGCGAATCAGGTAGGAGGCCGGGGGGGTCTTGGTGATGAAGGTGAAGGAGCGGTCGGAGAAGATGGTGATCTCTACGGGCACAATGGCGTCGCCCATGCTGGCGCTGGCAGCGTTGAACTGCTTCACGAACTCCATGATGTTGGCCCCGTGTTGCCCCAGGGCCGGGCCTACCGGCGGCGCAGGCGTGGCCTTGCCCGCCGGAAGCTGCAGTTTGACCATAGCAGCTATTTTTTTCATTAGTACTTCCTCCTTTTATGATTTCCCGCTACCTGCGGGGGTCGGCTCCCACGAACTTCGTGGTCTTATCGCCTTGGCGCTTTCGCGCTTGCTCATAGCTGATAGCAAATAACCAGAGGCTACGGGGTTTCGCTATCAGCAATCGGCCATTGGCTATTGGCGCTCGCGCTATGCGCGAACCACCTGCGAGAACTCCAGCTCCACTGGGGTTTCGCGCCCGAAAATAGATACCAGCACCTTGACCTTCTGGCGCTCGAGGTTGACCTCGCCCACCACGCCGGTAAAGTCGGCGAAGGGACCGGAGGCCACCCGTACCACGTCACCTTCCTTGAAGGTGACCTGGGGCTTGGGGGCTTCTTTCTTGCCAGCCAGACCAGCGATCTCCAGCAAGTGCTGTACCTCGTCTGGGGTCAGGGGCACGGGGTGGGTCGCAGTGCCCACGAAACCGGTCACGCCAGGGGTATTGCGTACCACTTCCCAGGCTTCGTTGACCTCGCCTGGCGTATCGCCCAAATCCACCAGCACATAGATGTAGCCCGGGTAGAGTTTGCGGCGCACCACGTCTTTTTTGCCCCCCTCGCGGTGCTCCACGACCTCCTCGGTAGGAATCAAGACCTGGAAGATCTTGTCCTGCATACCGAGGGCCTTCACCCGTTGCTCGAGGTTCTGCTTGACCTTGTCCTCGTAGCCTACATAGGTGTGGACGGCGTACCATTCAATGCTCATAGTTCACACCAGGACATCAGGGCAGGCGCACCGTGATGAAGCGGAAGATGGTGTCGATCAGCCCCAGAACTACCATGGCCACCACTGCAAAGACCAGGATAACCTGGGTGGATTCGATGATTTCCTGGCGGGTAGACCAGGTGACACGGGAAAGCTCGGCGCGGGCCTCGCGGAAGTAGTTGACAATCCGAGCACCGAGGGGGCGCTTTGGGGCGGCGTTTTGCTCTTGGGCCATACAATCCGCCTTAGACCTTTACTTCCTTGTGGGGCAGGTGCTTGTTGCACCAGGGGCAAAACTTCTTGAGCTCGAGCTTGGCCGTAGTGTTGCGACGGTTTTTCTCAGTCGCATAATTGCGGCGTTTGCACTCGGTGCACTCCAAGAGCAGCTTGATTCGTACATCGCTTGCCATGTCATTCCTCTTTCAGCCTTCGGCCCAGTCAGACTTAGAGCCTGACCGGGCCAGCAAGCTTATATTTTACCACGTTACTCGATAATCTTCGCCACCACACCAGCGCCCACGGTGCGACCGCCTTCGCGGATGGCGAAGCGCAGACCTTCTTCCATGGCGATGGGCTTGATCAGCTCCACCGTGAAGGTGATGTTGTCCCCCGGCATCACCATCTCCACCCCGGCGGGCAGCTCCACCACCCCGGTCACATCGGTGGTACGGAAGTAGAACTGCGGACGGTAGTTGGTGAAGAATCCGGTGTGCCGGCCCCCCTCTTCCTTCTTCAGGATGTACACCGAGGCCTCGAACTTGGTGTGCGGGGTCACGCTGCCCGGCTTGGCCAGCACCTGCCCCCGCTCGATGTCTTCCCGTCCCACCCCGCGCAACAACAGGCCCACGTTATCGCCAGCAATGCCTTCGTTGAGGGTCTTGCGGTGCATCTCCACCCCGGTCACCACCGTCTTCTGGGTCTCGCGCAGACCCACGATCTCCACTTCCTCCCCGGTCTTGATCTTGCCGCGCTCCACCCGGCCCGTGGCCACGGTACCGCGTCCGGTGATGGTGAACACATCCTCCACCGGCATCAGGAAGGGCTTGTCCACATCGCGCTGGGGGGTGGGGATGTAGGAGTCAATGGCGTCCAGCAGTTCCCAGATCTTATCCACCCACTCGTTCTCCCCCCGCTGGGTCTTGGGGTTGGCCATCATGTGCTCCAGCGCCTTGAGCCCCGAGCCCCGGATGATGGGGGTATCGTCCCCGGGGAACTCGTACTGGTTCAGCAGGTCGCGGATCTCCATCTCCACCAGATCCAGCAGTTCGGGGTCATCCACCATGTCCACCTTATTCAGGAAGACGATGATGTAGGGCACCCCCACCTGGCGCGAAAGCAGAATGTGCTCGCGGGTCTGGGGCATGGGGCCATCGGTACCGCTCACCACCAGAATGGCCCCGTCCATCTGGGCCGCCCCGGTGATCATGTTCTTCACATAGTCGGCGTGGCCGGGGCAGTCCACGTGGGAGTAGTGCCGGGCCTGGGTCTCGTACTCCACGTGGGCAGTATTGATGGTAATCCCGCGGGCCTTCTCTTCGGGCGCCTTGTCGATCTGATCGTAGGCCTGCACCTCCACGTTGGGGTTGGCCGCCGCCGCTACAAAGGTAATCGCCGCCGTCAAGGTGGTCTTCCCGTGGTCTACGTGTCCGATGGTCCCCACGTTTACGTGGGGTTTGGTGCGCTCAAATACGCCTTTCGCCATTTGTGTTGCCTCCTTTGGCTTCCGCTAAGGTATTTCCTTTTCAGGAACACACCGCCCGCAGCGGTGGACGGGCGGTGTGGGTTTGGAGCTCGGGATCGGGCTTGAACCGACGACCTCACCCTTACCAAGGGTGTGCTCTACCAGCTGAGCTACCCGAGCACCTGAGGTGTTCGCGCACATAGCGCTTCTGGAGCGGGAAACGAGACTCGAACTCGCGACCCTCTGCTTGGGAAGCAGATGCTCTACCGACTGAGCTATTCCCGCATTGGACGCGCCTTTAAGGCGCATTGGTGGGCAGGGGCGGATTCGAACCGCCGTACTCCGAAGAGAACAGATTTACAGTCTGTCGCCTTTAACCACTCGGCCACCTACCCTTGTGGAGCCACCCATCGGAATTGAACCGACAACCTTCCGATTACAAGTCGGGTGCTCTACCAGTTGAGCTAGGGTGGCCCGGCTTGCTGTTCTTCCGATGGTTGCTTTGGACAGAGGGGTTGAACCTCGTCCAAGTCGTAAGGTTACACCACGCGCGAGGGGCTGTCAAGCCGAACAAAGGCCGTAAGCAAGCCAAAGCCTGACACCTTGGGATCCGCGTTCCAGCATCTGGAGGTCTGGTACAGTACGGGCATGCAAATTACTCCTTTTGGGGCGGCCCAGACCGTGACCGGTAGCTGTCATTTGGTTGAACACCGGGATTTCAGATTGTTGCTCGATTGTGGGGCCTACCAGGGGGCGGACGAAGAGCGCAACGAGGAGCCTTTTGGTTTTGACCCCCAGCGCATAGATGCAGTGCTAATTTCGCACGCTCACAACGACCATATTGGACGCTTGCCCTTGCTGGTGCGTCGGAGCTACAGGGGCCGGGTGTATGTGACCGAGCCCACCCGGCTGATTTTGCCGGTAATATTGCAAGATTCGCTCAAGCTGATGCAGGAAGAGCGCGAGCGCCTGGCGCGCAAAGGACGTGAGGTGCCCCCCTTGTCCTGGGACGAAAAAGACCTGGCCGAGCTCTATGGCCGCCTGGAAGAGGTCACCTATTACCAGACTCAGAGCCTGGGGCCATTCCGTTACCGTTTGCGCGATGCGGGCCACCTGCCGGGTAGTGCCTTTATTCAGCTTGAAGCCGATGACAAGACCCTGATTTTCAGCGGTGACCTGGGACACCGGCGCAAGGATGTGCTCACCGACCCCGATTACCCCGCCCAGGTAGACCTGATGGTCTGCGAAGGAACTTATGGCGACCGCTCCCACCGCCCCTTTGCTGCCACCCTGGAAGAGTTCGCCGACATTCTAAACGGGGTGCTGAGCCAGGAGGGCAAGGTGTTCATTCCGTCGTTTGCCCTCGAGCGCACCCAGGAGATTCTGTTTTATATCCGCGAGCTCGAGCAGCGGGAGGCCATTCCTGTGGTTCCGGTGTTTGTGGACTCGCCCATGGCCTCCAAAATCAGCGAGATTTACCCAAAAGTGCGGGACTTCTTTAGCACTGAAGTGCAGCACATCTATTCGCATGGGCTTGATCCCTTTCGTCCCAGGCGCCTCGACTACACCCAAAGCGTGGAAGAGTCCAAAGCCCTCAACTTGATGAAAGGGCCCCTGATCATAATTGCCGGCAACGGGATGCTTTCCGGTGGGCGCATCCTGCACCACCTGCGCCACGGCCTGCCCGAGGCAAAAAATGCGGTCATCATCACCGGTTACCAGCCCAGGGGGGGCCTGGGCGAGCTACTTATCCATGGCGCCGAGACAGTGCGGATGTTCGGCGAAACCGTTAGGGTACGGGCCAAAACCCATACCCTGGGGGGTTTTTCGGGCCATGCGGGCCGCGATGAACTGCTCGACTGGCTGGACAGTGAGAAGCGGGTGGCGCTGGTACACGGCGAGGTGGACAAACTGCAAAGCCTGGGTCAGGCTCTGCGTGAGCGTGGCAAAGAGGCTTTTTTGGCTGAGTGGGGTAAACCCATAGAAGTTTAGGGGGGTTGTGGAATCCAGCGCACAGCCTATTCAAGGCCATTTTGCGCTGCTGAGGGCTCACAAACTTGACATGACCGGGTTGAATGGGGAAGTGAGGCAATAGCAAGGTTTCTGACTATAGAACCGTAGGTACTGAAGTTACCAGGGTTGACTTGACTACAGGGGGTAAGGGATGAAGAAAAGTATAGCCTGGGTGGGAGCGATGGGGCTGGCCTGGGCCCTCGCTCAGGATGGTGTGGGCTCTGTACCCTGGGCGGTGGGAGGGGTGCAGCAACCCGCGCTGTTGCGGGTGAGTGAGCTGCGCAGCCTTTTGGAGCCCAAAGGGGTGCGTTTCAACGAGACCGGTATCCTGGGGCGCTACCTGCTCGAGGTCAGATTCCCCCAGACCGCCAACGGCCTGTACCTGCGGATGGTCAGCCAGAACGAAATCGCCTATGCTGTTTTTGACGACCTGTTCATTAATCTGGCCCAGGTGGATCTGGGCATCCGTACCCCGGTTCGGGTAGAGGGCTGGGCCAACCCTGTGATTACCATTGGGCCCACGGTTTTCAAGCTGGGCACTGCCCGCAATCCGGTCAATCCCTACCTGGGCTACATGTATCTGGCCCGCAAGGCCTTGATTGACCGGAGCGATGCGCCCCCCTACCTGGCCAAACTCCTTGATGAAGACCCCAAGGCCCGGCGCTGCCTGCACGAGTTGCGGGTGAGCGACCCCGCCGGAACCGTCTATGCGGCGGCCAGCCGGGTCTGGGCCGAGGCCAACCTTAAGGCACCCTACGACAAAATCCCCGACTTCGCTAAGCCGGCAGCTTTTCACGTGGGGGCCGTACAAAACGGTCGTATTCGCCTGTTGCTGCCGGGCGAATCGGCCAGTTATGCCAGCAGCCTGCCCAACTGGGAAAAGGCGCGCGACCGGGAAACGCTGATCCTGATCAAACTTTCGGGCCGGGTGGTGGATTTGCAGGCTGAGTACCAGGTGGTGGTACCGCCGCAGGGCCGCAGCCGAGCCCTTCGCTGTGCGCCCTAGCGACAGCTTCTGGGTGCTGGTATGCCTTCAAGCGTCAAAAGGGCAGTTCGGCGCGTACAGTGGTGCCCTGGTGCTCTACCGACTCGACTGTAAAGCGTCCGCCCCGGGCCTCGACCCGTTCGCGCATCTGGGTCAGACCAAAGCCACCCATGCCGCTTGCCGAGTCTGAGACTTTGAATCCCTTGCCGTTGTCGCTGATCTCCAGCACACCGCCCCGCTCACCCAGCGGCGTGATCTTGACCTGCACCAGGCCAGGCCTGCCGTGCTTGGCAGCATTAGTCAGCGCCTCTTGCAAGACCCGGAAAAATACCAACTCGGAAGCCTGCGAGAGCTCGATTTTTTCCGGTAGGATCAGGCGCACCCGGAAGCCCGCCTGCTCGGCAAAAGCACTGGCATAGCGCCGCACCGACTCCAGAAAGCCATAGCGCTCCAGATCAATGGGCCGCAGGGCAAATATGCTGCGCCGTACCTCCCGTATCTGGCCCCGCAGGGCCTCCTTGACCTGCTGGAGTTCTTCGACGGCACGCTGTAAGTCGGTTTGTAATAGCCGTTCGGCCAGGTCGAGTTTGAGGGCCATAAAGGCCAATGCCTGGGCGATGCCGTCGTGGATTTCGCGGGCAATGCGATTGCGCTCCTCGGTGAGGGCCAGTTCCTCGGCCCGCAGATAGGCCTGGGCATTGCGGACCGCCAGCGCAACCTGGGCGGCCAGAAAGCGCAAAAAGGGTAGTCTCTGGCGCAGGTTGTCGGCCTCACCCTGAACGAGCAGCAGGCCAATGGCGGTCTGTTGGTGTAGCGGCACCGCCAGCAGGTTGTCCCGCACAAACACCGGGGCTTCCAGGGCTTCCTTCCACTGGTGCTCGGGTACAAAGGCGTAGGGGGGAAGCTCGAGGTCTCGCAACACCTGCGGCTGCAAGAAATTCTCCTCATCCAGCAACAACACCCCACCCCCGCTGGCCCCGGCCCAGGCCAGGATGCGCTCCATCAGGCGCTGCAACAAGCGCTCTAGGTTGGCTTCGGCGCGCAGGGCCTGGTCTACTTCGTAAAGGGTGAGCAGGTCGCGGCTGCGGGCACGAACGGTGTCCAGTGCCCCGGCAATTTCGGCTGCCAGCACTTCCAAAAAACTCTTCTCCTCGCCCGAGAGCGGGCGGGGCGGGGCCACCTCGAGCTTGCCTTGCATGCCCGGCAAGGGCAGTTCGTAATGCGGCACGGCTTGGCCCTTGAAGCCGGGTGAGGTTGCCCGAACCCCCTCGAGGGTCAGCGCGGCCTCCATTCCCAGCGCTTGCGCTACCTCCTGTACCACTGTGGTCAGGGCTTGCTCGAGGTTGTCGGCTGCCGAGGCCCGCTTGAGGATGTTGCCGATGGCCTCGAGCCGCCGGTTGGCCGCTTCCAGAGCACGCTGAGCGCGTTCTCGGTCTTGTACCTGCTGGGCAATCCACTCCAGGGTCATCCAGGTGACCAGGGGCCCTACCAGGCCATAAAAGCCCAACCGCAGCCAGAAGGCCACCGGCTGGCCCTGATAGGGCTCGAGGGAAAGCTCAAAAAGCACCACCACCAGCACAATGACCAGCGGCAGAATCAGCCGGTAGAGCCTGATTAGACGATAAAGGCTGGGGATGGGCTCCATGCAAAGAGATTATAGAACCGAACCCACTTACCCTTCCGGGTCAGTCTTTCGCCGTCCGTGCTGGGCATACCAACGGCTTTGATGTAAAAATCCCCGCAAAAACTGTACCTCGCCCGGGGTCAGGCTGGCCTTATGCAGCAGTCGGCGAAAGCGCCGGACGGCATAGGGCAGGCGGTTCTCGTCGGTAAAGCCGATGCGCAGGATGTACTCGCGCAGGTCGTCGAAGAGCTGCTGCAGGGCAGCCTGCTCGGCTAGCGGGGGGCGGTCGGGGGCGGGCGGAGCCGAAGCGGCGCCGAAAATCTCATAGCAAAGCAACAACACCGCCTGGGCCAGGTTGAGGCTGGGCTGCTTGGGTGCAGTTGGAATGCGTACAATTAGCTGGGATAGGTCGATCTCCTCGGTGGTCAGGCCCGAGGTCTCGCGCCCGAAAACCACCGCTACCCTGCCCTGCGGTGCGACCTCAGCTACCCGCTGGGCCATCGGCCTGGGCCCCACTACCGGCCCGGTGTAAATTTCCCGTTCCCGCACGGTGGTGCCCACCACCAGCCGTGCATCGGCTACGGCCTCGGGGAGGGCTTGTACTACCTCGAGGTTGTCTAGAATCTCTTCGGCGTGTACCGCCAGACGGTAGGCCATGGAGCCCCCGGGGCGCAGGGCCAGATCCTCCAGCACCCGGGGTTCGGGGGCTACCAGCCACAAGTCCGAGATACCAAAGTTTTGCATAGCGCGTGCGGCGGCCCCCACGTTCATGGGTTCTTGGCTGCCTACCAGCACAATACGAACGTTCTCAAGCCAATTCATCGGCTTTAGCCTAACGGCAAACACTTGCTGCGTGAAGGCTTCCGGGGCAGGGTGTAAAGCGTATCAGCATAGCTTCCATTGGCTCAGGTTGTCTTGCGGAGGCGCTCTAGTCCATCCAGCACAATCTCGAGTCCAATTCCAAACTCTTCAGCGTAATCGTAGCCTGGTTTGAATACATGTTCGCTAGCCATCTCGACCAGGTACGGATATTCCCCCGCAGCTACCTCGGCCATAATGCTTTCGGCGGCGGGGCCTGCCTCCTCGAAGGTATTGAAGGGCAGGTTGAGCTGCTGCAAAACAAAGCCATACACATAGCTATCCAATAGCGAGTAGGCATGGGCGGCGGCTGCCACCGAGAAGCCATTTTTGCGGAAGCACTCGAGTACCGCATTGTGGTGGCGTAGGGTTGCCGGGCCAGGCGAGGTGCGCGATTCCATCAGCCCCAGGGCCCAGCGGTGGCGCACCAGAGCGGCCCTAGCGGAGTGCGCCCTGGTCCGAATCCTGCTCCTCCATTCGCCCGCTGGGGGTAGCTCAATCTCGGCAAACACCCGGTCAATCATGCCGTCCAGAAGCCGATCCTTGTTGGCGAAGTGGTAGTAAAGCGACATGGCCTCCACCTCAAGCTCCAGCGCCAGGCGGCGCATGGTGAGAGCCTGTATACCCTCCTGGTCGGCTATTTCCAGGGCTTTTTGTAAAACCCGTTCGCGGCTCAGTTTGGCTTTAGGCTCGGTTTTTAGCCCGGATGATTTGGCGGATTTCGGGGTCATAACGCGACGCTCTATTGACAATCTTACACTGTAAGGCTAGTCTGTAAAATAACCTTACAATGTAAGGCTAGTTAGGAAAGCTGAAATATGGACACAACCGCCAAACCGCAATCCAATGCCAGTGTACGCACCATGAAAGCCGCTATACGCACTGAGTATGGCCCGCCTGGAGTGCTCCACATGGCCGAAGTGCCAAGGCCCACCCCGAAAGACACCGAGGTGTTGGTCAAGATTTTTGTCACCACTGTCACTTCGGCTGATTGCCGTCTGCGCAGCTTGAATGTACCTGCCGGGTTCGGGCTGATTGTCCGCCTGGCCATGGGGATGTGGCGGCCTCGTCAAACGGTGCTGGGCAGCGAGTTCGCCGGAGAGGTAGAAGCCATAGGGTCAAAAGTGACGGGTTTTAAGGTAGGCGACCGCGTGTTTGGGATGAGCGGAGCTAGCATGGGGGCCTACGCCCAGTACAAGTGTGCCGCAGAGGATGGCCCACTGGCGCACATTCCGCCTAACCTGAGTTATGAAGAGGCTGCAGCCCTGCCCTTTGGCGGAACCACCGCTCTGGACTTTTTTCGGCGGGGCGGGCTCAAAGCAGGCGACCGTCTGCTGGTCAACGGGGCCTCTGGGGCGGTAGGGGTGGCCGCGGTGCAGCTTGCTCGAGACCTGGGGGCAGATGTAACAGCTGTGTGTAGCGGTAGAAATGCTGAACTGGTACTTGAACTGGGGGCCTGCCGGGTGGTGGACTATACCCGGCAAGACTTTACCCGACTGGGGCAGACCTATGACGTGATTCTGGATACGGTGGGCACAGCTCCTTTTGTCAGGAGTAAGCCGGTGCTACGCAAGGGTGGGCGCTTGCTGCTGGTGCTGGCGACCCTGGCGCAGATGCTCGCGGCTCCCTGGGAGTCGCTGGTGGGGGGCCGAAAGATTGTGGCCGGGCCGGGCAGCGAACGGGCCGAGGATGTGCGCTTACTGGCAAAGCTGGCGCAAGAAGGCCGCCTGAGGCCGGTAATTGACCGCCGCTATTCGCTCGAGCAGATTGCCGAAGCCCACAGTTATGTGGAAACCGGGCGCAAACGGGGAAGTGTGGTGCTCACGGTGCAACACGAACCCCACGCAACGCGCTCATGAGCTTTGCGGATTTGCCCCAAAAAAAATACCAAGGAACCTCAGCGCATCAAGCCGGATGCATGGTCGTAAGCTGCGAAACTCATTCATATCGTTTGTAAGGAGTACGCGTATGGAACTACCACAAAGGGCGTTGGAAGACATCAAGGTCAATATGAAGCTGAAGCTTGCGGCATTGTGGGCGAGTTTTATGTTTTTTTACATCTATGTAGATTATTTCCACTTATACATGCCGGGCTCCATAGAAGAAATGCTCGCAGGAAAAGTGTTTATGTTTGACATTACACAAGTCTTTCTGCTTATGGCAATGATTTTTGTGGCAATTCCTGCCCTTATGATTTTCCTTTCGGCTGCCTTGCCAGCTAGAGTAAATCGTTGGACCAACATCATTGTGGCTGCGGTATATATTCCTTACATGTTGTTCAATTTGGCTGGTGAAGCCTGGGTACACATGTATTTTGCTGCAGCTGTAGAAGTGGTTCTTCTTTTGCTAATTATGCGTTATGCATGGAAGTGGCCTAAACACGAAGCATGAACCGATACCAACTTTACCTGTACAGTTAGCCTTGAGCGTCGTCTTTAGCCCCCTCATCCTAGGCGAGTCGCTTACGCGATTCTGATGCAAGCACATACTAATACCGGATTCAAAAAGATAGTCATTCAAACCAAAAAATCCAGAGGCTATCTTTTTGAATCCCAGAGCACTCCTTTCAGTCGGGTTAGTTCGTCACTGAACAGTGACGAACTAACCGAATCTGGTATAAGCCGTAACCTGGGCGAACCCCAGGAGCAGTCAATTGCGTTCCCTTCACTGTTTGTAAATAGCATAATCGGGGTGTCGCCACCTTCTCCCGCCCAGGGGAGAAGGCGAGGGGTTCATGTGGATTTGGTAAAAGAGCACAACCATGCGGGCTGGTGAGAAGCTCGAGGAAGCGGAGTTTCCCACTGAGTCGGCGGTCTTTCGGTAGGGGCAGCAGGCGGTGGTGTGCGAGGCCGATGGCAGAAACTATATTGCCTAACCCTACCGCATCAACTATTTGTGGGGCTTGCTTGGGCTGTTTGTGCAGGCGGCTCGGCTCAACACCCTGGCGGCCGCCTGGCTACTGCGGGGGCGAAGCTCAGCACATCGAGTGAAGGTGATTGGGGCTGGAGGTTGTACGAAGGCACAGAATCAAAGTGTGTGGGGTGCATGCTGCTAGGGTGATATCCTGGGCGATCCACGCTCGAGGCCCCTTCCTAGCGCAGCTAAAGCCAGTACGCTCGAGGTAATCAGTAAACCCGGGGGCAAGGCCCACCAGGGCCAGGCACCGTTCAGGAAAGAACCCCGTACCTGAGCGTAAAAAAGAATACTGCCCCAGCTTTTTTGGGTGGGGTCGCCCAATCCTAAGAAACTCAAGGAGGACTCCAGTAAAATTGCACTGGAAGCCAGGGCAATAAGCTGCGCAAAAGCCACCGGAAAAACGGCGGGCAGCAAATGAAATCGTGCTATATGCAGGCTACTCGCCCCCAGCGCCACAGTAGCCTCCACATAGGTCATGCCCCGCACGGCAAGCACCACCGAACGAATCACCCTGGCAGGCCGGGCCCAGGAAACCAGGCCGATCAAAAGCACCAGATTCCACAGGCTCGGGCCCAGATAGGCTGCAATCACAATGGCCAGGGGCAAAAACGGTATTACCAGCACCAGATCGGCCAAACGCATCAGGGCTGTACCCAGCCATCCTGTACTGTAGCCAGCCACCAAACCTATCGTCAGACCCAGTAATAGAGCGATAAACGCTGCCGAAAAACCTACCACGAGTGAGATACGGCCACCGGTAAGTAGCTCAGATAAAATGTCCTGTCCGAGGTCGTTGGTTCCGAGCCAGTGTTGGGCCGAAGGGGGTTGAAATGGCCTGGCGACCACTTCTTTGGGGTCGTAGGGAGCCAACCATGGCCCCACAAGGGCCAGAGCAACAAGAAACCCCAGCGCCAGCCAGGTACCTGGTAGATTACCCTTCCGCATGCCGCACCCTGGGGTCAAGCCAGGTATACAAGACCTCGGCCAGCAGATTAAAAACCACCACCGAAAGACTGAAAAAGAGCAATAATCCCTGCAGTACAGGGAAGTCCCGGGCGCTTGCTGCCTCGTATAAAAGCCTACCCAGACCCGGATAGGAGAACACCGTTTCAACCACCACTGCGCCAGCAACTAAACTTCCCAAACCGAGCATAAACAAGGTCACTATCGGTAAGGCTGCGTTGCGCAAGGCGTGTTTGAAGACTACTTGACGCTCGGGCAGACCCTTAGCCCTGGCCGTGCGGACATAGTCCTGGTGAAGGGTGTCTATCATGGCGTAGCGCACAACCAAGTACAGGCCCGCCAGGCTGGTGAGGGTGAGGGTCAGGGCGGGTAGCACCAGGTGGCGCAGAATATCCAGCACCCAGGCCCATCCCTCGAGGTTGGCCCAGGCAGTATGGGCCCCATAAACGGGCAATAAAGGCCAGTGCACCGCAAACAAAGCTATCAGAAGCATACCTAGCCAGAAGCCAGGCATGGCATCCAGCAGAACAGCACTGACAAAACTGGTGCGGTCGAGCAAGCCCCCACGGTATCGGGCCGAAAGCACGCCGAGCAGTAGACCCAGGCCTGAAGACAGCAGCAAAGCCGTACCTGAGAGCAAGAGCGTCCAGGGTAGGCGCTCAAGAATGATTTGCAGAACCGGCTGTCGGCTTTGGAAACTCTGACCCAGATCCCCACGCACGAGGCGGCCCAGATACAGCCCAAACTGCTCCCATAAGGGGCGCTCCAGGCCATACTGCACCAATACCCGTTGTCGCTCCTCTGGGCTTAAGCGGCCCACCTCTTCCCCCAAAATGTAAAGCAAAGGAGAACCAGGCATGGCCCTGGGTAGGAAAAAGTTAATTCCCAGAGCCAGCACGAGTACCAGGAGGTAGGGCAGGCTACGTAGCAGCATCAAGGTAGAAAGGAGAACTTATTCAGAATGCCCTGTCCGCGCTGGAACTTCCAGCCATCGTAAACCGAAGGTCGCACCGCGTAAGTGGCATCGGGGTACCACAGGGTTAGGAACGGTAGATCGCGTGCGACCAGCGACTGTACCCTTGCCGCCAGCAACTTTCGCTCGGCCAGGTCCACCGTAGTATTGAGCCGCTCGGTCAGGGAATCCACCGTGGCGTTGGCATAGCCCCCGATGTTCAGGTTGCCCAGGGCCGGCTTGGAATGAAACATGCCCCTCAGATTGGCTTGGTTGATTACGGGGGCCGACCATCCAAACATGGCCAGGCTGTAGTTGCGCCCCTTGGAAACATCGAACTCTGGCCAAACCCGGTCGGTCAGGGTGTTGGGCTCGAGCGCTCTTACCTGGAAAACAATGCCTGCCGGGCGTACCTGCTGGGCTATTAGCTCGGCAGCGCGCAGCCGTATGGGGTTATTGGCTGGAGCCAGAAGCTCGAACTCGAGCCTCTGACCGTTCTTCCCAACGCGAACCCCATCGGATCCTCGGCGATAACCCAACTGCTCAAGGCGCTGCTCAGCCTGGGGCAAACTGAGGCGCGGGTACTGCCCAGCCTCGGGGCTGTACAAAGGTGACTGGGGGTGCAAGAAGCCCGGGCTGCCCACCGTAGCCTGGCCCAGCAGTACCGTATCCACGACGGCCTTGGGGTCAACCAGTCCAGCGATTATCTGTCGAAACGCGGGCTGGTTGAAAGGAGCTACGGTGGTGTTGAACTGCAACAAGTTGCTGGTAAACAAAGCTCCTCTGAGCAGGCGAAAACTGGGGTCGTTGTCAAACTGCGAGATCAATTCTGGTAAAAGTTCGCGTGAACTTGCGGCAATCTGCCCGGCCCGCAACGCTTGGAAAGTCGCGGTGGCCTCACGGATAATCACCACCACCAGACTCTTTGGAGCCACCGTGCCGCCAAAATAGCTGGGGTTGGCCTCAAAGCGATAGGACTGACCAGGCCGAATCTCCACCAGTTTGAAGGGCCCGCTACCGATGCTGTCGCGATGCGCCTTGGGATCGGTGATATTTTCCCAGATGTGCTTGGGAAGAATGGGCACATCTGCCAGGGTGGAAAGTTCAAAGTTGCCTTCAGGGCGTGGAAGGCTAATTTGTACGGTACGTGCATCAGGGGTACGGATCTGGCTGATGCTTCGCACGGCGCTGGTAAAGCGGCTCACCACAGGGTATCGACGATAGTATTCGTAGGTAAACTTTACATCGTCGCTGGTGAGGGGCTTTCCGTCGTGCCACTGAGCATTTTTGAGCCGGATCGTCCAGTCCCGGCCTGCGTTGGTAACACGCACCTGTTCGGCCAGCCAGGGCTTGGGCAACCCGTTGATATCGGGAATCATCAAGGTATCGTAGACCAGCGATAGCAGGTTGTAGCCTGGATAGCCGGTCACGTAGGTAAATGGGGTCAAAAAGCCTTCTTCAGCCGGGATGGCCAGCACCAGTTGCTGGGCCCTGCCCAGGCTCAGGACAATCAGCAGGAAAATCAGGAACCTGTTCACTTTATCCACGCTCAAACCTCCAGGCGGTAGTGTCCACGGATGGTGACGCGCCAGCCCCGCTCGGTAGGCACAACCACCTCGTCGGTAGGAAGCACAGGCACAAAACCCCATCCACCCACCCAGTTATCCAGCTCATGCGCCTCGAACATCACCTGAAAGCGACCCGAAGCCCGCCGATAAACATGCGCCTCTGAAGTGCTATTCAAGGCTTGGCCGTCCAGGTTGGAGCGGGGGCTATGCTGGCTTATAAGCATCTCTCCGCCCACTTTAAGAACCCGGGTGATGGCCTTTAGGGTACGCTCCCACTCGGCCACGCTCTGGGAATAGTGCAGCACCCCAAAAGCCAACACAAAGTCGAAAAAACAGCATGGAAAATCGCCAAGATCGTGCATTTGTCCCTCGAGCACGCGCTGTTCGGGCCTGGCCAGGTAGGGTTGTAGTCGCTGCCGAGTATGCAAAACCATAGCCCTGGAGGCATCGAGGGCGTAGACCTCCAGGCCGCGCTCGGCCAACCAGACTGTATTGCGTCCACCGGCGCAGCCCAAGTCAAGCACCCGGGTAGCGGGACTGGCATTCTGCAGGCGCGCTACCATGCGGGTATCGGGGGCCTTTTGGGCAAAGCATTGGATGGTGTCGGGGCGATCCCAGACCTGGCTGTGTTGAGTAGTCTTATCGCTTCGATACATCTGGGCTCTGCTCCTTGAGCTGGATGTAGCCCTCGGCAAAGCGCTTGAGCTCGTTGGGTTTGTGTAGTCCCAACTTACGCATCACTTTGCTTCGGTGCAGGCTGACCGTGTCGATGGATATGGTCAATGCCTGGGCAATCTGGGGGTTGGTGTAACCGCGGGCAACCAACTCGAGCACCCGCCGCTCAGCGGGCGTGATGAGCTGTCGGCGGCATCTGCCGCAATGTATGTTTGGTAGCATATAGACCTCATACCGGATTCAAAAAGATAATCATCCAAACCAAAGACCCTCAGAGGCTATCTTTTTGAATCCTAGAGCACACCCCTCCCGAACGGTCGGCGAAAAAAGCGTCTCCCTTCCAAAGGGGCTTACGCCCTCCGCTACGCGGATAACTTCCAAAGGGGCTTACGCCCTCCGCTACGCGGATAACTTCCAAGGGGCGGTATCGCCCTCCGCTACGTGGATAACTTCGGCCCTGTTAGTTCGGCGCCGTATGACGCCGAACTAACCGAATCTGGTATCACTGGTTATCTGCTACCGTCGCTCTACCTTTAGCTCGAGCGCGGCTTCCTGTTCGCCCTCGAAGATGAGCCGAATGGGCAGTCGTTCTCCTTCTTTGAGGGGCCGCTTAAGTCCCATCAGCATCAAGTGCTTGCCCCCCGGCTGCAACACCAGCTGACCGTTTTTAGGTAGCAAGAACGACTTCACCTCACGCATACCCTGGATGGTCTGCCCCGATCGGGTTTCGCGGTAGTCCTCCATCAACATCACCATCTCGGCTACCGGGCTGCTGGCCCCTACCAACCGGAGATCGCGTCCCAGGGGGTTTCGCACGGTGAGGTAGACGGTAGTATCGCGCAAGCTGGACGGTACCTGCCTTATCCAACCCTCAATTAAACGAAGCTGTATTGGGGTCAGGGGGCCCCGGGACGGTGCCCCTCCATGACCCCCATGACCATGGCCCTGGTGTTGCTGAGACCAGCCCAGCCCCAGCGCCAAAAAAAACATCGTGGCTATCGCACGCATTCTTGACCTCGCATGGCCCGATCAACCAATGGCCTGTTTTAACACCGGGATGCGCTGGATGATTAGATAGTCCAGCACCAGCACCAGCAGCAGCGTAGCCCCTGCTGCCGGGAAGAAGATGCTCATGGCGATAATCAGCGCTACTGCGCCCTTCCACAAGGGCAGGTTTTTGGGCATCGGCGGCGCGGCCAGGCGGAAGACCCCCGCCGGGCGACGCAGCCACCACATGGCCACCGCCGCTACGCTGGCAACCAGTATCAGCAGACAGAACAGTGCGTTGAGGGCCTGGCTCCACCAGCCGTAGGTGCCCAGGTGCAAGGCAATGCCCGAGGCCATGGCCTTGGCACCCAGGCTGTACTGGCTCCAGCCAATGTCGGCCAGCACCTTACCGCTGTACTGGTCAATGTGCAGGGTACGGTCCTTACGGGCATCGGTTACATCGCGGCTCATGCTCGAGGCCGAGACCGTCCAGACCCCCTCTTTGCCCCTGGGCATGGCCACCCAAAAACCGTAGTTCACGCCGTTGCCCCGCACATACTGGATCACCGTGTCCAGGTTCACCGGGGTCCCGGCGGGGATGCCGTCCTTACCGGCCATCGAGCCCGAAAGGGGCAGTTTGCTGTTCTCCAGGTTCCAGGGCACCAGCTTTTCGCCCGTGCGGTTCAGGCTCTCCAGATTCTGGTTACTCTTAGGCACATCGTTCCACATCTGCTCGGGAAAGGTATTCCACGCTTGCACGTATTTATCGCCCCAGATGCCCGTCCAGGCCAGCCCGGTAAAGGCGAAAAAGACCACGATCAGAGATACCCAAAACATGGGAACGCTGTGCAGGTCTTTCCAGTAGGTACGTCCGCGGACCTTCAGGCGCGGAATCAGGGAGCCGTACACCCCCTGATGGTTGCGGGGCCACCACAAGTAGAGCCCAGTGACCACCAACAAGACCATCAGGCTGGCCGCTATCTCGATGAGCAGGTCACCCAGGTTCACTTTGCCCACCAAAGGCAGCGCCACTTCCTGCTTGACCAAGAGGGTGCCGTGGATGTTGGTGGCGATATTTTCCCAACGGCTGGCGTTGTCTACCTCGCCCAGCACGGCCAGGGTGTAGGGGTTGACAAAAACCGTAAGCTCTTGCTGGCCCTGCTCCAGCGCTACCTGAGAGGAGCGGTTGGGCTCGAGGTTGGGCCTGAAGCGCTGGATGGTGGCTTCTGGATAGGCCTTGCGCACGGCCTCGAGCTGGGCAGAATAGGGCTGCAGGGTACCTTGCGGCTGCGCGAACATCCGGTCACGGTACTGCAGGTCCTCGATCTGGGGGGTAAACAGGATAACCAGCCCGGTCAGGGCCAGCATCACCATGAAGGGAATTACGTACAGTCCGGCGTAAAAGTGCCAGCGCCAGACCGACAGATACAGTTTGTGTGGAGCTTTTTCAACCCCTGCTTGGGGGGCAGCTTGCATGGTATCTCCTTTGGCAACGAAGCAGACTCTACTTGACCGTTATTGTGGCTCTTACGATTCGGCCAGGCGCATGACCTCATCCCAGGGCAAGGCCAGGTCAGTTAAAGGCTCACTTTTCTGGGGCGCCAGGCCAAAGAATTGCTTGGATTTATGCCAGAGGAGGTGCTCGAGCAGCGATGCTCTGGATAAAAACATCCTGCACCAGGGCCGAGACAACCGGAAGTAACCGGACAAACTGCAGGTTGGCAAACCGGCTTTGCGAAGGTTCCAGCTCTTCTACCGGCAGAAGATGTACAAAGCAGAGCGGTCCGTGCTCGGGTGGGTGGGATGGGTCGGAATGATTGGAAGCATCGGCGCCCGGGGTACAAAGCTGCGCCAGGTTGAACTCGGTGAGTTGTTGCTCGGAGGCCCAGGTGCCGTACATCAGCACACCCCGCAGCCCCAGCTCGCTGGAGACCAGCAGCAACAGCAGGGCCAGTAAGACGGCTAGCCCTCTCAGGCGTGCGGCACGGATGTCAGCGGTGGGCATAGGGGTTCAAATCTTCGAAGCCAAACCTTGGCGGAGATTATAGCTTAACAAGCGCAGCGCGAGGTACAGCAGTCCGCCAGGTCATCGGCCCACATGCCCCGTTTGCGGTAGACCTCGAGGGGGGCCGTATCCACCCCCAACCTTCTGCCAATAGCCTCGGCCACGACAGGGAAGCGGGCCCGGAACTTGTAGATAAAGCAGAAAGCCGTGTCTCGGTGCTGCACTTTAGGGCCTACCAGAAAAAGCCCTGGGGTGCGGATAGACTCGTCGGAGGCTTCGTGCAGGAGGGGCGCGGAACCCTTCCATTCAAACAACCGCTGTACCGGTTCGAACCCTCCCTCGAAGCCGGTGGCCAGGATGGGTGGGGTGGGGCTTTGAAGCACCCCGTTGGCGTGGTACACCTGGAACTGGCCGTTGGCCCGGGTTATTCGGGTAGCTTTTAGCCTGAGCAGCTCGAGCCGACCGGTTTCCAAAGCCTCTCGGAGCCGCTCGAGGGTATAAGGGGAGACGTCCTGACTCGGCTCACCGGTGCTGCGCTTCCAGGGCGCATTGGGGTCGAGGATCTGCACCCGCTTACCCAGCCGTACCAGGTGGTAGGCTGCATCCAGCCCCGACTCGTACCCACCGATCACCGTGTAGGCCTCACCCTCTAAAGCGGCCCAGCTTTTCACCCTAGCATAGGGCAGTGCAAGCCGCGCCCCTTGCAGGTCCTGACGGGGAAACTGGAACTCCCCGGTGGCCCAGATCAGAAAGCGGGCTTCAAAAGAACCTCGAGTGGTCTCTACACGAAACCCCTCCGAGAAAGTTCGCACGTGCTCAACCGAAGTCCTCTCCGCAACGGCAAGCTCGTAGTGACGTGCCAGGGCCCGTAGGTAGCGGGCGTAGGCGACCCCGCTGGGATGCTCTTGTCCCAGGGAATAGGCCGGGGATGTCTTTGGCGTGAGGGCGTTGAGGTCTGTCAGGCCGAAAGCGTTGGCAGTAAAACTTGGGGTGATAAAGCGGGTCTCCCCAGGCCAACGGCGAAAAGAGGAACCTATGACGTTCCGTTCTACAATTCGCAGGTCTAGGCCCAGCCTTTGCAGGGCCAGCGCTACCCCAAGGCCGGCGGCGCCTGCACCCACAATCAGAACCTGTGTACGTTCCATACTCCAAGAAAGGCACCTCCCCCCGTGGGGGAGGCCATGAAAACTTGACTCACTGCCCTCGGCCTACAGCTTGCCCTAGTGACGTACACCCTCCACCGCCAACCAGGCCAGGCTGGCGGGGACACCCCCCACCATAAACCGGCGTTTGATGTTGAGCTCGGCCAGATCTATTTCAAGGATCTCGCCGCTTTCGGGCAGGGTGACCCAGGCCAGGCCATCGCCCAGCGCCATACCTGGGCGCACCGCGCCCTCGCCAGAGGCGGTGATGGCCGGGGTGACCCCAAGGCTCTTGATGACCTTGCCGCTGCTGGCCTCGAGGGTATGCAGCTTCCCGTCTGCGGTGAGTACCGCCAGCAGGCCGTCCTTGTCAAAGCCGAATAGCACTGGACTGGCCGGAAGGGGGTAGGGCGTTATCTGGGTATCAATGCGGGCCAGGCCCTGTCCGAAGTTCCCGATGAAGAAGGGGTGCTTGGGGTGGCTTACAAGCGTACCTACACGAACCCGCTCAGGGGTTCCGGCAGGATTAGACAGTTTGCGGGCCACAAAGCCGCTGCCCCTTTGCTCCAGCAGCAACACCCCATCGGCGCACCCATAGGCCACGGTATTACTCAGCACCGCCTGACCGTGCAGGCGCGGGCAGCCCTCAAACTGGGTGACCTTACGCCCGCCATGGGTAAACACCTCCACCACACCCCGGTTCAGGCTGCCCGCCAGGACTACCTGCTCCAGGGCTACCGGCGCTCCGTGGTCGGGCGCGCCCGTAGCAATCTCGCGGAACTCGGGTAGCAGTCCGAGTTTTTTGGCCTCGAAAACAGCCATCGTGCCGTCGCCGTCGTTGTAGACGACGATCTGGTTGCCATGGCTTTTGAAGTGGGTGGGCTTGGGCCCGGTGTGCAGGGTGGCCCAGATGTAGGGGGTTTGTACGACCAGGTCTTTGTGGTCGCCGTGGTCTTCCAAACCCAGACCGCTGTACACAACGCTTACGCGGTCTTGCGCGCGGTGAACTGCAAAGGCGTACTGACCCCCAGGGGCAGGATAGACACTGGACGGGCCGGGTACGGTAAAGCGGCCTACCAGCTCTCCTTTTTCCAGATCCAGTACCTGCACCAGTCCGGCCTTGCCATCGCCGATCACCAGGCGGCCTGGGTGGCTTTCCTCACCCGCCACAGCCACACTTCCCCACAAACCCAAGGCAAACAAACTGAACAAAACAAGCCTCATCGTTCAACCTCCCACGATATTGATAACGCATTATCATTTATTAGACAAGTCCCTATCTTGCAAAGGCGGTGCAAAGATTCAGTCCATTGAAGCGCAACAGCTCCAGATAGGTCGGCACCTGAGGGGTTAGGGTATCCGAAAGCAGGGTAATCACCCGAGCGCCGGTGGCCTCGGCCAGGGTGCGGGCCTCGCCGGCAGCAAATTGGGGTTCGGTGGCGATTACCTGCACCCCTTCTTGTTTGATTCGCAGAGCCAGCTCGCTTAGGGCCCGTGGACCCCTTTGTTGCCCCACGAAGCTGGCCAGACTGCCCACCACTTCGAAGCCGTAATGACGAGCAGCATAGCGGAAGGCGTCGTGCTGGACTACAATCCGGCGACGGTTTGGCGGGATGGCAGCCAGGCAGGCCTTAATCTCGCTGTCGGTGGCCTCGAGCCGTTGGAGGAAGTCCGTACTCCGCCGGACATAGAAGTTATGGCCAGCCGGGTCGAGTTTGCTTAGCACACCCTGGATGCGCTCCACATACAGCCGAGCATAGGAAGGGTCAAGCCATAAGTGGGGATCGCAAAGGCCATGGCGGTGTACTTGCAGCCCCTGTTCTATCTCGGCCCTACGCTCTGCTTCAGTAAGGCAGAGTAGGTTGGGAAGCCCTTCCGCCAGAAGTACCGTGCGGGCTCCCTGGGGAAGGCCAGCTTGCAATTTTGACAGGAACGTTTCCAGGTAAAGCCCGTTGGCAAAAAGCACCCGTGCCCCTGCCAGGGCCCGTACCGTAGAGGGGCGGGGTTCGAAGCTATGCGGATCGGCCCCCATAGGCACGACCACTGCAAGCCGAACCCGCCCAGCACCTACTTCCCGCACCAGATCCCCCAGGATGGGCGTCGTGGCAGCTACGTTCAGACCTTGGGCCCATGCTGCTGTGGGCAGGAGGAAAAAAAGAAATATCGCCAGTCCGACAAAGACCTTAGTTCCGATTACCGCGCTTAAATCACAGGCAAAACCAGTTTTTTGGGCCAACCAGGGGCCAGAGGTAAAAAGAAGCATATTGATAATAGATTATCATTTAGGGTAGATTGAAAACTATGAAGGTCGCTTACGTGTTCGTCTCCCCCCGTTCGGCCAGTTATACCGGATTCAAAAAGATAATCATCCAAACCAAAGACCCCCAGAGGCTATCTATTTGAATCCGGTATGAAAGGGCATTCGGCCAGGCCCTGAATCAGCAGGCTGCCTGTAGGGGCAGGTCAGCAACCCCACCCAACCTCCCCTGCAGTCTGGGGGAGGAACAATAGAACCTTTCATACCCAAGCTTGATGCGGGTCTTTTTTGTTTTTACCCATTTCTTGATGCTAGGGCTCACTCCGGCTTCACTAGCACCGCCCCTTCGCGCGCACTGCTCACCAGCGCCGCGTACCGTGCAAACAGCCCGGCCTTGTAGTGGGGCTTGGGAGCCTTCCAGGCTTTGGCCCGCTTGGCCAACTCTTTTTCCGAAACTTCTAGGTTCAGAATGCCTTTATCGCAGTCTATGGAGATAATGTCGCCCTCCTTGACCAGTGCAATGGGGCCACCGACAAAGGCTTCAGGGGCCACGTGCCCGATCATCAGACCCTTGGTGCCGCCGCTGAAGCGCCCGTCGGTTACCAAAGCTACGTGGGGGCCCAGCCCCTCGCCCACCAGGGCCGAGGTTACCGAGAGCATCTCGGGCATGCCGGGGGCCCCCTTGGGGCCTTCGTAGCGAATCACCACCACGTCGCCGGGTTTGATTTGCTTCTTGAGTACCGCCTTCATGGCGCTTTGCTCGCCATCGAAGACGCGGGCCGGGCCCCGGTGCACCTTGGTCTCGGTGCCGGCCAGCTTGAGCACCGCGCCGTCTGGGGCCAGCGAGCCCTTGAGCACCCGCAGGCCGCCCTCGAGCTTGAAGGGTTTGCTGGCTTTGGTTACCACCTTCTGGCCTTTGGTTTCCCTGGCGTTTTTGGTTTCCTGCCACAAGGTCTTGCCGCTGACGGTCATCTGGTCGCCGTCAATTAGCTCGCCTTCAATCAGGCGGCGGATAATCAGGGGAATGCCACCAGCCTCGTAGAGCTCCCAGGCGGTGTACTGGCCCCAAGGGCGCATGTCGGCAATCACCGGAGTTTTGCGGGAGATTTTGTCGAACTCCTCCAGCGTCAGCTTGATCCCCGCTTCCTTGGCGATTGCCAACAGGTGCAGCACTGCATTGGTGGAGCCGCCCGTGGCCGCCACCGCTGCGATGGCGTTGGTGAAGCTCTTCTTGGTCAGAAAGCTCCTGGGGGTGCGGTTGTGCTTGATGGCGTCGGCCAGTATCTGCATGGCCCGGCGCCCGGCGGGCTTCTTCTCGGGGTGCACGGCGGGGATGGCGTTGTAGCCGATGGGGGAGAAACCCATCACCTCCAGCACCATGGCCATGGTGTTGGCGGTGTACTGCCCACCACAGGCCCCTGCGCCGGGGATGGCGGTGCGCTCGACGGCCTCGAGCTGCTTCTCGTCAATCTTGCCTGCTGCGTACTGGCCCACAGCCTCGAACACGCTCACCACAGTCTGGGCCTTGCCGTTCAGGTAGCCGGGGGCAATGGAGCCGCCATACAGCACCAGGCTGGGCACGTTGGCCCGAATCACCCCCATCATGCCGCCGGGGTTGGTCTTATCGCAGGCCACCAGCGCCACCATGCCGTCGTACAGATACCCCTGGGCAATTAGCTCGATGGCGTCGGCGATCACCTCGCGGCTCACCAGTGAGCTGCGCATCCCGATGGTGCCCATGCTGATGCCGTCGGAGATGGCCGGAGCGCCGAACTCGAAGGTCTGGAAACCGGCCTCTCTGGCCCCGATTTTCAGGTCGGCGGCCAGGTCGCGCAGGTGGTAGTTGCAGGGCATCCCTTCGGTCCAGGTATTCACGATGCCCACCCAGGGAATCTTGAACTCCTCATCGCCGATGCCCACCGCGCGGAGCATGGCGCGGGCGGGGGCTTGTTGAGGGCCTAGTTTGATGATATCCGAACGCATAAGTACCTCTTTTTGTAAAGAAGATGTTGCCCTATAAATCCTGTACAGAGGCAATTTTACCGTGGAAACGCCGGGGGTCGGCCTCGAGGATCCGCACCAAGGCTCTGGCGGACTGCTCAGGGGTGAGAACGCGCCCTTGGGCTTGGTAGCCCTTGAACAGGGGGCGCAGGGTCTCGCTGGCGCTTCCCTGGGCTTCGCGGAGTTGTTTTTGCATGTTGGTTTCCACAATGCCGGGACGGTAGGTGAAGCAGGTCACCTCGGGGGCCTCGATGGCCAGTTGCCGGGCCAGGTGTTCTTCGGCCGCTTTGGCAATGGCATAGATACCCATGCCCGGGATGTTGTGCTCGGCCACCCCCGAACCCAAAAACACCGCAACGCTACCGGGCTGGCGGATCAGGTGGGGATAGGCGAAGCGGGCCAGCTGATAGCCGCCCTTGACGTTCGAATCCATGATTTCGTCGTACTGCGACTCGATCAGTTCGTAGGCCAGCGGCCCTGCATTCAGGATGCCGGCATTGTGAATGAAGCCCACAAAGCTCCCGATTTGGAGCGCCTGGGCGACCAGGGCCTCGGCCACGGTACTATGGGCGGCGCTCCCGGCCACCGACTCGCAGCGCACTCCCAGGTTGCGTGCCTCGTCGCGCACAAACTCGAGGGCCTTCTGATTACGGGCCCCGAGGACCAGGTGGGCCCCGGCCCTGGCGAGCTCGAGCGCCAGCGCCTCGCCGATACCCCGGCTGGCCCCGGTGATGATGAAGGTCTGGTTCTTAAGTTTCATGCTTCTGTGTATACGCTGAATTGCCCAAAACCGCCAGGGACAGGTGAGTGCAGAGGTTCAGGCCGCAACCCTGTCCAGGGCCTCGATTACCTGCCGCGTGAAATCCTGGGTGCTGGCCTTGCCCCCCAGGTCGGGGGTGGGGTTGGCCGAGAGGGCTGCCGTTACCGCGTCCTCTACCCGTTTGGCGATGTCCGAGCGGTTCAGGGCATGGGTGAGCAGCATGGCCGCTGAAAGAATAGCGGCGGTGGGGTTGGCGATGCCCTTGCCGGCGATGTCGGGGGCGGAGCCGTGGACGGGTTCAAAGAGGGGGGTTTTCTCGCCCAGGCTGGCCGAGGGCAGCAGCCCCAGCGAACCTGGCAGCACGCTGGCCAGGTCAGACAGAATATCGCCGAAGATGTTGCCGGTCACCACCACATCGAAGCGGCTGGGCCGGGTGACCAGGTGCATGGCCATGGCATCCACGTACTGGTGCTCCAGGGCCACATCGGGGTAATCGCGGTGCACCTCGTCCACGGTCTTGCGCCAGAACTCGCCGACCTCGAGCACGTTGGCTTTATCCACGCTGCAAACCTGGTTCCGCCGCTTGCGGGCGGCCTCGAAGGCCACCCGGGCGATGCGCTCTACCTCCGGTTTGCTGTAGCGTTCGGTGTTCCAGCCCTCGGCCTCGCTCATGCCGCGGGGCTCGCCGAAGTAAATGCCGCCGGTCAGCTCGCGAATCACCAGCACATCCACCCCCCGGGCAATCTCGGGCTTGAGGGGGGAGAGGTGCTCCAGCCCTTGCAACACCTTGGCAGGCCGCAGATTGGCAAAAAGGCCATGGGCTTTGCGCAGGGCCAGCAGGCCGGTCTCGGCCCGCAGGTGCCGGGGTACGTTGTCCCACTTGGGCCCGCCGATGGCCCCCAGCAGAATGGCATCGGCCTCCAGGCAGCCTCGTTGGGTTACCTCGGGGAAGGGTTCGCCGTGGGCGTCTATGGCGTTGCCGCCAAAGGGGAAGGCTTCAAACTCGAGGCCCAGACCAAAGGCCTGGTCGGCCGCTTTCAGCACATCTACTGCAGCATAGGTCACTTCGGGGCCGATGCCGTCTCCGGGAAGCAGGGCAATCTTGGGCATGCAAATCCTTTCCTTTAGCTCAGTACGGCTTTGGGGAGCCGGGCCGAGGCCTGCTCGAGTAAATCCCCCGCCTCGAGCAGGTCGGCAATGGGGTCCCAGCGGCCTTCCACCAGGGCTTTCTGGGCGGTAGCGGGCAGGTTCACCTTAAAGGCTTTATCGGCGTAGCGCACCTCGAGGCGCTCCACATCTACCGTGACCTCCAGGCCGGGGTCTTGCTCGATGGCCTGGGCCAACGCCTCAATGTCCGATTTGGATGCTGTCACGCACGGCATCGAGAGAGCTGTGGAGTTGCCAAAGAAAATCTCCGCAAAGCTCTCGCCAATCAGCGCCCGGAAACCGGCGCGGTAGATGGCCTGCGGGGAGTGTTCGCGGCTGCTGCCGCAGCCAAAATTGGCCCCCACCAGCATGATGGAGGCCCCCTTGAAGCGGGGGTCGTTTAGCGGATGCGGCTTCTCTGAGCCGTCGGGGTTGAAGCGCTCGTCGTAGAAAAGCGCCTCGCCCAGCCCGTCGAAGGTGACCACCTTCAGGTACCGCGCAGGGGTGATGCGGTCGGTGTCTATGTCGTTACCGGGAACATGGACAGCCCGCCCACGTACTTGTTGGATAGGTTCTAAAGCCATCTACTTGCCCTCCTTATCCCTGAAAAAACCCAGGATGCCCCAGATGCCCGCAATTGCGGCCACCGCACACAGGGCAAACCCCACCACAAAAACCACCCAGCTGAGTACCGGGTTGGTTTGCAGGTTGCCCAGCCAAAGCCCCAGGGTGGCAATAGACAGCAGCACCGAGACCACCACCAGCACCACCCCTCGAATCAATTCCTTTGTAGACAAACAGACCTCTCCTTCGGGCTTTACCTAGACGATTGTGCCCTTTGATTACTTTACAGACCCTACGCACCCACCAGCTCACTGACCCCAAACACTTCCCGCGCATCGCTTACCTGGCCGGTTACGGCGGCGGCCACCACCATCACCGGCGACATCAGCACGGTGCGTCCGGTGGCGCTGCCCTGTCGGCCCTTGAAGTTGCGGTTGGAGGAAGAGGCGCACAGCTCGTCTCCGACCAGCTTGTCGGGGTTCATGGCCAGGCACATGCTGCAGCCCGCACCGCGCCATTCAAACCCGGCCTCGCGGAAGATTTCAGCGATGCCCTCCTCTTCGCACTGCCTGGCTACCTGCTGGGAGCCCGGCACCGCAATGGCCCGCACCCCCGGGGCTACCTTGCGGCCCTTGAGGTACCTGGCAGCTTCGCGAAAGTCGGAGATGCGACCGTTGGTGCAGCTTCCCAGAAAGGCCACATCCACCTTCACCCCCTTGATGGGCTGGCCGGGCCGGAGCTTCATGTGCTTGAGGGCTTCTTCCAGACCGGCCCGTTCGGCCTCGGGGTAGAGGGCGGGGTCGGGGACGCGGTCGGTGATGGCGCAGCCCTGGCCGGGGTTGATGCCCCAGGTCACGGTGGGGGCAATGTCCTCGGCGCGGATGTTCACTATGTCGTCGTAGTGGGCGTCGGGGTCGGAGGCCAGGGCCTTCCAGCGCGCTACGGCCTGCTCCCATGCCTCGCCTTTGGGGGCATAGGGCCGGCCTTTCAGGTAGTCGAAGGTGGTCTGGTCGGGGTTGACGTAGCCGATGCGGGCTCCCCCCTCGATGCTCATGTTGCAGACGGTCATGCGCTCTTCCATACTGAAGTTGTCAAAGACGCTGCCGCCGTATTCATACGCATAGCCGATGCCCCCGTTCACCCCCAGCACCTTGATGATGTGCAGGATCACGTCCTTGGCGTAGACCCCGGGGCGCAGCTTGCCGTTCACGTTAATCCGCCGCACCTTGAGTTTGCTCACCGCCATGGTCTGGGTGGCCAGCACATCGCGTACCTGGGTGGTGCCAATGCCAAAGGCGATGGCCCCGAAGGCCCCGTGGGTAGAGGTGTGGGAGTCGCCACAGGCGATGGTCATGCCGGGCTGGGTGATGCCGTTTTCCGGGCCAATCACGTGTACAATGCCCTGCTGGCCTGAAGTCACGTCAAAAAAGGTAATGCCGAACTCCTGCACGTTCTTGCGGAGCTGGCGGATCATCTCGTCGGCCTGGGGGTCGGCGAAGGGTTCTGCAAGCGAGTGCGTGGGCACGATGTGGTCTACCGTGGCGAAGGTGCGCTCGGGGAAGCGCACCTTGAGGCCGAGGTCGCGCAGCATCCCGAAAGCCTGGGGGCTGGTGACCTCGTGGATCAGGTGGGTGTCGATGAAGAGCTGCGTTTGCCCGTTGGGCAGCGTGCGCACCGCGTGGCTCTCCCAGACTTTTTGGTACAGACTTTTTCCCATGATTGTTTTATGCCTCCTTTGTCCGAAACCTTGAGCAAAAACCCCAGAGACGTTTTGCTCTGGGGCCTATGACGGCAGCAAACTAGACCCCTCGAGCGGGGCGTAGTAGGCGCTGCGCAACGGGGTCCGTCATTGCCAGGAGTATAAAGTTTGGTATACCAAAACGTCAAGCCTCGTTGAACTTCTCTGTAGCGCCTATCTTGCTGTGGTGTTAGGCCCTGGAAGCGGGTATCCTACAGCCAAGATGCTGCTCACGCGGCTGGGACAAGGGCGCGAGGCCGAGGTATATGCCTGGGCCGACGGCTACGTGCTGAAGCTGTTCTGGCCGGAGTTTTCTCAAGCCGATGCTGAACTCGAGGCCCGTCTTACCCAGCAGGTCTGGCTGATGGGGGTACCCTCCGCCAAGGTAGAGGACGTGCTGGAGTTTGAGGGTCGCTGGGGCCTGGTTTTGCAGTGGATCAAAGGGGTTCCGCTCACCGACTACATCCAGACCGACCCCACCCGCTTGCGCTTTGCAGCCCAGATGCTGGGGGCCTTGCATCGACAGCTTCACAACAAAGCGGCCGGACATTTGCCGTCCCAGCGGCTTCACCTCATGCGGCGTATCGAGGCCAGCCGACTACCGCTCGAGCTGCGGACGGCCCTGCTCAATCATCTGGAGCGCCTGCCCGATGGAACCGCGCTGTGCCACGGCGACTTTCACCCCGAGAACGTGCTGATTGGGGAAGACGGGGTATATGTGGTGGACTGGCCCAATGCCATGCGCGGCAACCCCCTGGCCGATATGGCCCGGACTACCCTCCTGGTGCTTTATAGCGAACTCCCGCTCGACCTGCCGGGGCGCGAAGAAATCATGCACCAGCGGGAGTTGTTTTACCAGACCTACCTCGAGCACTACCAGACCTTCTCGAGCCTCGACCTAGCCCAGCTAAAGTCCTGGATGCCCATTGTGGCAGCAGCCCGCCTGCGCGAGAACATTCCTGCCGAGGAGCCTCGCCTGATGCAACTGATTGAAGAGGGCCTGCAGCTACAGGGTGAACCCTCTGAATGACTTTGTTACACTGAAGGTCTGTGTGGCCCCGGAATCCCTCCGGCCGGCCTCGAGGTTCGCATGAAAACAAACATCATCACCTATGGCTGCCAAATGAACGAATACGACACCCACCTTGTGAAAAGCGAGCTGGTATCGTTGGGCGCGGAATTTGTAGATACCTGGCAGGAGGCCGATTTTGTGCTGGTCAACACCTGCGCGGTGCGCGGCAAGCCCGTCGAGAAGGTGCGCTCTTTGCTGGGCGAGCTACGCAAAGAGAAAGAAAAACGGCCCTTGCTGGTCGGCATGATGGGCTGCCTGGCCCAGCTCGAGGAGGGCCAGCAAATTGCCCGCAAGTTTGAAGTAGATGTGCTGTTGGGGCCGGGTGCTCTGACCGAAATTGGTAAGGCGATCGAGTCCAAACACAGGTTCTGGGACTTGAGCTTCCGCGAAGAACTGACCCACCACCTGCCCCCCGCGCCCCAGGGGGCCCTCTCGGCGTTCGTGAGCATCATCCGGGGCTGCAACCATCACTGCACCTACTGCATCGTGCCCACCACGCGGGGCCCCGAAGTCAGCCGCCACCCCGACCTGATTCTGCGGGAAATTGAACAGCTCAAGGCTGCCGGGGTCGTGGAAGTGACTTTGCTGGGCCAGAACGTCAACTCCTATGGCAACGACCAGCCCGGCTTTCCGAGCTTTGCCGAGCTTTTACGGATGGTGGGCCAGATGGGTATTCCCCGCATCAAGTTCACCACTTCCCACCCGGTCAACTTTACCGACGACGTGATTGCCGCTATGGCCGAGACCCCGCAGGTCTGCAACTACATCCACCTGCCGGTGCAGTCGGGTTCTAACCGGATTTTGCGCCGCATGGCCCGCGAGTACCGGCGCGAATGGTATCTGGATCGCATCCGGGCCATCCGCCAGGCCATGCCCGAGGTGGTGCTCTCTACCGACATCATTGTGGGTTTTCCCGGCGAAACCGAAGAAGACTTCCAGGAGACCCTTTCCCTCTACGATGAGGTGGGCTACGACAGCGCCTACATGTTCATCTACTCCCCCCGCCCCGGCACCCCGAGCTACAAGCACTTCCAGGACTTGCCCCGCGAAGTCAAGGTGGAGCGGCTTCAGCGGCTCATCGAAAAACAAAAAGAGTGGAGCTACCGCCAGAACCAGCGCTGGGTAGGCAAGACCGTAGAGGTATTGGTGCGGGGCGCGGCCAAGGATGAGAGCTACGCCGAGGGCCACACCCGGGGCAACCACCCCACCCTTGTCCCGGCGGCCCAGGCCCCCCGTCCGGGGCTGTACCAGGTGGTGGTGAAGCAAGCCACCCCGCATATGCTGTTTGGCGAGGTGGTGGGGGCTGAGGAAGCTGCTACCATTCCCCTCTTGATGGCGTGAGAACAGACGCCGAAATTGTGGTGATCGGGGCCGGAATAGCCGGTCTTGCTGCGGCCCGGGTGCTGCACGAAGCCGGCAAAGAGGTGCGGGTGGTAGCCCGCGAACTGGGCCAGGCCAGCCGGGTGCCGGATGCGCTTTTGAACCCGGTGCGGGGCAAACGTGGCACGGTGGCCCCCGAGGCCGAAGAGGCCCTGGAAGCCCTCTGGGACTTTTACCCCCGTTTTGGGCCGGTACGCCGAGGCATTCTCAGGCCCGTGCCCGAGGCGGATAGGGGTGTGTGGATGGGCAAGCTCGAGGGCCGTCGGATTCCCCACGAGTGGCTGGACGAGGGCCTCTACCTGGAAAACGCGGGCTGGCTTCAGACCACCCCCCTGCTGCACCGGTTGGCTGAAGGTCTGGACATTCTCTACACCGAGGTAGGAGGGCTCGAGCACACCACCCTATATCTGCGAACCCCCGAACGCCGCACCCTGCACGCGGGCCTGGTGGTGTATGCCGGAGGGGCCAGCGGGGCGCACCTGGTGGGCCTGGGGGGGCGGTTTACGCCGGGTTCGGTGCTCCAGACCCAGGAGCACTTCAAGCAGGCCCGTTCGTATGGGGTGTACGTGGCGGGGCACAGCCTGGGGGGTAGCTATTTGCCCCATCAGCACACCTACACCTCGCATCAGACCGAGCCGCACGAAATCGAGTGGCTGCTTTCGGAGGCCGAGAAGCTGCTGGGCTACCGGCCTGCGGTGGGCTCAAGCTGGGCCGGGGTGCGCTACCGGCTCGATAGCCACTACCTCAAAGAGATTCCCGGCGGCTATGCCCTTACCGGTTTTGGTTCGGCGGCGTATTTCTACGCTCCGCTCTATGCGCATCGGCTCCTGAAGCGCATCCAGGGGAAATCCTGATAGACTGAATGCCATGCGGCAGTACCACGAGCTGATGCAATACGTGCTCGAGCGCGGGGTAGATAAGTCCGACCGTACCGGGGTGGGCACCCGCTCGGTCTTTGGCTACCAGATGCGCTTTGACCTGTCGGAGGGCTTTCCGCTGGTCACCACCAAAAAAGTTCATTGGAAGAGCGTGGTGTACGAGCTTCTGTGGTTCTTGCGGGGCGAGACCAATATCCGCTTTTTGCGTGAAAACGGGGTAACCATCTGGGACGAGTGGGCCAACGCGGAAGGTGAGCTGGGCCCGGTGTACGGTAAGCAGTGGCGCAGCTGGGAAGGTGCAGACGGCCAGACCCTAGACCAGATGGCCTGGGTGGTGGAAGAAATCAAGCGCAACCCCGATTCGCGCCGGCTGGTGGTGAGCGCCTGGAACGTGGCCGACCTGCCCAAAATGGCCCTGGCCCCCTGCCATATTCTGTTTCAGTTTTATGTGGCCCAGGGGCGGCTTTCCTGCCAGCTTTACCAGCGCAGCGCCGACATCTTTTTGGGGGTACCCTTCAACATTGCTTCGTACGCACTGCTGACCCTTATGGTGGCCCAGGTGACGGGTCTGAAGCCGGGGGAGTTCATTCACACCCTGGGTGATGCCCACCTCTACCAGAACCACTTTGTGCAGGCCCGCTTGCAGCTCTCGCGCGAGCCCCGGCCTTTGCCTACGGTGCGGCTCAACCCTGCGGTGCGGGATTTGTTTGCTTTTACCTTTGAGGATATTGTCCTTGAGAACTACCACCCCCACCCGCGCATTGCCGCGCCGGTGGCAGTTTGAGTTATGGGCCGGAAGATTGCCCTGGTGGTGGCCATGGACAAGAACCGGGCCATTGGCCAGGGTGGCGCGCTGCCCTGGCGCCTGCCCGACGACCTCAAGCGCTTCCGTGCCCTCACCCTGGGCAGGACCGTTCTGATGGGGCGTAAAACCTATGAGAGCATCGGGCGGCCGCTCCCCCAGCGCCGCAACGTGGTGCTCACCCGCGACCCCGCTTTCAGGCCCGAGGGCCTCGAGGTCGTGCATTCGCTGGAAGAGGCCCTGAAACTCGGCGATGAGCTCATGGTCATCGGTGGTGGGGAGGTCTATGCCATGTTCTTGCCCCTGGCCACCCACCTGCACCTGACCCTGGTGGACGCCACAGTGCCCGATGCCGATGCCTTTTTCCCCCAGTGGGACAGCGCAGAGTGGCGGGAGGTCTACCGGGCCTTTCACCCCTCTGACGAACGCCACCCGTTTGCTTTTAGCTATGTGGATCTCGAGCGCGCCAGAGTCTGAGCTTACTCTCCGCCGCCGTCGGCACCTTCCGAGGCATCCGCGCCGCTGTACACATCGCCGAAGGCCTGATCCAGGGTTTTGAAGTCGGCTTCAAAAGGGCGGTCTTCGTCGTGACCATCCCAGGTGGGAAAAACCACTGAATCTCCACCACCTTCTGGTCGCACCCTATGATTGAGTTGCCGCAAGTGGAGCTCTAGTTCAGGCATGAGGAGGGCAGGCCCCAGGCTGACCATCAGAACTGCAACGTGAGTGGGGTCATCTTTGAAAAGCCGAGTCCGACGGGCCAGGGCCATGTGGTGTTCGAGTCGTTTCTTGTACTCCAGGCCCGACGCAGTGAGCCCATAATGGGTGGCCCTGAACAGCCCCAGCACCTTTTTTGTTTGGGGCTCGAGCAACCCCTGTGCCAGCAGACCGGGCAGAATGATTCTTTGCTTGAACCTTTCGTAGTTTTGACCGTGTTCTTTTTGTAGCTCCTTGAGCACATGCCCTAGCTCTGGGCTGTGCCGACTGGCACTGCGAAGATCACCTAGCAAGCCATCCAAGACCCGGTTGTTTGGACGTTCGCCGCTACTTATGTGCAGGAAGGGGTGGGGCACCTCCTTCCCCAGCCATCCACGCCTCAAGCGCTTTTCCAGACGTACCAGCCCCAAGGCTAGTAGTTCCTTGAGCCCCACCTTAAGGGCCTCCTTTGCTTCCACGCTGGGGTTTAGCAACACCAGCAGTTCGGTCGCACTTAGGTTTTGTCTGATCACCTCATTCGTTGGCTGTACCATACATTCCTTCAGGGACTTGACCGAAAAAAAACGGTGTGCGTTTGCTCCGCATCGAAATCAGGTTGGGTTGAGCCGAGGGTTGATTTCGCTGGATTTGCTTCATTCAATTACCTAAATTCAATATGGCCGAGGAATGTCAGGGTTCGGTCACTTAGAACCATCAAAAAACCCCCCTGAACGCAGGGAGGCTTTTGGGCTGGCTTTGATCAGGCCAGACCCAGGCTCAACTCTTCTTCCTCGAAGGCGATGTCGCCGTCCTTGAGGGTCACAAATAGGATGCGGCCAGGGCGCGAGAGAAGCTCGAGCGAGAGCGGGTCTTCGATTTTTTCTCGAATCAGGTTGCGCAAGATGCGGGTGCTGCCCTGCTTGGGGGCTTGCCCAACCAACCAGGCAGCCACAGATGGGTCGAAGCGGACAAGCTTTTCGCGCGACTCGAGCTCTTTGGCGATGTCCTCGAGCATAATTTGCGCGACCTGCACCAGCTCAGCCTCGCTCAGGTTGCGGAAGCGGATGACCTCGTCGAGGCGATCGAGGAACTCGGGCGTAAAGATGGCCTTGAGCGGGCTCTCGGTGTCCACCTCACGGTTGGTGAAGCCAATGGCCGGCCCCACGTTGAAGCCGGTGTTGGAGGTCATGATCAGAATCACCCGGCGGAAGTCCACGGTGCGACCTAGACCGTCGGTGAGGCGGCCCTCGTCGAGCACCTGCAAGAAGGTGTTGTAGATGTCCGGGTGGGCTTTTTCAATTTCGTCGAGCAGCACCACACTGAAAGGCTGGCGGCGCACGGCCTCGGTCAGGCGGCCCCCTTGCTCGTAGCCCACATAGCCCGGTGGGGCCCCAATCAGCTTGGAGATGGAGTGGGGTTCCTGGAACTCGCTCATATCAAAGCGGATCAGGGCCCGCTCGGAGCCGAACAGCACCTCGGCCAGGGCCTTGGCCAGGTGGGTCTTGCCCACCCCGGACGAGCCCACAAACAGGAAGCTGGCCGAGACACGGGTACGCCCGCCCAGCCCCACCCGGCTGCGCCGCAAGGCCGCGGCCAGGGCCTCGACGGCCTCTTTCTGGCCAATCACCCGCTTGTTGAGCTCCTCTTCCAGGCCAAAGAGCTTGCTGTCGTCCTTGTCGTCCACATAGACGCCACCCCAGGAGTCCACCACACTCTCGATGTCCTCGCGGGCCACCAGGGGGGTGCCATCTTCGTCCATGGCTACCGGCAGACCCAGCGAGTCGTTGAGACGCACCCGGCTGGCGGCTTCGTCGATCAGGTCGATGGCTTTATCGGGGAAGTTGCGTCCCGGCAGGCTGCGTATACCAATCTTGACCGAGAGGCCCAGGATTTCGTCCGGGATCACCACCCCGTGGTGAGCCTCGTAGCGGGGACGCAGGCCCTTCAAAATCTCCAGGGTTTCCTCTGGGGAGGGTTCCAACACAATCACGGGCTGGAAGCGGCGCTCGAGGGCGGCGTCCTTTTCGATGTAACGGTGGTACTCGCCGGTGGTGGTCGCCCCAATGACCTGAATCTCGCCCCGGCTCAGGGGGGGCTTGAGGATGTTGGCGGCGTCCAGGGTGCCCTCGGCGCCACCGGCCCCAATCAGGGTGTGCAGCTCATCGATGAAAGCCACCACTTTAGCGTTCTTGAGCTCTTCGATAATCTGGCGCAGCCGTTCTTCGAACTCGCCGCGGTACTTGGTACCGGCTACCACCCCGGCCAGGTCGACCGAGACGATGCGGGCCCCGCGCAGCACCGGTGGCACCCGTCCTTCCACAATGGCCTGGGCCAGCCCTTCCACAATGGCGGTCTTGCCCACGCCGGGGTCGCCGACCAGCACGGGGTTGTTTTTGGTGCGGCGGGCCAGAATCTGGATGACCCGGTTAATCTCTTCGGCCCGGCCAATCACTGGGTCGAGCTTGCCCTCGCGGGCTTCGCGGGTCAGGTCGCGGCCATACTCGTCGAGGAAGGGCGTGGCCACCGCTTTTTCTTTGGTCTGCTCGCCGGCTTGGGAGAGCACCCGCCAACGGATGGTATCCACATCCTTGGCGTAGTGGGTCATGATGCGGTAGGCGATGCCGTCGCCCTCGCGGATGATGCCCAGCAGAATGTGTTCGGTGCCGATTACCTGGCTGGACATGTTGCGGGCCTCGGCCCCGGCCAGCTCCATGACCCGGCGGGCGCGCGGGGTAATGGCGGGGGGTTCGCCGGTGCGGCTGCCCTCGCCGCGGCCCACCAGCTCCTCGACCATACGGCGCATGGCCTCGAGGCTGGCCCCGTACTCCATCAGGATGCGCGCAGCCGTACCCCCTTCGCGCATCAGGCCCAGTAGCAGGTGCTCGGGCCCGATCATGCTATGGCCCAGCCGGCTCCCTTCCTCCCTGGCATAGTGAAAAACCAACCTGGCGCGGTCGTCGTACCTGTTCAAGCGCGAACCTCCTGGTATGTCGTACAAGTATTCATAGCGCCGCTTTCTTCCTATCTCAATATTACAGTATGACGGGCTCTTTCTAGGTGTTTGCGCCACACGTTACGAAGCGTTGCCAGGTCTTTTGTCTAAAGCCTAAAGAAAAGATTAGCTCAGCTCTAAAAAATACGTCAGCGACATTTGTCCTGCAACAAACACAGCCCGCCGAGCGCTGTTCACGTTTTATCCCTGAGAAAAATGATTATAGGGGCAAACCGTTTTTGTGATGCACGCAGGATTGAAAGCTTTTTCGAGCGCTACTCCAGACGGGAATAGACGTCCTCGAGCGCAATTTCCAGGTCTACGCAGGGCAGCTTTAGAGTACCGCTCTCGATTCTCTCGTAGAACCAGCCCCCCTCCACCCGACGGAACACCTCGGCCCGGATGGTGTCTTGCTCGAGCAAAACGTACATTTGCAGACTTGGAATGGTCTGGTAGTTGAGCCACTTTTCGCCCCGGTCAGTTTCGGCTGTGCGCTCGGAAAGCACTTCCACAACCAGGCAAGGTTTTTTGACCACACGCATGTCTTCTTCGGGTTGGCAATAGACCATGACGTCGGGGTAGTACAGTGCATTTCCGGCTTGGACAAGGGTATCGGCGATTGCCACCAAACAGTTTGTTTGTTGAGCCTGGTTCTCAATCGAGCTACCCAACCGAACCGCAATCCGGTTATGGCGGCGAGTCCCACCGGCCATCAAAAAAATTTGGCCCTGAACGTACTCGTGCTTAACATTCGAACCAGCCTCGAAGTGGAGGAACTCCTCAACTGTGAGGACGGTTTTTACCGGGGGCTCTTGCCGTGGCATTCCCTACAGAATAGCAAAATCCTTGATAGGAAAGGGCCTCTGTGTTAGCTTATACCTTGCGCCGAACCGCAGGAGTAGCCCGGCGTTCCGCTACAGCGAGCCTGGGAGGGTGTGAGCCAGGCAGCCAAGAACCGGGTGAAGGGCAGCGGGTCATACACAAGCGCAGCTCAAAGGGCCTCGAGGGCACTCCCCTTGAGGAACTGGGGTGGAACCGCGGAAGCACCAACTTTCGTCCCCAGGCATGCGTGCCGGGGTTTTTTATTTGTCGGCACGCAATGGTGAGGGTCGGTCGACCCAAGCGGAGGGAACAAATGCCTGCTGAAACGATGGAAGAACTGGTGAGCCTGTGCAAGCGCCGGGGCTTTATTTTCCCTGGCTCGGATATCTACGGCGGTCTTCAAGGCACCTATGACTACGGCCCCCTGGGCGTCGAGCTCAAAAACAACCTCAAAGCGGCCTGGTGGAAAGCTAACGTCTACGAACGCGACGACATGGAGGGGCTGGATGCTAGCATCCTGACCCACCGGCTGGTGCTGTTCTACTCCGGCCACGAGGCCACCTTTTCCGACCCCCTGGTAGACAACCGCGTTTCCAAAAAGCGCTACCGCCTGGATCACCTGCTCAAGGAGCAAAAGCCGGAGGTGCTGGCAGCCCTGTCCCAGACCATGGGCCTGCACGAAAAAAACAACCTGGCGGCCCTGGTCTCACGCTTGCTGGCCGAGCCAGAAAAGGCCGCCCTGGCCATGAACACCTGCCGGGTGATTGACCCCGCCGACGGTGCGCCCGGCGACTGGACGCCGCCGCGTCCCTTCAACATGATGTTCAAGACCCAGATTGGCCCGGTAGCCGACGAAGACTCCTATGGCTATTTGCGTCCCGAGACCGCGCAGGGCATTTTTGTTAACTTCAAAAACGTGCTGGACGCCACCGCTCGGCGCCTGCCCTTTGGGGTGGCCCAGATTGGCAAGGCCTTCCGCAACGAGATTACCCCGCGCAACTTCATTTTCCGGGTGCGCGAGTTTGAGCAGATGGAGATTGAGTATTTCGTCAAACCCGGCACCGACGAGGAATGGCACGAGCGCTGGCTCGAGACCCGCCTAAAGTGGTGGGAGGCCCAGGGCATTCCCCGCGCGCAGATTCGGGTGCTGGACGTGCCCAAGGAAGACCTCTCGCACTACTCCAAGCGCACCTTCGACCTGATGTACAACTACCCTACCCTGGGCTTCGAGGAAATCGAGGGCATTGCCAACCGCAGCGACTACGACCTGGGCAGCCACACCAAGGGCCAGGCCGAGCTAAATATCCAGGCCCGGGTGCTGGAAAACCACGACTCCACCGCCAAACTGGCCGTCCAGGATCCCGAGACCAAGCAGTGGTTCGTGCCCTATGTGATTGAACCTTCGGCGGGGGTAGACCGGGGTGTGCTGGCCGTTTTGGCAGAAGCCTACACCAAGGAAAAGCTGGAAAACGGCGAGGAGCGCATCGTGCTGAAGCTCAAACCCCACCTGGCTCCCATCAAGGTAGCGGTCATTCCCCTGGCCAAGAACAAGGAAGAAATTACCAGCTATGCCCGCCGCCTCAAAGCCGAGCTACAGGCGCTGGGTTTTGGACGGGTGCTCTACGAGGACACCGGTAACATCGGCAAGGCCTACCGCCGCCACGACGAGGTGGGCACGCCCTTCTGCATAACAGTGGACTACGACACCATTGGCAAGAGCCAGGACGGTAGCACCACCCTGCAAGACACCGTAACGGTGCGCGACCGCGATACCATGCAGCAGGAAAGGGTGCCCGTCAAGGAACTGGCCCAGTATCTGCAGGAGCGCTTGCGGCGTTGAGTAGGCCCTTCATCGGGCGCAAGGCTACAGTTGCTGGCGAGGCCAGCCCCTAGGCTTCAGAGCGTGTTGCGTCTGGCCATTTGTACCGGCTGCCACGCCCGGGAGGGCGAAAAGTATTTCGCAAGCTGGCTCGAGCTGCTACAATCCCACCTGGGCATAGGCTACTTTGGCGGGGTGGGCAAAGGCCTCGAGGTAGAGTTTGTTTCCTGTCTGTCGCACTGTGGGCAAGGTTTTGCGGTGGCGGTAGGGGACGAGGTACAGGTGCTGCAGAGCGCCGAGTATTTTGCGGCATTTCTGGAGCGTGTGGAGCGGGTGGCCTCGGTGGGCTAGGTCGCGCCCAATCTTGCGAGCAAGCACCCGCGCACGCCGGTGAACGGGGTGGTACTGGAGTCGTTTTCTACTACCTGGACGCCCTGGGGCTATCGGGTGTTGCCTGCGTACGAACTCGAGTACAACCTTAGCTGCCTGTTCAGGCTCCAGGGGTATTCCTTGGAGCTCTATGCGCTGGACTACGCCCGCAACCTCTGGCTCGAGGGCTACGCTCGTCTACGGGCGATGTTTTATGGCTTGCCCACTTTTGTGAGCAACCGGGATCTAACCCGCATATAGAAGCTACCCTCTGTCCGGCCTATCCAGATACTGCTTCGAAAAGGCGTGGGGCAGAAGCTCTCCGAGAGTGGTATGTAACTCGGAGCCGTCGGCGCTGAGGCAGTGCACCGGGGTCTTGGGGTGGGCAAACTCGCTTAGTACCTGTCGACATCCGCCGCAAGGGGTTGCGGGCTGTTTGCCCCGGCTCAACACCCAAACCTCGGCAATCTCCTGCTCTCCCGCCGAGACCATTTGCAGGGTCGCCGACTGTTCGGCACAGCGCGAGAGGGGATAGGCGGCGTTTTCTACATTCACCCCGCCGTATAATCGGCCCGACCTGGACTTGATGACGGCCGCCACAGCAAAACCCGAGTAGGGCGAATAGGAGCGGGTCAGGAGCTGGTGCAGGAGTTCTAGAACCTTCTTGGGTGTTCTGGACACGCTTCCAGCATACCGCACGATTCAGGCTTCCTCCGAAGTGACCGACTCGCTCAGGGTCTCGTCGTCGCTGGGCTGGGGGGTTTTCTTCTGGGCCCGCACCCGCTCGATGCCCCTGGGGTCCGCCGTTTCGACCACAAAGACAAAACTGCCGTACTCGAGCTTTTCCCCCACCTCGGGGATGCGCCCAAACTCGTTCATCAGAAAGCCCGAAAGGGTGTCGTACTCGCCTTCTGGCAGCTCGATCCCCAGCTTTTCCGAGGCGTCCTCCAGCGGAATGGAGGCATCCAGCATATAGACCCCTTCGGCCACCTCCTGCACCGGGGCGGCTTCTTCTTCATCGGATTCATCGTAGATCTCCCCGATGATTTCTTCGATGATGTCCTCGAGGGTAATCAGGCCGGCGGTGCCCTTGAACTCGTCCACCACAATGGCCATGTGGGTTTTGCGGCGGCGCATCTCGCGCAGCAGCTCGCGCGCCCCCATGGTCTCGGGCACGAAGTAGGCCGGGTGGCAGATGCTGCTGACCTTGGTGCTGTCCATCACCGGGCCGCTGTACTCGAGCAAATCTTTGATGTAGGCCACCCCGATGATGTTGTCTATGGTTTCTTTGTAGACCGGAACCCGAGAATAACGATGCTCGCGGGCCATACTCCAGAACTCGCGCAGTGTGGCATCGGCCGATATGGCCACCATGTCCACCCTGGGAACCATAATCGAGCGCACCGGGGTTTCTTCCAGATCCAGAATCTGGCTGATAATCTCGCCTTCGCTTTCGTCCAGCACGCCTTCCTTCGAAGAAGCTTCTACAATCAACTTCAGCTCTTCTGCGCTGCCTACCATGGAGTGCGAGGGGGCTTCCTTCAAGCCGAGGAGCCTCAGGAAGAAGTTGCCGCTGCGGCTAAACAGCCACACTAGAGGCGCGGTCAGGCGCTGAAAAACATTGAGCGGCAGGATGGTGAAGCCCGCAACCTGCTCGGTGCGCTGCAGGGCAATGCCCTTGGGAATAAGTTCGCCAAAGAGCACCGTAATAAAAGTGATGAGGATGACCGAGATGGCAAAACTGATGGTGGTGAGCAGGCTGCTTTCTGCGGCGACAGAAGCTTCAGTCTGGCCAAATAGAAGAGCGATGCCTGTCACAATGAGCCGGGTCACGTAGGGTTCGCCAAACGCACCCAGAATCAGGTTGGTGGCGGTGATACCTAGCTGGGTGGTGGCGATGTAGGTATCGAGCTTGACCATGGCCTGCTTGAGCAGGTTGCCCTGCCAGGAGCCGCTTTCCGCCATTTGTTCGACCCGGCTGCGCCTGATTGCCACCAGAGAGAATTCGGCAGCCACAAAAAAAGCATTAATCAGGATGAGGAGGACAATAATTCCAAAACTGCCAGGGATACTTTCCATAAGGTTCGCGTTCGGCCATCCAAAAACTAACTCGCCCCGGAGCGTTCCAGGGCAATGCCACCGCTACGTTTGGAAGGGGAGTCCATACGCTACTAGACGGAAGTTTACCACAGCCCCAGGCGGCTCACAAGCGGCGGCGCGAGGAGTAGAATCCCGATCAGGGCAGCAATTCCACTCACAATCAGTACGCTAGCGGCTGCAACATCCTTGGCGGCTTTGGCCAGGGGATGATAGTTGGGTGAGACCAAGTCCACCACCGCCTCGAGGGCGGTGTTGAGCAATTCCAGGCCCAGCACCAGGGCAATCAGCAGCAACACCGGTACCAGGCTTACCTGCAGCCACAGGGCCAGCCCTAGGGCTACGGCTCCAATGTAGACCTCGAGGCGGAAGTTGCGCTGGCTTTTCCAGGCCAGTTGAACCCCGGCCCAGGCATAGGCAAAAGAGGCCCGCAGGCCCCGCAGGGGCAGGGGGTCGGAGCCGGGTTTGGGGGGAGGGGTCAGGGTGGGCATGGGGCTTGGGTGGGGTGGGCCTGGCCAACGGGTTGAGCATCCTGTGCTTGACCCAAGAGCTACGACCTACAGCAACACCAGCTTACCCGACCCTTAGAGCTCGAGGATGCGGGCTTGCACCTGCCGGAACCCCTCCCACTCCGCCTCGGAGGGGTGGTCGTGCCCGAGCAAATGCCACAAAGAATGGGCAGCCAGCACCTTGACCTCCTGGACAAGGCTATGGCCTTGTTCCGCAGCCTGACGACGGGCGGTATCCAGGCTGATCACAATATCGCCCAGATGGGGCGGTATGAAGGGATCACCGGGCTCGTAGGTCGGAAACGACAGCACATCGGTGGGGGCGTCCTCGCCCCAGTGCTGCCGCTTGAGGGCCCTTATTTCTTGGTCATCGGTCAGAATGACCGTAAGGAACTTGTCGCCGTGGCCCAATTCGATCAGGAGGCTTCGCAAGGCCTTACGCACCGGTGGGCCCAGGCCCCGGGGTAGGGGGGTATGGGCGACCAAATTCACCTGTGCCATCCGCAAAACTCAACGCTCTGCGGAGCGTTCGCTTTCGTGCTCGTGGAACTCGTAGGCCTTGATGATGCGGGCGACCAACGGGTGCCGCACCACGTCGGATTCCAAAAAGCGCTGCTGGGCAATCCCCTGGATGCCCTTGAGAATCCGCATGGCCTCTACCAGGCCGCTTTTTTGGGCTTTGGGCAGGTCAATCTGGGTGATGTCGCCGGTGATGACCACCCGGCTGTTGAAGCCCATTCGGGTAAGGAACATCTTCATCTGCTCTGGGGTGGTGTTTTGCGCCTCGTCGAGAATGATGAAGGCGTCGTTTAAGGTGCGCCCGCGCATGAAAGCCAGCGGGGCTACCTCAATCACCCCCGACTGGATGTACTGATCAAAACGCTCGGCGTCAATCATGTCGAAGATGGCGTCGTATAGCGGGCGTAAGTAGGGGTCAATTTTGGCCTGTAGGTCGCCGGGCAAAAAACCCAGACGCTCCCCGGCCTCTACGGCAGGGCGGGTCAGGATGATGCGCTTGATTTTCTTGGCTTTCAGGAAGGCCACGGCCATGGCGACAGCCAGGTAGGTTTTGCCGGTTCCGGCAGGGCCGATGCCAAAGGTGATGTCGTGGGTGCTAATGGCCTCCACGTACTGCCGCTGCCCCGGCGTTTTGGGCTTGAGCCTTCCGGGTAGGGTGAGCTCGTTGCCAAGGGTAGGTGTGGCCGTCTCGACGGGTAGCGACTGCCCATTTTCGGCGACCAGAATGACCTGCTCGAGGGTTCCCGCATCTATATCGGCTCCCTGGCGAACCAGGGTGACCAGATCCCGCATCACCCGCTCGGCCAGCCGCACCTCGTCGGGGTTGCCCGAAATTTGTACTTCCTGCCCGCGCACGACCAGCTGCGCCGGTAGGAGCTTGCGCAGGGTTTTAAGATTTTTGTCACCATGGCCGAGCAAGGCCAGGGCTTCTTGCGGTGAGCGTAGGGGGACTATCGTTTTAGTTTGCGTACTCTTCTCCAATATTGGCTCCTGGGTTCAGCCAGCACCTGATGCCAAACCACACCGTTCAGAATAGCATGGGGGGTGGTCGAAAACGTCCACTGCGCTGTGGGTTCGGTCTTGGGTTTGGCGGCTGGCGGGGTTGACCTTGCTGGGGCCGGCCGAGCGGGCTCTTGGGCTGGACGAGACCCTGTGCGGGCCAGGCGCTCGCGCTCGATCTCCTCGAGGGTCTTGGGGCGCTGACCCGCCGGTGCTTTGGGCCTGGGTGGCTGGGAAGGCGGGCTGACCAGAGGCCTTGGGGTTGGGGCGCTGCTGGTTGGGGGGGGTGCGGGAGCCGCTCCGGGGGCGGGTGGACGTGCAGGTGTACTCGACTGGGGGGGCTGGGCCTGTCGAGGCTGCGCCGGTGGACGACGCTCTTCCCCTGGCAAGGGAATTTCATCGGGCTCAAAATCGGGTGGCATCTGCCGGCCCCGCCGCAGCAAGCCCTGCAAAGCGGGCAGCACGATAAAGAAAAATAAGAACAACAGACCTAAGAGATCATCTAAACCCATGAGACCCTCCGGGCGGGGACGGGGGGGTAAAGGGGCAAGGGAAGAAGGGAGAGGGAGGGGGACGATTCCGCATATGCTGAGTGTCCCCAACCCCCCTGTCCCCAGGTATGGAGCGCCGGGCTCCCTGGCTTTCCTCTGACCACCACATCCCCATCAGGCTACCTAGCGCTGCGTACCAGTCGGCCCGCCCTCGGGGGCGTTGCCGCCGCTGGCCTTGCTGATGGATTCGCGCATATCGGTGTCGGCCTCGATGTTTTTTAGCTGATAGTAGTCCATCACGCCCATGCGGCCGCTGCGGAGTGCTTCGGCCAGGGCCATGGGCACGGCGGCCTGGGCCTCGACCAGCTTGGCCCGCATGGCCTCGACTAGAGCGGTGTTTTCTTGTTCGACCGCGACAGCCATGGCCCGGCGCTCTTCGGCCTTGGCCTGGGCGATTTTCTTGTCGGCTTCGGCCTGGTCGGTGCGAAGTTGGGCCCCGATGTTTTTACCCACGTCCACTTCGGCAATGTCTACCGAGAGAATCTCAAAAGCCGTGCCGGCATCCAGACCCTTGGCCAGTACGGTTTTGGAGATGCGGTCGGGCTGCTCGAGCACCTGCTTGTGGTCTTCCGACTGACCGATGGAAGCCACAATACCTTCGCCGACCCGGGCCACGATGGTTTCTTCCCCCGCACCACCCACCAGGCGGTCAATATTGGCCCGAACCGTGATGCGGGCAGTGGCCAGCAGCTGGATGCCGTCCTTGGCCATGCCGGCCACCATGGGGCTGGTAATGACCTTGGGGTTAACCGAGAGCCGCACCGCGTCCAGTACATCGCGGCCGGCCAGGTCAATGGCTGCAGCGCGGTCGAAGTTGAGCTTGATGCCGGCCTTATCGGCGGCGATGAGGGCGTCTACAACGCGGTCTACGTTGCCGCCGGCCAGATACTGGGCCTCGAGCTTGGCGGTTTCCACCGGTATGCCCGCTTTGAAGGCCTTGATCATCGGGTTGACGATCTTGGCGGGGGGAATTCTTCGGAAGCGCATCCCCACCAGAGCGGTGAGTGGCACGTTGACCCCCGAGAACAGCGCCGTAATCCACAGCGGTACGGGAACCAGATAAAAAAACATGAAGACCGCTAGCAAAGCCAAACCTGCGATGATCAAAGCTCCAAACTCCATGTAGTCCTCCTGATTAGTCTTCTCAACAGTAAAACCTTATCAACTCAGGTTACACCACCGTACAGACGACATGACGAACAAAGGCTCCTACTCTCTCTAAGAACGTGCATACGCGATGCCTAGCCGTCTACCTTGCGTACTACTACCCTGGGGCCCTCAACCTGAACGACCCGGATGGTCTGGCCCCGGTCTATAAACTCGCCCAGGGTGACCACATCTACACGGCGGTCACCAAACTGAGCAGTGCCAGCCGGGCGGAGGTCGGTGAGCGCGCTACCCACCGCGCCCAGCAGCGATTCCAGCTCGTTTTTGGGCGGGGCCACTTCTTCTACGGCGCTGCTGAGCACGAAAGGCCGGGCCACCCGACCACGGGGCAGATAGCGAAAGATCAGGAATAGCCCCACGGCTAGCCCAATAATCGCAAATGATCCCACCTGCAAAGCCTCATCCCCAAAGGTGAAGTATATTGAAGCACCAATCAGTCCGAGTCCTACCAGGCCGGGAATGCCAAAGCCGGGGGTCACAAAAAGCTCAAATACCACCAGCAACAGGCCGCCAAACAGCAGGATGATGGTGAGTGCGCTGGAAAGGCCGGCCAGGTAGCCCCCCAGGAAGAACAGGCCCAGCGAGGTCAGGCCGACGATGGCGGGGATGAAGGTGCCGGGGGTGAAGAACTCTAGAATGAGCCCCAATACCCCTACCGCGAGCAGGATGGCGGCGATGGTGGGGTCGGTGAGAAAGCGGGCTACCCGCACCTGCGGGCCAGGCTGTACTTCCTGGGTATCGGTATTGAACCCGGCTTTCTCGAGGGCGGCCCGCAGGCTGGCGACCTCGGCGTCGGCTACCTTCAGTTCCACTGCTTTTCGGGCCGAGAGGGTCAGGGGTTCGCCCTTGGTCGTAATACCGCGCACCTCTACCTCGGGGTCAACCATGGCCTCGGCGATGTTGGCGGGGCGGTTGCGGGCTTCGGCCACCGCCCGGAACTTGCCCTTCAGGGCCGAGATCACCTTGCGGTCGGCCGCGGTGGCGTTGCCCACCACCGGGGTGACCGTGATGGGCAGGGCCGCGCCGATGTTAGAACCGGGCAGCATCATGATTTGCTGAGCCGCCAGGGAGATCAGCGCACCCGCAGAGAAAGCGTTTTCGATCACCGCCAGGGTGGGTACGGTGGAGGCCAGGATGCGGTCGGTGATACGGATTGCAGCATCCACCCGTCCGCCGGGGGTGTTGACCCGGAACACCACCCCACTGGCCCCTTCGCGCTCGGCTTGCTCGAGGGATTGTTCTATGAATGTGGCCAGCGGCCCGTCTATCGTCCCTTCGATGGGGATGATGTACGTTTTGGCCTGGGCCAAGGAGGCAACCAACAGGAAAGCGAAAAGTAGGTTTCTCACCAACGTTATCTTAGCAAGCCAGGCCTGGGGGAGTGTAATGTGCGGGGGGGTGGGCCTGAGCTGAAGGTCGGGGCTAAGTTGAACGACGCCTTGCTTTTGGCAAACGGCTATAAGGAGCGTAAAATCCAGTTGTGAAACTCGGATTGATTGGCTTTCCGGTCGAGCATTCGCTTTCACCCTGCATGCAAGAGGCGGCCCTGAAAGCGGCAGGGCTGGAAGGTTCCTATCGGGCCCTCGAGACCCCACCGCCGTTTTTGCGGGCCCGTCTGCTGGAAATCAGGCGAGACTACACAGGGGTCAATGTTACCATTCCCCACAAAGAAAGCGTGCTGCCCCATCTGGACGAGCTAAGCCCGGAAGCCAGAGCCATCGGTGCGGTCAACACCATAGTGCGCGACCAACACCGGCTGATCGGCTACAACACCGACGCCCCGGGGTTTATTTCGGGTCTAGACGAGGCGGGTATCTCCTACCGCAACAAAAAAGCCCTGCTGCTGGGGGCGGGGGGGGCTGCTCGAGCCATAGCCTACGCTCTCAAGGAAGAAGGGGCCCACGTAGCCGTTTATAACCGCACCCAGGGGCGGGCCCAGGCCCTGTGTGATGCCCTGGGCTTGCACGTGGTCTCCGAGCCTTTGCTGGAGGCGGCGGTACGAAGCTGTGATTTACTCATCAACACCACCAGCGTGGGTCTGCAAGACCCCCTGAGTTCGCCCCTGCCCGAGGGCCTGTTGCCGCGTGAAGGGGCCGTGGTAGACATCATTTACAATCCACCGCTGACCCGCTTGATGCAGGAGGCGCAGAAAGCCGGCTTGCCCACCCTGGGGGGATTGCCGATGCTGGTTTGGCAAGGGGCGCTGGCCTTTGAACTCTGGACGGGGGTCAAGGCAGATGTTCAGGTCATGTACGAGGCGGCGCGGGCGCGTCTGGGCGAAGCCTTGCAGCCATGAGTGGTGTGCATTCAAGACTCACCCTAAAGCGTCCGTGGAGCCACGAACTCGAGGTCAGGCACTCGCGCTTTGTGGCTCAGGCTGCCCCGGTCGCCAGCCCCGAGGAGGCCCTGGCGTATGTGCAGGCCGTGCGGAATCCGCAAGCTACCCACAACTGCTGGGCCTACAAGGTGGGGCCTGGGTATCGTTTTTCCGACGATGGCGAACCTTCCGGAACGGCAGGCCGCCCCATCCTGAGCGCCATCGAAGGACAGGGTCTGGATGGGGTTGTGGTGGTGGTAGCCCGCACCTTTGGGGGCATCAAGTTAGGGGCCGGAGGTTTGGTGCGGGCCTATGGGGGCGCGGCCTCCGAATGCCTGCGGCAAGCCCCCAAGCGGGTTGTTGTGCCCAGGGTGCGCTGCTCCCTGCAAGCCCCCTTCGAGTTCAGCAATACCCTGTTTCATCTGTTGGCAGGTCTTCACCGCGAAACCGAAGCCTACAACGAAGCAGGATTGTCCGTGGTCTTCGCGCTGGACGAAGGAGAGCTGCCCCTATTCCAGGAGCAGGTGCGTGACCAAACTCGAGGCCGGGCGCTTCTGCGCGTACTGGAGCGGCTCGAGGATGGCTAGCCTTCAATCACGATGGGCAGAATAACCGGGTTACGCCCGGTGTTTTTGGCGATGAATTTCTTGACCGGGTAGTAGATGTCGTCGCGGATTTCCTCGAGCCGCTTCTTCTCCCGCACCCCTCTATACAGCGAGTCCAGGGCCATCTTGCGGATCTCGCCCAGCAAACGCTCGCCGGCCTTCACAAATCCCTTGGAAATGACCTCGACCAGCGGATCGCGGCTGACCAGCGCGGTGATGATGACCACCCCCTCGGCAGCCATGTGGTTGCGGTCCTCCAGGATTTCATCGGTGATGTCGCCCACGCCCAGCCCATCCACATAGAGCTGGCCATGGGGTACCTTACCGTCAAACTCGATGTTGTTGGCCGTGAGCTTAATCAGACGCCCGTTCTCGGGAATCAAGATTTTTTCGGGGGGCTGCGGAATGCTTTGGGCCAGCCACTTGAAATTGGTCTGGTGGCGGATTTCGCCGTGCCAGGGCAGCAAGAACTTGGGCCTGGCCAGGTTGAGCACGGTCTTGATCTCTTCGTGGCTGGCGTGGCCCGAGGCATGCACGCGGTAACGCGGGGGGTAGAAGACATAAGCCCCCAGGGCGTAGAGCCTGTTAATGACGGTATTAACCGCTTCTTCGTTACCGGGGATAGGACTGCTGCTCAGGATAACCGTGTCGCCCTCCTTAATGCTCATCTTGCTGTGGGTGCCAGCAGCCAAGCGGGCGAGCACGGCTTCGGGTTGGCCTTGGGAGCCGGTGGTGATGACCAGCACCTGCTCATCGGGCAGATCCTTGATTTCGTCCAGGGTGTAGAAGCGGTCTTTTTGCTTAAAGTAGCCGAGCTCGAGGGCAATCCGGGCATATTTGAGCATCGAGCGCCCTTCCACGGCAATCTTGCGCCCATACTTCTCGCCGGCTGTAACCACCGACTGAATTCGATGAATATGCGAAGCAAAGGTGGTTACGAAGATGCGCCCTTTAGCGGCCCCAATCACCTTATCCAGTTCCTCTGCTACCTCGGTTTCGGTGGGGGTGATGCCGGGGCGCTCGCCATTGGTGGAGTCGGCAATCAGGCATAGTACCCCTTCGGCGCCCGCCCGGGCGATTTTTTCCAGGTGGGAGGTCTTGCCATCGATGGGGCGTTCATCGAGCTTGAAGTCTCCCGTGTGCACGATTTTGCCAATGGGGGTATGAATGACCATGCCGAAGTTGTCCGGAATGGAGTGGGTCATGCGGAATAAATCGAGCTGGAAGTAGCGCCCGATGGAGATGCGGTCGTCGGGGGAGACCTCCTTGAAGTTGTAGTCGCCCAAATTCAGTCCAAATTCCTCGAGCTTGCCCTTGACCAGCCCCAGGGTGAGCTTGGCCCCGTACACCGGAACCCGCGGCAACTGAGGAAATAGATAGGGCAGGGCGCCAATGTGGTCTTCATGGCCGTGGGTAAGCACCCAGGCCCGAATCAGGTCTTTGTGCTGAACCAGATAGTCAATGCGCGGAATTACAATATCCACGCCTAACATCCGGGCGTCCGGAAAAGCCAGGCCCCCGTCAATGATGAACATCTCGTCTTCGTAGCGGATGGCAGTGATGTTTTTGCCGATTTCACCCGTACCGCCCAGAAAGACAATTTCGACGGCGCTATCGGGTTTGCCCAGGATGACCGGCCTCTTGGGCTTGGGCCTTTCTTGCCGCTTGCGCGGCCCCCTGGGACGGCTAAAAGGTGGGTTGCTGTTCATGGTTGCTCCAACGGATACACTGCATGGGGATTTATCGCAGGCACTGGCTTGGTTCAAGCCTGCCCCCTGGACGTAAGCTGTCTGTGGCTTCTGGCATACCGGCGAGAACGCAGTAACCCGCAAACTTACAAATCGGAGGGTTAGCGTCTAACCGGAGGTTTGCGGGGGGCGACCAGGCCCTCGAGCTCCGGACGAATCAGATCCACCCGGCCCTGCTCGTCAATCTTGTTGACCTTGACTTTGAGCTTGTCGCCTAACTTGAGTACGTCTTCGACTTTCTCCACCCGGCCCTGGGCGAGCTGGCTGATGTGGAGCAGCCCGTCCTTCCCTGGCAAAATTTCGATGAAGGCGCCAAAGTTGGTGATGCGTGTGACAGTGCCCTCGTAGATTTCACCTACTTTGGCCTCGGCGGTCTGGCCCAGGATGCGGGCTTTGGCCTCCTCAGCAGCCGCTGCGTTGGTGCTGTAGAGCCGGATGGTACCGTCTTGCTCGATGTCGATCTCCACGCCCAGCTCTTCCAGCGCGCGTATATTCTTTCCACCGGGTCCGATGATGCCGCCAATCTTCTCCGGGTTGATTTTCAAAGTCAGTATGCGCGGCACCTGGGGTTTCATTTCGGCTCGGTGGGTAGGAACGGCTTGTTCCATCAGGCTCAGGATGTGAAGCCGGGCTTCACGAGCCTGATACAGCGCGGCCCGCATGATCTCGGGGGTGAGCCCTTTGATCTTGATGTCCATTTGCAGGGCTGTCACGCCGTCGCGGGTACCGGTTACCTTGAAATCCATGTCGCCCAGCGCATCCTCGAGGCCCAGAATGTCGGTCAGCACCACGGCCTGGTCGCCCTCCTTGATCAGGCCCATGGCCACACCGGCCACGTGCTTCCGGAGGGGTACACCGGCGTCCAGAAGGGCCAGGCAGCCCGCGCAGACCGTGGCCATGCTGGATGAACCGTTGGACTCGAGTACATCCCCCACTACCCGGATGGTGTACGGGAACTCGTCCCTGGAAGGGAGCACCGCCCGCAGGCCGCGTTTGGCCAGGTTGCCGTGGCCTACTTCGCGGCGACTGACCCCACGCAGGCGCTTGACCTCGCCGGTTGAGTAAGGGGGAAAGTTGTAGTGCACCAGGAAGGGCTCCTCGGTCTCGATGCCCAGGTCGTCTACCAACTGGGCGTCCCGCCCGGTGCCCAGCGTGACCACGCCCAGCACCTGGGTCTCGCCCCGGCTGAAGATGGCCGAGCCATGGGGTTTGGGTAGCACGTTGCTCTCGATCCAGATGGGCCGCACCTGCTGGGGTGTGCGCCCGTCGGCCCGCTTGTTTTCCTGCAACACCAGTCGGCGTAGCTCCTGCTTAACTACCTCGTCGAAAGCCTCTGCTACCAGCTTGCGCCGCTCCAGATCCACCGAACCATCCTCCCGGCTGGGGACAAACTCATCCAGCAGAGCTTCGCTAAAGGCATCCAGAGCCGCCGAGCGTTCGCCTTTAGAAGCGGTTTGCAAAACGTTGGAAAGCCCCTTCTCGAGGGCCCGCTGGTAGAGGGCAGCCTGGGTTTCGGCGTCCAGCTTGGCTGGAGGTACGTGGGCAAACTTCTCCTTGCCCAGTTCGGCCCGCATCTGTTCCTGCAACTCCAGGATGGGCTGCATGGCCCGGTGGGCAAACTCGAGGGCCTGCACCAGCTGGTCCTCCGAGACCTCCTGGGCGCCGGCTTCCACCATGATGATGGCATCCCTGGAGCCTGCTACCACTAGATCGAGCTGGCTGTTTTCCTGAATAACAGGGTTCAGTACCAGCCGCCCATCCTGTAAGCCCACCCGTACGGCTGCAATGGGTCCGTCCCAGGGAATATCCGAAAGTATTAGGGCCGCGCTGGCCGCAATGGGTCCCAGGATGTCGGGGGTGTTTTCCTGGTCGGCTGAGAGCACCGTCAAAAGAACCTGCACCTCATGCCGAAAGCCTTTGGGAAAGAGAGGCCGAATGGGGCGGTCGGTCAACCGCGCCGAGAGAATGGCTTTTTCGCCAGGTCGTCCTTCACGGCGCATAAAGCTACCGGGGATGCGCCCAACTGCGTAGTGCCTTTCTTCAAACTCCACCGTTAAGGGCAGAAAATCGGCCTGGATGGGGGTATCTGAGGCCTGGGCTGTGGCCATTACCACGGTCTCGCCATAGCTGATCCAGACAGAGCCGGCCACATGCTTGGCATATTTTCCGGTTTCAATCGTCAGGGTGCGACCCCCCACGTCCACGCTGTAGCGCTTACCTTGGGGTATTGGGTTGTCCTCGTTCATATTAGCTCCTGATGGCCCAGTTATAGCGCTGGGTACGCTTTAGGACAGATTCAAAACGCTCCCGTATTTGAAGGGGGAGCGATGCATAAAGCGTTCGCTAGGGGCGTAGAGTAGGCCGTAGAGTAGGCAAGGTTCGGTTGGATACATACTCAAGATGATGTGGCCCGTGCGCAATTACTAAAACCAGGGGGGCCCAGGCTTCAAGTTATCGGCGGAGCCAATCCCCGGCCCCGCCTACCGAGTCAAATGTATTGTACATGATAGATAATGTCCGGGGTTGCCCCCGGACTTTTTTATTTGCGCAGCCCAAGCTTTTCGATCAGGGCCTTGTAGCGGGCCTTGTCCTTTTTTTCCAGATAGCTTAGCATCCGCTTGCGCTGCCCTACCAGGGTCAGCAAACCACGTTTGGCTGCAACGTCCTTGTTGTTGGCAGACAGATGCGAGGAGAGACGATTGATGCGCTCGGTCAGCAGGGCCACTTGCACTTCGGTCGAGCCGGTGTCGCCGGCTTTGTGGGCGTGCTTCTCGATCACGCTAGCTTTATCTTCTTTGGTAAAGGGCATTCAGGTCTCCTTGTCGGGTGAGCCTCAGTACGCTGACCGAGGCTTCCTCATGACCCGCGAGGGGCCAACTAAGAAGTATAGCCGCGCTTGTGCGTGGGGTCAAGCAAAAACAGAATCATTGCCAGCAAGCTGAAAGCCGCACCCGTAAAAAAAGCCGTGCTGGCGTCAAAATGTTGCCACAAAAAGCCAAAAAGGGCGCTGGCTGGGAGCAGCAGCAGGCCCACCAGGGTGTGGTATAGCCCAATGGCGCTGGCTTTTTCTGTGGCCGGTATGATTTGTGCCAGATAGGCTCGGCTGCTGCCCTCGAAGGCAGCGCTGTAAAGCGCGTACAGCAAAAACAAGATGGTTCCGTGCCAGGCTAAAAAACTCAGTCCGAACCCCAGGTAGACCACAGCGTAAGTGGCAAACCCCCACAGCACCAAACTGCGTGCACCCACCCGGTCTGCCAACGACCCCAGTGGATAGGCCATCAGGGCGTAGAGCAGGTTATAAAAGGTGTAGACCAGGGTGGCCTGGGCTGCTCCTAGTCCCAGGTCGTTCAGGCGAAGTATCAGGAAAGCGTTGGAAGACAACCCGAGTGTAGCAACCCCCGTTACCAGCAAGAACCAGCGGTATTGAGGTGAAAACGCCGACAATCGAAAGGGAGGCAAGGGCCTAGCGAGGCCGCGCTTTTCCCGCAAAAAGAAGAGGATAACTAGGGTAGCCAGGACTGCAGGAATGGCCGAGACCCAGAACACTCCGCGAAAGTCTAGTAAGGGTAAAAGCAAGAAGGCCAGGAGTGGCCCAAGGGTAGCGCCCAGACTATCCATGGCCCGGTGGAGCCCATAGGCCCGCCCATAGCTATCCTGACTGGCTACCTCTGCAATCAGGGCGTCTCTGGGTGCAGTGCGAAGCCCCTTGCCTACCCGATCCAGAAAACGGTAAGTCAGAACCTGCCACGGGGCCATGGCCAGGGCCAGCACGGGCCTGAGTAATGCCGGAAAGCCATAGCCCAACAAAATTAGCGGTTTTCGAGCTGCCATCCGGTCGGAAATGCGCCCCCCGATAACTTTGAACAGGCTGGCCGTGGCCTCCGCGATGCCCTCTACCAGGCCCACCACCGTTGTAGAAGCTCCCAGCACTCCGGTCAGGAACAGCGGCAGGAGCGGATAGACCATCTCCGAGGCGATGTCGGTAAACAGGCTGACAGTGCCCAGAATATAAACTTCACGGGGCAGCTTTTTCATGGCCTTCAATCTACTACTTGTTGTACACACGGGCTCATCTGCGAAGGGTCGGGATGCTTTCAGATGAGAAACGCCCCTGGGCTTTGCCAGGGGCATTTCTCGAGGGGGGAAGTCACCAGAGCCGTTGCCCTGGAACCGGGTTCATATTGGTAAACATCTGGAAGAGCACCGGGCCGTAGGCCAGCACCACCAGCACAACGGCAATGCCAAACCAGAACCAGATCCGTTCGGTCAGCAGGGCCAGGCTGCTACCTTCCGGCTTGGAGATGACCTCTGAAAAAGGTACTTCAGACATTACCCGGTCGGGGTCGCGGCGGCTTTGCAAGGCTGTAGCGTAGATGACATAGAAGAACAGGATGGCCGCAATCAGCAGGATGACCCCCGACACGATGTTCAAGACCATCCAGGCCGAGCTTTCCCGGTAGGCCTCCATGGCGATGGGACTCCCGGCGATGTGAGAGCGACGGGGTACGGCATACAAGAAGCCCATCCAGTGCAGGGCAAAGGTCATGATGAACATGCCCAGGAACCACAACCACTGTGAGGCCAGGGCCATGCCACGGGCCACCAGCGGTTTGCCCGTCAGGTGGGGAATTAGCCAGAAAGCCGTGCCCATGGCGGCCATGGTAACCAGGGTGCCCACCTGCAGGTGGAAGTGGCCGGGAATCCAAACCGTGTTGTGGATGTTCTGGTTGAGGTTGAAGCTGGCATTAACTATGCCGCCAGCACCCCCAGGAATGAAAGCCAGAAAACCCAGCAGGAAAGCCAGAACTGTGGGATTGTTCCACGGCAATGCGCCAATCCAACCCAGCAGGCCCTTACCCCCGTTGGCCCGACCGGCTACCTCGAGCGAAGCCGCGATGGTAAAGGCGGTGATGAGGCTGGGCACTGCCACCATCATGGTCAGGATGGTGTGGATCATCTTCCAGTAAGGAGCAATGCCGGGGTCGGCAAACTGGTGGTGGAAGCCCACCGGTACAGAAAAGAGCAAGAAGAGCAGGAACACCAGGCGCGAGAGGGGGTCGGAGACCAGCTTACCGCCCGCCAGTTTGGGCAGGGTGACATACGCCAGCGTATAAGCCGGCAGTAGCCAGAAGTACACTATAGGGTGACCGGTGTACCAGAACAGGGTACGCATAAGCAAGGGGTCTACCCCTGCCACCAGGCCCAGCGACCAGGCAATCAGAAAGAGCGCTTCCACCACCAGACCCAGGCTGGCCAGGAACCACATCAGCCAAAAGGTAACCGACATGTAGGTGGCCAGCGGGGTAATCTTGCCTGGGTTGGCTTTTTTCCAGCGCGACCACATCTCGAGAACCAGATAGATGCTCACGTAGCTGGAAAGTACGAAAAGGGCAGCGCCCACATAAAAAGCCCAGTGGGCTTTGAGGGGGGGATAAAAGGTGTAAAGCACGCTAGCAGCGTTGCCCAGCAACGGCAAAGCGGCAATAAGGAGGCCAATCAGCGCCATCCAGAACGAGACCCAGGCCAGGGTCATGTTGGGCCTGAGGCCCAGCTCTTTAGCCGGTAGGTAGACCATAATGGCCTGGCCAAATAGTTGCGTAAAAATAATGGCGTTTAGAACCCCATGGATGGTCAGACCCTGATAGTAACTCTGGAAGACCGGTTTGAGGAAAGGGTACAGATCCAGCCCACCATAGTTAAAAGCCTGCAGGGGGCCAAACAGGGTGCCGACCATCAGGGCGATAAAGCCCAACATTAGCATGAACAGGGTGTACTTCTTTTCGGGTGCCCCCGCGTACACATCTATTTTGGGAAAGGTTTTGACTGCCATCCAAAGCTCCTTTTATGGCTCCACGACAATTTTGCTGACCATGTTGGCGTGACCGATGCCGCAGTACTCGTTGCAGATGAGATTGTATTCACCTGGTTTTTTGAAGGTATAGCTTACTTTGGCAACCTCGCCTGGAATAACCTGCACGTTGATGTTGGTATTTTCAACCTTAAAACCATGCTGGACGTCGGGTGAGGTGATGTAAAAAGTTACTTTTTGGCCTGCTTTAAATTTCATCTCCATGGGCAAATAGCCAAAAGAGAAAGCCTGGACATAGGCTACATACTCATTGCCTACTTGCTCAACGCGTGGATTGGCGAAATCGCCTTCGGTGCGAACCTTGGTGGCATCGATGCGTGCTGCGCTCACCGGGTTGGTGTTGCCCATGGTAAGCATCATGTAGCCGATCAGGATGATGAAAACGGTAATCATGGCCAGACCAAAAAGGATCCAGGCCCGCTCATATCGCTCAATGACGTGTTCATGCTGTTCCATGGTCTAACCTCTCGCAAGGTGAGTAAAGAAGTGGAAAAACCAGAAGGCCAAGATAAAAACTGTAACTACGCCAACAACAAACAAGGCGCCTATGGGTCTTTGCTCTTTTTCTTCCATAGCGTGCTTCCCCCTTTGGGGGAGTCTAAGAACATGGTTAGAGGACATGTGTCCTAGGGAAGAATGTCCCGGTTTATCGAGCGGATATAGGGTACAAGCACCGCTGGACATGCAGGGCAGGGTCGGTGCGTGAACCCCTGCAAACCTCAGCCAGAAGCGCTGCAAACGCTTGGCTTTGCAAAAAATCCTCGTGGGTAGGCGACCCGGCTGGGTGTTATGCCCCCACCTGGCCTCCCCCGTTGGGGGTTGGGGGAGGAAGGGGTGGTTTTACCTTATGCACCAGCCCTGACATGAAGGGAAAGTCGGTTGGATGACAGTTGGAGAGCGCGTTATGATTGCGGGGTATGAGTCAATCCCCCCCCAATCCCAAAGCCTCGATTGATGCCATTCGTATCCTGGCCCTCGACGCTGTTGAGCAAGCCAAGTCGGGCCACCCGGGGATGCCCATGGGCATGGCTCCGGCGGCTTATGTGCTCTGGACGGAGTTTCTGAAGCACAACCCTAAAGACCCCCACTGGCCCGCCAGAGACCGCTTCGTGCTCTCGGCAGGCCATGGCTCTATGCTGCTTTATGTGCTGTTGCACCTGAGCGGCTACGACCTGCCTCTAGAAGAACTCAAGCGCTTCCGCCAGTGGGACTCCAAAACACCTGGGCATCCCGAGTATGGGCACACCCCCGGTGTGGAAGTGACCACCGGACCTTTAGGGCAGGGCATCAGCACGGCGGTGGGGGTGGCGATTGCCGAGCGCAAGCTGGTGGCCGAGTTCGGCGACATTGCCGAACACTTTACCTACGTGATTGCCTCGGATGGCGATCTGATGGAGGGGGTGAGCGGGGAGGCCTCCTCACTGGCCGGGCATCTGCGGCTAGGAAAGCTGATTGTGCTCTACGATGACAACGACATTTCAATTGATGGCCGCACCGAGCTGGCTTTTACCGAAGACCGCCTGAAGCGGTATGAAGCCTACGGCTGGCATGTGGTGCCGGGGGTAGAGGGGGAAGATCTGGGGGCCATTCGCGCTGCGCTGCGCGAAGCCCGGGCCGACCCCCGCCCAAGCCTGATCTCGGTGCGCTCGATTATCGGGTTCGGTTCGCCCCTGGCGGGCCACCACAAAGCCCACTCGGACGCTATGGGCCCAGAAAAAGTGGCCGCAACCCGCCAGGCTTTGGGCTGGCCTCATGCGCCTTTTGAAATTCCCGAGGAGGTTTACGCCGACTACCGCCGTGCCCTGGAAAAGGGCGCGCAGGCCCAGACCGAGTGGGAAGCCAAACTGGAGGCCCTGGCCCAAGCGAACCCCGATAAAGCCGCAGAGTTCCGGCGCAGAATAGAGCGCCAGCTACCCCAGGGCTGGGAAGTGCACCTGCCCAGCTTTACCGCTGGAGAAAAACTGGCCACCCGCGCTGCTTCTGGCAAAGTCCTGGAAAAGCTGGTGCCGGTGCTACCGGAACTGATAGGTGGCTCTGCCGACCTGACCCCCTCCAACAACACCCGCACCCCGGACATGACCGACTTTAGCCGCGATAACCCCTCGGGGCGCTACCTGCGTTATGGGGTGCGTGAGCACGCTATGGGGGCCATTATGAATGGCATTGCCCTGAGCCGAGCTTTGCGTCCGTACGGGGGCACTTTCTTGGTGTTCTCGGACTATATGCGCCCGGCCATCCGGATGGCAGCGCTGATGGGAACTCCCACCATCTTTGTCTTCACCCACGACTCTATCGCCGTAGGGGAGGACGGTCCCACCCACCAGCCCATCGAGCACGTGATGAGCCTCAGGGCCATGCCCAACCTGTGGGTGATCCGGCCCGCCGACGCCAACGAGACCGCCGTGGCCTGGAAGATGGCTTTAGAGCGAACCGGGGGTCCCACCGCCCTGATCCTGACCCGCCAGGCCCTGCCGGTCTTGGACGGGGTGCGGCCCAAGGGAGTTGAGCGGGGTGGCTACATCATCTCCAACGTGCCAGAGGCCAGGGCTGCCATTGTGGCTACGGGCTCGGAGGTCTCGCTGGCCCTCGAGGCCCAGAAGCTCCTGGCCGAAGGAGGAATTCCGGTGCGGGTGGTCTCGTTGCCGTGCTGGGAAGCCTTCGAGGCCCAGCCCGTGGCGTACAGGGAAGGGATTCTGCCCAGGAACCTGCCCACCCTGGCCCTAGAGGCCGGTACTACCTTGGGCTGGGAGCGCTACGCCCAGCGGGTAGTGGGTCTGGATCGGTTTGGAGCCAGTGCCCCTTTTGCTGATGTGTACAGTAAACTGGGTTTCACCAGGGAACGGGTGGCCGCCGAAGTTAGAGCCTTGCTGGGGGTCTAGATGATCCAAACTATTTTTGCCAACCTGCCCGCGTTGCTTTTTACCCTGGCCTTAGGGGCGGCCCTGCTGGGCTTGTTGATCTGGGCTTTGGCCCTGCAAGGAGCGGCCAGCAAGCGAACCGCGCTGTACTTCTGGGGCCTGGCCGTGGGATTGGTGCTGATTGGTATTATTCGGGCGATTGCCGGGCCGTAGGGGTTCTTTCCACCACAACTCCTGGTTGGTGCGAGGGTCTCGTGGTGGCTAAGCGATGCGTTGAGTGGTTGTATGAGTCTCTGGACGTCACCGGGCGCAGTAGTAGACTGTGAGCCATGCCCAAACATGTAGTAAGCATTTCCATCGGTTCCTCCAAGCGCAACTCCAGGGCCGAAATCCATGTGGAGAGCCTGGGTGAGACCTTTGTGCTCGAGCGCATCGGCACCGATGGGAGCTGGGAAAAGGCCATTGAACTGGTTAGGGAACTCGACGGCAAGGTGGATGCGTTTGGCCTGGGAGGAGCCGACCTGTATGTATACGCCGGCAGCCGCCGCTACACCTTCCGCGATGCCCAGCGCATGGCCGATGCGGCCCGCAAAACCCCCATGCTGGACGGCTCGGGGCTCAAACACACCCTCGAGCGCAATGCGGTAAGGCTGCTCGAGCCCGAGATGGGCTGGAAGAGCAAGAAGGTGCTTATTCCCAGCGCGGTAGATCGCTTTGGGTTGGCCGAGGCGCTCGATGAGGCGGGGGCCAGGGCGCTATACGGCGACCTGATTTTTGGGCTGGGGCTACCCATTCCTCTCTATCGGCTGTCGCTGCTGCAAAAAATTGCCTATATTCTGCTCCCCATCATCACCCAACTGCCCTTCCAGTGGCTGTACCCCACCGGCGAAAAACAGGAAAAGCAGGTGAAGGACTGGCGGCAGCGCTATTTTGAGTGGGCCGATGTGATTGCGGGCGACTGGCACTTCATGCGCCGCTTCATGCCCGAGCATATGCAGGGCAAGATTATCCTGACCAACACCACCACCCCCGACGACCTCGAGTTCATGCGAACCCGGGGCGTGGCCCGGCTGATCACCACCACCCCCCGCCTGGATGGCCGCAGCTTTGGCACCAACGTGATGGAGGCTTTTATTGTGGCGGTGGCGGGGAAGCATCCTTTGAGCGAGGCCGATTATCTGGATTATATCGCCAAGCTCAACCTGCAGCCCGAGATCACGGAATTACAGCCCAAAGCCCAAAGCTAAAGGTCGAAAGCAAGAAGGTCTGCGGGGGTGGGCCTGCTACTCCTGTCCGGCGGTGAGTTTTTGGATGTAGGCGGCAAAGCCTTTCTCGTCGCCTTTGGCCAGATAGGCGGCTTGTTTGGCCCAGGTGGAGAGGCTTGGGGCAAAGCGCAGATTGGCGGCGGCCAGGGCGGCGCTCAGGGTTTCTGGTTGGGCCTTGGCAAGCTGGGCAAAGGTGGTAATGCCTGCCGCTTGCAGGGCTGCCGACATTTTGGGCCCGATGCCTTTGATGCGGGTCAGGTCGTCAGGAGAGGGTTTGGCTGGGGAACTCCTGGCTTTGCTGACCGATGAAGCCGGGCCTTTGGTTTTGGGCTTTTCGGCTTTGGCGGCCCTGGCTCTGAACGAACCTTTCGAGGTTTGCGTCTCCGGTGTAGCCGTTTTTGTAGGGGTATAAGAAGCACTTCTGGCGGAAGCCTTTCGAGGTTCTTTGGTTTTCGCGGCTGCAGAAGCTGCAGGCTTGCCAGAGGCTCGAGCTCTTGTGCGCTCCGTAGCCTCGCGAGGGGTAGCCCTGGCCTTGCGCGGGGTGGCTTTCCTGGGCGCAATTCGCGCCAGGTATTGATCGACCACATAACCAGACGACTCGGCGGCCTTGTCTAGTTTTGCGACCAGGGCCGCCCAGGCTTTGCGCTCCTTCTTGACCTGAGTGGGGGTCTCACCCTCGGAAGTGGCCAATGTCAAGGACATCTGGCTCAGCCCCTTGAGCCAGGCTTGATGGGCCTCTCGGTTGAAGTACACTGCGCCGTCGAAACGGTTGACCTTCAAAAAGCCCTGCACCTCTGGGTCTTGGAACAGACCATCCATCTGCCGATTCAACAGCACTGGGTTTTGCGCCAGCTCGGGATGAGCCAAGAGTAGCCTGACCAGGCCCACCGCGCGCCGCGCATCTGCTTCGCCCAGGCCCAGCTCGGCCAGGGTTTGCTCCAGAACACGTCCGAGGCGCCACTCGTCGAGGTGGGCGCGGCTCTCTTCGGCCTTGCCCAGCCCGTGGGTGAAAACCCAGCCCAGCAGGGCACCGCTCACGATCAGGTCACTCCGCTCCACTACCTTTAGCGCCCCTTCCAGGCGACCCAGCACTTGCTGCACTGGCAACAGGGCGGGTTTGCTGCTCAGATGCTGGTCAATGCCCCGGTACAGCGCCAGCAGCCTGCCTTGCACTTCTTCCTGCAGGGCCTCGTCCAGTGTGCTGTCGCCTTCCAACAGCTTGCGGAACAGGGTAGGGTTCACCAGCTCGCGGAAGGGCCGCAGGATGGGCTCGAGCCAGAGTTCCTGCCGGGCTTCGTCCAGGCTGGGGACGCCTTGCCCGCCCAGCATCTGGGCCAGCCGGGCGTAGGTGCCGTCCTGGTCGTAGACCTCGCGCCAGTCCAGAAACACCTTGCGCTGGTAGGGGCCGAGCTCGAGGTAGAGCCCCTCCTCGTGCAGTTCCTGGTTGTTGCGAATGAACTCGAGGCCCGTAACCCGGTCGCGGAAAATGCTGAAGGTGCGCCGGTCAAAGCTCAGTTGCAGCCCCTCCCCCAGGCCCACCTGTCGGGTTTCGCGCCCCTGAGGGGTCTTGAAAGGCTGACCCACCGAGCGCCGCACCCAGACCGAGACATGGGTGTTTTTGTTGTGGTAGGCCACCAGCGCCCGTTCGCTACCGGCCCGGTTCGAGTAGACAAACACATCCTCGTTGACGGCCTCCCCAGCCAGCGCGTCATAGAGCACAAAGTTCTCCACTTCGGCAAATAGGTAGCGCTTCTTGAGCAGGGGAAAGATTTGCTGGTAGTGGTAATCCACCAGACCCTGGTCGGGGGTCTCGTCGTAGTAGGCCCGGCGATACTCCATTCCGTAGCGCTCGGTAAAGCCCTCCACCTGCCCGTGGCCGAGCATGGGCAAGCCCGGTAGGGTGGCGCATAGGGTCATGACTCCAAAATACTTATCGCCCTTGCCGAACTGTTCTACGGCGGTTTTTTCGTCGGGGTTGTTCAGGAAGTTCACAAAGCGCTTCAGGATTTCCGGTTCGAACTCGAGGGTGTTTTTCATGATCTGCCGGTACTCGGCGTTTTTCTCGTCGCGCAGCATGTTCATGAAGGCCGAGTTGTAGACCCGGTGCATCCCCAGGGTACGCACGAAGTAGCCTTCCATCATCCAGAAGGCTTCGGCCAGAAGCAGGGTGTCGGGTGCCTCTTGGGCAACCCGATCCACCACCTCGCGCCAGAACTCCACCGGCATAGCGGCATCGAACTGCTCTTTGGTCATGGCGTGCTCGGCCCGACTCGGAATGGAGGCCCCCCAGGGCGAGCCGCCCGGCTCCGGCCACCACAGCCGCTGGATGTGGCGCTTGGCCAGGGTCATGGCGGCGTCGAAGCGGATGATGGGAAACTGCCGGGCCACGTGCAGTATGGTCTGGATTACCGCCTCGCGCACCTCGGGGTTGAGGTAGTTGAGCTGGGCCGTGTCGTTCCAGGGCATGGCGGTGCCGTCGTTGCCGTGATAAATGTAATGAACCTCGCCTGTGTGCCTATCTACCCGCTTGAACACCACCGCCGCGTCGGATTTATCGTAGTAGTGGTCTTCCAGGAAGATGCTCACCCGCGCATCCTCCGATAAATCCGGCCCATTAAAGGTGTAATTTGGGTAAGGGGGATAGGAGAGACTGATAAACCAGTTGGGGTGCTCTATAACCCAGCGCCCATCAATCCCCACATGGTTGGGCACCATGTCCGAGGCCAGGCGGATGCCGCGCCGGGTGGCTTTTTGTCGCAGTATCTCGACTGCTGCCTCGCCGCCCAGATCCTTTGCAATCACATAGTCGTAGAGCGAGTAGGCCGAGGCCACTGCGTCGGGGTTGCCCATCATCTGCTTGATGCGTTTGGAAGCCTTGCTGCGCTCCCACAGCCCAATCAGCCACAGCCCGGTCACGCCCCAGCTTTGCAGGAGCTCGAGCTCTTCCTCGGGAATCTGGTCGAGGGTGGCGATCTCGCGGCGGTATTTTTTAGAGAGCTGATCCAGCCAGACAAAGACGTTTTTGGCAATCAGCACGCAGCGGGGCATCCAGTCCAGGTCGGCGCTAAAGGCTTCGGGCTCAGGTTCTAGAGCTAGCCGCCGTATATCCAGCAGCTCGCTTTCTCCACCCCCACCCCCCGGCTGGTCGAAGTGGATGGGCACCGCAAACGAGCGCCCCTCCTCGCGAACCACATCCAGGCCAACGAGCATCCGGTAGTAGAAGCGCCCCAGGCTGCCCGCAAAGCGCTTCAGTAAGAACTGAAGCTGGGCCTCGAGGGAGTCGGGGTGCTGCAGGGCCGGCAGCCGCAGGGTTTTGAACAGGGAGAGGCCGGTTTCGCCGAAGGGCGGTTGGCCCTCGAAGAAGGTTTCCAGGCTCTGGATGATGGACAGGTAGGCGGTGGTGCGCTCGAGGTTGCCGTCCTCGAATAACTCGCTAAAGGGGCTGAAGGCCGGGTTGGCATTGGCCATCCAGAGCATGAGCATCTCTTCCAGCAGAATCTCGCGGTTGGAGCGGCCCTCAGTGGTATCCAAAAGGTACTCTTCCAAGGTGATCTCGCCCCGGTAGACCCGGATGGGCGGAAACTCGGTAGCAAACGAGCGCAGGGCTTTTTCCAACTCGTCCGGGCCGACGCTCTTTTCCAACACAGAAAGGGCTTGCTGCAGCACACCTGGATGCTGCTCCAGATATTGCCGCACCACAAAGTGCAGCATCTCGTCAATCAGGCCCATGGCATTAATCTGGCTGGCGCTCACGGCCTGCTCCGGGTGGCGCACCAGGTCGCGCTTGGCGTTCATGGCCTCGGCAAAGCGCCGTGCGGCCTGGAAGCTGGCGAAGATTACGTTTCCACTCAGCGAAAACAGCGAGAGGTCGAACTGGTAATAATCCCGTGCACTTTTGGATACGTGAAACTCGAGAGCACCGCGGCCTGGCCGATTGCAGCTCATACAATCCCTCCGCTCTGCTTCAAGTCTATCAGTCGGAGCGTCCTCTCGTAGAGACGCTCATCAGAAAAAAGGCCGTGACCAGAAGCCTCAATTTGGCGAAGAGAAAGCGGTACAAGTTGCGAGATTAGTAGACCAAACAACGGTCATGGAGCTTTAATCCACCCATTCCCCTCCTCGCATCAAGGGCTCGGCCAGGCCGCTTGGGGTAATGCCATCAACATCTACGTGCTCAGAGCCAATCATCCAGTCTATGTGAATCAGGCTATCGTTGGCCCCTGCGGCCCGTTTTTGTTCTGGGGTGAGGCCATGACCCCCCTCCAGGCATTCGTCGTAGCTGGCGCCCAGAGCAATGTGACTGGCCGCGTTTTCGTCGTAGAGGGCTTCGTAGAAAAGCAACCCAGTCTGGGAGATGGGCGAGCTATGGGGCACCAGGGCTACCTCGCCCAAACGCTGGGCACCCTCGTCGGTCTGGAGCAGGTGCTGCAAAATCTCCTGGCCCTTTTCGGCCTGGGCCTCCACTACCCGGCCCTGTGCAAAGCGAACCCGGATGCCCTCGAGCAAGTTGCCATGCAGGCTCAGGGGCTTGGTACTTTGCACCCATCCCTCCACCCGCTCGCGGTGGGGGGTGGTGAACACCTCTTCGGTTGGCATGTTGGGAATGCACCGCGCCCCGTTTTGGGCCTGTCCTGCTCCCCCAGCCCATACATGCCCTTCGGCCAGTCCCACATACAGGTCGGTGCCCGGCCCCCGGAAGTGCAAAGCGGCGTAGCGCCTGGCGTTGAGCTGCTGCACGCGGCGCTCGAGGTTGTCGGTATGCGCCTTCCAGGCTGCTATCGGATCGGCTTGATCCACCCGGCTCACCTTGAAAATAGCCTCCCAAAGCTGTTGCATCTGCCGGGACGGGGGGGTGTTGGGGAAAACCAGTTGGGCCCAGCGCGGCGAGGCGGCGCCAATGATGCACCAGTTGGTGGCAAAGCCGCTGATGCGTTCCGAGAAAGGCTTGCTGAACCGGGCGGCGGTTTGCGAGACCTGGCGAATCAGCTCGGGGTCTTGCCCGCGCAGGATTTCCGGGTCATCGGCCAGGATGCTCAGCCAGGCGTAGCCTTCGTCCAGGGCCTTGAGCCGCGCTTCAACCATGAAAGCTGCATACTCCTGGAAGGAATCCCGCGGCGCATGGCGATACCGCGCCAGGTTGAGCTGCTCGTCGTAGAGCTGGGTTACCACCAGCCTCGAGCCCGCCTTGTAGGCCTCCTCTACCACCAGGCGGGTGAGCGGCAGCGCCTCGATGTTGGCGTTCACAAAAAGTTTCTGACCGGGTTGGAGTCCCACCCCTACCTTGACCGCAACTTCGGCGAAGCGCCGCAACTTTTCCTCAAAACTGGCAGACATGCCCATCAGCCTACCCTACGGCCAGGTGATTTGGGTCGAAAATGCAGGATATGGCCAATAGCCAGATGGCCGCTCAAGGAAGTCTTCTCCTGGTAAAAAGCGTCATTGCGAGGAGCCGCATGCTTGCGGAGCAATCCCCGACGATTTGATGGCCTAATACCGGATTCAAAAAGACAGCTTACAAAACTAAAAACACCAGAGGCTGTCTTTTTGAATCCTAGAGCACACCCCTCCCTGTCGGTCGGCGAAGAAAGCGTCTCCCTTCGGTCGGGTTAGTTCGTCACCCTTCAGTGACGAACTAACCGAATCTGGTATAACTCCTACCAGGAGGCCTCAATTAAGCCCACTTGCAAGGGCGTAGACCTGAAAACACCTTCCGTTTTTCAGACCTAGAAGGCTTCAGGTTGTCTAAGCATCAAACGAATTGGGCCGAACCCAAGGGCCCTCATGTAAACTAGCGCTATGCCGGAAGTGGTGTCTGAACTTTTCATTCCCAAATCCCCCCAAGAGGTGTACGCCGCCGCGCGGGATCTCGCGGGCCTCAAGCCCTACCTCAAGGATGTGGAAACCCTGGAGGTGCTGGAAGACCACGGAAGCACCTCGCGCACCAGGTTTGTGGCGGTCGCTATGGGTAAAAAAGTCCACTGGATCGAGGACGAGCGCTGGTTTGATGCCGAGCTGCGCAACGAATTCGACAGCAAGGAGGGCGACTTTGATGTCTACCGTGGTTCTTGGACCTTCTTGCCCGAGGGTGAGGGCACCCGGGCGGTGCTTAGGCTCGAGTACGAACTCAATATCCCCATCTTTGGTGGATTGCTGCAAAAGCTGGTCAAAAAACTCATGCAGGAAAACATCGACGATCTGTTGCGCGGCCTCAAGGAACGCTGCACCGCGGCTTGAGGTGCTATACTCTACCCATGATGTTTGTTCCGCGATGTTAAGTGTGTCAACCCGCCGGGGTTATGGTGCGCCTGGGGCCACCAACCCGGCTTTTTTCATAGCTATTCCTTCACCACCGCCGGGCTAAAAATGCCCAAATCTACTCCAAGAATGGAGCACCTCAATGCCTTTACAAATCTATAACACCCTTGCCAGGGCCAAACAGACCTTCGTTCCGGCCACGCCCGGCTACGTAGGTATTTACGTCTGCGGCCCTACGGTTTATTCCGACCCCCACCTCGGGCACGCCCGGGGCCCCATCGTCTACGACGTGCTGCGGCGCTGGTTGCGGTACCAGGGCTACAAGGTGCGCTTCGTTTCCAACATTACCGACGTGGGCCATCTTACCGACGATGCCGACGAGGGCGAGGACAAAATCCAGCGCCGCGCCAAGCTCCTTCGTCTGGAGCCCATGGAAGTAGCCGAAAAATACATGTGGAGCTACTTCGACGAGATGCAGGCCCTGAACGTGCTGCGCCCCGACATCACCCCCAGGGCTGCCGGGCACATTCCCGAGCAGATCGAGCTGACCGAAACCCTGGTCAAGCGGGGCCACGCCTATGTAGCCAACGGCTCGGTGTATTTTCGTGTCCGAAGCTGGCCCGAGTTTGGCAAGCTGTCCAACCGCGATATCGAGGAGCAGGAGGCCGGGGCGCGGGTCGAGGTGCGCGAGGAAAAGGAAGATCCCCGCGACTTTGCCCTGTGGAAGCGGGCCGACCCCGAGCACCTCATGCGCTGGAACTCGCCCTGGGGGGTGGGCTTCCCCGGCTGGCACATCGAGTGCTCGGCCATGAGCCTCAAATACCTGGGGGATGGCTTCGACATTCACGCGGGGGGCGTAGACCTACAATTTCCCCACCACGAGGCCGAAATTGCCCAGGCTGAGGCCGCAGGACACCCTTTTGCCCGCTACTGGATGCACCACTACCACGTGCTTCTGAACGGGCAAAAAATGGCCAAGAGCACCGGTAATCTGGTTTCGCTGTCCGAGCTACGGGCTAAGTACGAGCCGATGTACATACGGTTTTACCTGCTCAACAGCCACTACCGCAGCGTACTGGACTTTACCGACGAAGGTTTGGAGGCAGCCAAAAACGGCTACCTGCGCCTGCTGAACGCCTACCGGGAGGTGCACCGGCTCATCCATACTGCGCCGAGTGGCAGACATTCAGGTCTGGAACATGCGGTGGAAGAGGTGCAACGCGCTTTTGCTGAAGCCCTGGACGACGATCTGAATACCCCCCAGGCCATAGCCGCGCTGTTTAACTTCGTCACCGAACTCAATAAAGCCCTGACCGGGCGGCCCGGCAGAGAGAGCCTGCAAAAAGCCGAAAAGGTTTTCTCGGAATTGGGTGAGGGGGTGTTGGGGCTGTTTCCTGCTCGAGTGCTACAAAACCAGCTGGGGGGCGCTTTGCTCGAGGGCCTGGTCAACTTACTGCTGGATATCCGGGAAGAGTCTCGCCGCAACCGCAATTTTGCCCTGTCGGACCGCATTCGGGATCGCCTGACCGAACTGGGGGTGGTGGTCGAGGACACCCGTGAAGGCCCCAAATGGAAGGTGGGCATATAGATGCTTGCCTACCGCCTGGACGAAGACAGCGAATTGCGATTGCTGCAAGCTCACCATGCCGAGGCGCTTTATGCGCTGGCTGACCGTAACCGCACCTACCTGCGCCGGTGGCTGGCCTGGGTGGATAGTGCCCGCGATGTCTCGTTTATATCGAGTTTTATTCGCGGCCGACTGGAGGCGCTGGCCGCTGGCCAGGGCTACAGCCTCTCGATCTGGCATAAGGGTAGCGTAGCCGGAGTGGTGGGTCTGTACGACCTCGACCAGGCCGCCCGGAAGGCCGAGATCGGATACTGGCTGGGCCAGGAATTCGAGGGCCTGGGCCTGATGACCCGCAGCGTCCGAGCACTGCTCGACTACGCAATTGGTGAAGTCGGCCTGCGCCGGATTCAGGTCAAAGTACATGTGGACAACCTGCGTAGCCGGGCCATTCCGGAGCGGCTGGGCCTGCAACTAGAAGGTCTGCTGCGCAACGACGGTACACTGCACGGCAAGCCCTGCGACCACGCCCTCTACGCCATCACCGACGAGGAGTGGGCTATCCGAAGATCAAGCTGATAGAGTCGACTTCTTTGATTATGAGCGGCGCGGCGCTCCAGGATATGCTTTCGTACATGATAGGCCGCGCGATGCTTCGTTGGAAGAGGAAACCGTCCCATCAGAACTACAAATTCCTACTCGGCAATGCGATTGAGAGAGTCGAGGTCTTATTCTTGTATCCATGTTCAGCTATCTGCTCGACGAGCACAGCGAACTCCGCTTGCTGCTGCCACACTATGCCGAAGCATTGTTCGCTCTCACCGACGCCAATCGAAAGCATCTGCGGCGCTGGTTGCCGTGGGTAGATGACAATAGTACATTTGAAGATACCAAAGCCTACATTCAGGGAGCCCTGGATGGCTTGGCCAGGGGCGAACAACTACCCCTCACGGTCTGGCATCGGGGAAAGCTGGCCGGAACGCTCACCTTGTTTAACATAGTGCTCCCTCACCGTACGGCCGAGATTGGCTACTGGTTGGGCGCAGCTTTTGAGGGTAAAGGGCTAATGACTCGAGGAGTGGAAGCGCTGATAAATTATGCATTTTTTGAGATGGGCCTGGGCCGCCTGGAGATCAGGGCCCACACCAAGAACCTCAGGAGCCGGGCCATTCCCGAGCGGTTAGGATTTATGCTCGAGGGCATTTTGCGCCAGGAAGTCTGGCTGCACGGCAAGCCGCAGGATATGGCTCTTTACGCCCTATTGAAGCAAGATTGGCCCAAACAAAAGCCCCGCAGCAAGCGGGGCTAACCCTGTATGGGATCTGGTTCACTCGCGGTTGGACATCATGATGGCAACGTAGTGCAGGATGGTGGCCAGCGAGTTGGCCAGGGCGGCCACGTAGGTCATGGCGGCGGCGGTCAAGACGGCCCGGGCACCTCCCATCTCGCTGTTGTCCAAGAAATTCATCTTTTTGAGGATGTTCAAGGCCCGGTTGGAGGCATCGAACTCTACCGGCAGGGTCACGAGCTGGAATAAGGCGGCGGCGGCAAAGAGCCAGATACCAATGCTCATCAGGCCGGTGGCCCCCATGAACATCCCGGCAATGAAAATCCAGGGGCCAAACATACTGCCAATGTTGGCTACCGGCAGAATGCTGTGCCGAACCCGCAACCAGGCATAGCTCTTGGCATCCTGGATGGCATGTCCCACCTCGTGCGCCGCTACGGCGAGGGCGGCAGCCGAGGGAGAGTGAAAGTTGGGTTCAGAGAGGCGTACTGCCTTGGCGATGGGGTCGTAGTGGTCGGTCAGAGCGCCCGGCACCATTTCTACCCGCACATTATGCAGCCCATAAGCATCGAGTATTGCGCGGGCCACTTGTTCCCCCGTCACCCCCCGGCTGTTGGCTACCCGGCTATAGCGGGCGTAGGTTCGCTGGAGCCAGAACTGTATAAACAGCGTTGCCACGAAAACCACAATCATCAGTAAGAACGCAATCGTCATTCTTCCCTCCTACACGTACAAGGTAGCAGACCCTGTGTGAGTGCTCTGAGTCCTGGGTTACTTGCCTGGACTGGGTGCAAAAGATCACAATTGGAGCAGTTCATTTGGCGAGTAGCCGGGTTTTGATTCTGAGCAACCTTTAGACGCCTGGGGCCGACCTCAGGAAACCATATGGTAGCTGCCGAGCGATGCACAGGACAAGAGCAGATGTTTGTTCAAGATGCCTCTAGCGGACGTGGCGCAAACATACCAACTAGGGTTGGAGGGGTTGGCTACGTACCGTGAAGCGAAGGGCGGTGCGCTCCTCGCTCTCGAGCTCGAGCTTTACGAAAGCCGGTTTCACAATCAAGTCCAGGTTGTCGGGGGCAATATATCCCCTGGCGATTGCGATAGCCTTGACAGCCTGATTGACGGCCTCGGGGCCAATGGCTTGAACCTCGACCTCGCTCTGGGAGCGCAGCAGCGCAGCGATAGCACCTGCGACGGAGTTGGGACGTGACTTGCCGGATACTCGCAGCGTTTCCACAATACCTCCTAGGCGTAACGCTCCCCCTTGCATTGTAGGAGCAATCGTAAAGCAATGTCAAGAAAATACGTTCTTGGTGGGTTTTTATTGACCTGCCCTTATACCAACTGTATCACCAGAGATACAAAGTGGGGTATTTTTGTCCTGAACTACGAATAGCTGGATTCCTACACCACCTCCTTTATATTGACGCAGGCCAGGGTGATTCGTATACTGCTTCAAATCTTCGCAAACTTATGCGAAGATTCTTCCCCCACATCCGTTTGGCTCAGTTCTGGAGGTCTGGTAGATGAAATTTAGTGAGGCATATCCTGGTATACCAAATGGACGCGATGCTTGTGGCATCATTGCAATCGCCGAAAAGAGCGCACGCCCAAGCCATGCCAACGTGCAGCGTACCATCGAAAGCCTCTACAAGATGGCCCACCGGGCCGGTTTGATTCGGGGGGAAGGCGATGGCACCGGTATCCAGACCGATCTCCCGCGCGAACTTTGGGCGGGCTACCTGTACGAAGCAGGGCTCGATAGCAACCTGGCCCAGAACCCCCGTTTTTTCGTGGGCCACCTGTTCATACCCAAGAGCGAAAGCGCCCGGGTTCAGGAGCTATTCGATTTGTTCCGGGTGGAGGGCTCGAAACGGGGCATCAAGCTGCTTCTGGAGCGCAAAGGGGAGACCAACAGCAGTGTGCTAGGGCCGGTAGGCAAGCGCACCGAGCCACTCTTTTATCAGGTGGCCGGGCTTTCTACCGACGGCGACGGCCCCTTATGGGAACTGGGGTTGCTCCTGGAGCAGCGCTTTCCTGTGCATGTGGTCTCGCTCTCCACGGCCACCGTCGTTTACAAGGTGCGAGGCTCCGCCGAGATTCTGGGGCGCTACTTCCCGGAGCTCTCGCGGGCGGAGTACAAATCCACCATCACCCTGGGCCACAACCGCTACTCCACCAACACCATGTCAACCTTCGAGGCGGTACAGCCCTTTGGCTTGCTGGGTCACAACGGTGAAATCAACACCATCGAGCGCCTGCGCCGCGAAGGGCGGTTTCTGGGCATCCCGCTCACCGGGGGCTCCGACTCGCAAGACCTGAACCGGATTCTGGAGGGGCTACTCTATCGATTTGGCCTTTCCTTGCCCGAGGCCATGGATGTGGCTTTTCCACCCATTCTGGGCGAAATTAAGAACTACTCCCCTGCGTTGCAAGACCTGTACATGAACCTGCGCCAGCGCTTTGGGCCCCTGGCCCAGGGCCCGGCGGCCCTGGTCACGCGCCATCGCGAGGAGGCTGTTTTTGGTACCGATGCCATGGGGCTGCGTCCCTTGTGGTTTGTCGAGACCGACTCGGAGTATGTCTTCAGCTCGGAGCGGGGGGTTTTTACGGTAGAGGAGTTTGTTGCCGAGCCGCGTCCCTTTGCCCCAGGGGAAAAGATGTACCTGCGCCTGACGCCCGACGGAACACGGCTCTTCCCCTTTGACCGCCATCAGCGCCAGGTATTGGAGCGCATCCTGACCAAAACCCATAGCCTCGAGGGCTACAGAGCCCATCTGGCCGGGCCCCGCTATGGCTCGGTTCCTCCCATGGCCGGGGGTAGCGAGGCCCAGGTCGAAGATAGGCCTGCGCCGCCTTCGTTGAACCTCGAGCGGGCTTATGGCTGGGATCGCTGGGATGCAGGCTACCTCGAGGCCCTGGCTGAAAACGGCAACGAGCCCATTGGCTCGCTCGGCTACGATGGCCCTATTGCCGCTTTGAACCCCGAAAAACCCAACCTTTCGGAGTTCTTCAAGGAGACCGTAGCGGTCGTAACCAACCCCGCCATTGACCGCGAGCGCGAAATTGAACATTTCTCCACCCGCAGCATCCTGGGGCGTCGGCCTTTGCCCGATGGGCGGGGGGCAGGTCATGTTGAAGAGCTGGTCGTACCTGTGCTGCTGGAAGAGACCGCTCCCACGCTAGGCGCCATCGCGCAAGGCCAGGGAACCCTGACCTATGAAGAGGCCCTGCGCCGTTTCAAACATGCAGTATTGCCCATGCAGTTCTCGGTAGAAGAAGGCATTGCTGCAGGGCTCAAGCGACTTCAGGAAAGCGCGGTTGAAGCCGCCCGCAACGGGGCCGAACTCCTGGTGCTCTCCGACCGGGGTGCTTTCGAGGGGGGAATCTGGCTCGACGTGTATCTGGCTTTGGCAGTAGTTGGCAAATCGCTGGAAGAGGCGCGGAATGAAGAAGGCATCTCGCTGCGCCGCTGTACCTCGCTTCTGGTCCACTCGGGTGGGGTACGAAACCTGCACGATGTGGCGGTCTGCCTGGGCCTGGGGGCCGATGCAGTTGCGCCCTGGCTGATGCAGCACAAGGCCCAGGCCGCCAAGGGCACGCTGGGCGTGCAGAACCTGCTCGAGGGCCTCAAGAAGGGCCTGGAGAAGGTCATCTCCACCATGGGCATCCACGAGGTGCGTGGCTATGGGCGCATCTTCAGCGCCATCGGTCTCAAGCCCGAACTATCCGAGCTGTTTGGCATTCGCAACTTCCTGGGTTCCGAAAAGGCAGGCTATGGGTTGTTAGAGCTCGAGCGCACCCTCCTGGAGCGCCTCAACTTGCTCAACGCCGAAAAAGTCCTGCCGGCCAAAGACTTCCGCTTCAACCCCCGCATCTTCAAGGCGGCCATGGAAGTCTCTTCGGGCGAATCGCCCTACGAGCACTTTCAGGAGAAGGTGCGCGGGCTCGAGCACGAATCACCGGTAGCTGCCCGGCAGCTACTCGGTATTGAGTTTGCCAGCAAATCCGAAGTCAACCCCGAAGAAGTAGACCTCAGTGTGGGCGGTCACTCGCTACCCTTCGTTATCACCGCCATGAGCTTCGGTTCTCAAGGGGAGGCCAGCTTCCGGGCCTACATCGAGGCTGCCAAAAAGCTCAACATGGTGTGTATCAACGGCGAGGGCGGCGAAATCCCCGATATGCTGGGCAAGTACACCCACTGGCGTGGCCAGCAGGTGGCATCGGGTCGCTTTGGCGCCCATGCCTATATGCTCAACTCGGCGGGTTTCATTGAGATTAAGATCGGTCAGGGGGCTAAACCTGGAGAGGGCGGTCACCTCCCGGGCAAAAAGGTCACGGCCAAGGTAGCGGCGGCCCGCAACGCCGTGCCAGGGGTAGACCTTATTTCGCCTTCCAACAACCACGACCTCTACTCCATAGAAGACCTAGCCCAATTGATAGAAGAGCTCAAAACCATCAATCCCAAGGCCAAGGTCTCGGTCAAGGTGCCGGTTATTCCTGGCATCGGCACCATTGCGGTGGGTATCGCTAAGGCTGGGGCCGATGTGATTGCGCTCTCGGGCTTTGAGGGAGGTACGGGGGCGGCCCGCTGGCATGCGCTCAAATACGCCGGCCTTCCGGTGGAAATTGGGGTGCGCCGCGCTCACCGGGCACTGGTGCGAGCCGGGATGCGCGACAAGGTGGAGCTCTGGGCCGATGGCGGCCTCAAAACCGCTTACGACACCCTGCGGATGGTGTTGCTGGGGGCCGACCGTGTGGGCATGGCCACCATGGCCATGGTGGCGATTGGCTGCACTATTTGCCGCCAGTGCCAGATGGACACCTGCCATGTGGGGATTGCCACCCAGATCGAGACCCTGGAGCAGGCCCAGGCCCACGGTCTGAAGCGTTTTGTGCCCCAGGAACAGACTCGAGCGGTAGATCAACTGGTACATTTCTTTGCTGCCAAGGGCAAAGAGTTGCGGCGTCTGGTGGCGGCTTTAGGTGCAGCAAGCTTGCGTGACCTGGTGGGCCGCAGCGATCTGCTTACACAGGAAGGACATCGCGAAGAAATTGACCTGAGCTACTTCTTCGAACCTGTTTCGGCTCCAGAGTGGCTGGGCGAACGCTCGGCCCACGTGCTGCGAAAGCCTTTGAATCAACTTACGCGCTCGATTACCGAGGTAGTCACCGATGCCTATGCCGAGGGAGGGCGCGAACTGCTCTTTCAGGAAGGGCCAGTCGGCTCCACTGACCGTGCCCTAGGGACCCACCTGGCCGGCGAGATTGCCCGCCGCCGTTTGTACGGCAAAGGGTGGGATGCCAGGGTTGAGCTGCGCTTTGATGCGGGGAGTGTGGCCGGGAATGGCATCGCTGCATTCAACGTAGAGGGGCTGGACATCGTGGTGGAAGGTGGGGCCCAGGACGGCATCGCCAAGAACGCCTATGGCGGCAAGGTAGCCATCCTCAAGGGGCGCAACCCTTTTGGCCAGTACGTAGATGGCTCGGTAGGCAAGTCTTTCGCGTACGGCGCAATTGGCGGCTTGCTTATTGTGGAGGGGCAGGCCGACAGCCGGTTCTGTATTCGCCTTTCAGGGGCCGATGTGGTGCTGGCGGGTGAGCCTGACCGGCCTGTGCAGGACGAACTGGGCAACATTGCAGCCCGTGCCCAGGCCAAAGGTTTTGCCTTTGAGTACATGACCCGTGGGCGGGCCGTGGTGCTGGGCGACCCTGGCCCCTGGATCTGCTCCGGCATGACCGGCGGGCGGGTTTACCTGCGCTTCTGGCCCGAGATGGGTCTCAACGAAGAGGCCATGCACCGACGGCTGGCAAAAGGCGCAAAGGTGGCCATTCAGAAGCTCGATGAGCGCGGGATTGCCGATGTGCGTGAACTGATGAGTGCGTACCTCAACGCCCTGCGCGATGTCGAGCGTGAAGACAAGGCCGAGCGTTTGATGAAGCTGCTGGCCGACCCTGCGGCCCATTTCCGCATGGTGGTGCCTACCAACCAGCAGGTGGTGCAGGAAGTCAGTACCGAGTAAGCCGCCGCATTGAGAGGGGTAGCTTTCATGCTGCCCCTTTTTTTGTTGAGGGTGGAGTGATTGCGTCTGGTGGTACCCTGAACAGAACGATGGTCGCCGGGATGGATAGCCATGTCTGTGAAGAGTGCGATCAATATAGCTCATCGGTTTGCTGGAATGTATACAAGACTCATTTTGTATCCCGATTCAGTCTTTTCGTGCAGGTCTAAATTGGGTAGTTTCATGTCAAGGTACAATTGTCCCAAATGGAAGCCAAGGTTTTGCTGGCTAAGCTGATAGATCGCACCGGGCTGCTCGAGCACCACGTGCATACGCTACGCAGGCTCGAGCCCTTGATGAGCCCCATGGCCTCAGAAATCGCCCTGGCTTTTTACGACTACCTGGGGCGCGATGAGGAGATGCGGGCTATTTTGTGGGATGTCCCTGGGCGGGTTGAGCGCCTGTACCAGAGTTTTGCTGACTGGTACAGGGGCCTATTCTGTGGAAACTATGATGCCGAATACGCAGAGAAGCGTGCCCGGATTGGCCTGGTACATGCGGCTATTGGCGTCAAGCCCAGCTTTATCATGCCGGCTTTTGGCATTGTGCAAGAGCTTTCGCTCGAGCACCTGCGCAACACCCTGCGTTCACCCGAAATCTTTAGCGCAGTGGAAGCCTTTGAGAAGATCATGGCCATCGAGGCGGCCCTGATGCAGGATAGCTACATGCAGGCCATGGAGTACGGCTACCGCCTGGGGGTAGCTGCCGACCAGGAGAAAGCCCTGGTGGCGGGGGCCAGGGCCATGCTGGGAAAAACCAACTGAACAGGTGAGAAAGGGTCAAGCCCCGAAGGTCATGGGCTGTATAAACGCGCTGTTTCTCATTCGATAACTGCTCACCATAGCCCGCTTTCGGCAACTGCCTGTTGGCTATGAGCTAAAGGTATCCCTGAAGTAGAATTCCAGCGATGAAGGCCGAAGAGCTGCTGCGAACCCTGGTGCGCCGCACAGGGCTGACCGAGCAGCACGTACAAACCCTGCGGAGCCTCGAGCCCATTGCTGGTCCCCTGGCTCCCGAGGTGGCCCTGGCCTTTTATGATTATCTGGGACGCGACCCCGAGATGCACGAAATCCTGTGGGGTGTACCAGGCCGGGTCGAACGGCTATATCGCTCGTTTGCAGTCTGGTATCGGGAGCTTTTTTCAGGTCAGTTCGACGATGGGTATGCTCGCCGCCGGATTCAGATCGGGTTGGTGCATGCGCGGGTTGGTGTGCGTCCGGGGCACTTCATTCCCGCTGTGGGCATCGTGCAGGAGCTGACCCTCGAGCACCTGCGCAATGCCCTGCGGGGGGCTGATATTTTGGCAGCCATCACGGCCTTTGAAAAAATCATGGCCATTGAAATCGCCCTCATGCAAGAAAGCTATTTCAGCGCTCTTTGGGAAGGTCTCAAGCTGACCCAAAACGAGCAGGAGGCGCTGCGCGAAGGGGCGCGGGTGCTGCTCGAGCAAGCGCACTGAAAAAACTTTCCGGCAGGGTGCAGGAATTGCTTAGTTACCTTACTATTGGGGCGTGATTCAGGCCATTTTGTTCGACTTAGACGAGACCCTCATCCTCGACCACCCCGTCTCCCTGCACGCCTTGCGGAGCTGTGCTTTTTATGCCGCCTCCTGGTACAGCCTGGATATTCCGCACCTTGTTCAGACGGCAGAAACCATGGCGGTGCGCCTGTGGAAGTCGTCTCCAGTTTTTGAATATACCCAGCGTATTGGCCATAGTGCGGGGGAAGGGCTATGGGCGCGCTATGAGGTGCAAACCCACCCCGCATTGAAAACCCTGCACGACTGGGTACAAGATTTTCGTGTAGCTGTCTGGCGCGAGTCGTTAGAAGCACAGAATATTCACGACGATGCACTGTGCGAGGTGCTGGCTCACCGTTACCTTTCCGAGCGGCGCTTGTACCCACGCTATCCCGAGATTGACCCACTGCTGCAGGCCCTTTCGGGCTACAAACTGGGCATCGTGACCAATGGGGTGCCCGATTTGCAGCGCGAGAAACTCGAGGGCTTCGGGCTGCTCGGCCGTTTTCAGGCGGTAGCGGTCTCGGGTGAGCTCGATATTGGTAAGCCCCAGCGCGGCATTTTCGACCATATCTGCACGGAACTGGGCGTGGAGCCTTCAGCCTGCGTGATGGTCGGCGACAACCCCGAGCGGGACATTGCAGGTGCGGCCAATGCTGGCATGAAATCGGTCTGGGTGGAGCGCGGCTTCAAGCCCAAAGACCCCCAGCACCCCGCCGACCTCGAGGTCTCGAACCTGCTCGAAATGCTGCCCTGGCTGGAGGCGCAATGATACCGGATGCAAAAAGACAGTTCAAAAAACCAAAAACCCATAGGTTGTCTTTTTGAATCCTAGAGCACTCCCTTCGGTTGGGTTAGTTCGGCGCCGAAGGGTGACGAACTAACCCAATCTGGTATGGCATATCCAGAAGCCCATCGGCATTCCGCCCGCCACCGCGCGGAGGTTTTGCAGAGCGAGCTGTGTGGCTGCTTCTACTGCCTGCGTATTTTTACCCCCAGCGAAATCGAAGAATGGGTGGATGAAGGCCAGACTGCGCTATGCCCCTATTGCGGCATGGATGCTGTGCTGGGCTCGGCTTCGGGTGTACATCTGAGCGAAGATTTCCTGAGCCAGATGCGGGAGCGCTATTTCTAATAACCCTGACATCCCACCAATATGCTCGACAGACGCTTAGCGCAGTGCCTTCAAGGCCAGTTTAATGAGTTCCTGCGTACCTGCTTCGGGGTTTTTCTGGGCAATTTCGGCTACCAAGCTCCGCACCTGGCTCTCGCGGAAACCCAGTGTGATCAGGGCCAGCTCGGCCTCCTCGGTATGGGCGGTGCGAACGATGGCTCCTCCTTCGCCCATCAGGTGGGCGGGTACCTTGCCGCGCAGCTCGAGGGCAATCCGCTCGGCCAGCTTCTTGCCGACCCCTTGGGCTGCCGTTAAGAGGCGCAGGTCGCCCTCGGCTAGGGCGCGGGCCAGCAGGGCCGGGGTTTGCGAGGAGAGCAGGTTGAGGGCCACTTTAGGCCCTACCCCCGAGACCGAGAGCAGTAGTTCAAATAGCTCCAGGCTGCGTTCGTCGCTAAATCCAAAGAGCGAAAGGTCGTCCTCCCGTACCACCAGTTTGGTGTGCAGGATGGATTCCTGCCCTTCGTTGAGCTGGGCCAGCGTCGAGGCGGGACAACTGGCCTCCAAACCCACACCCCCTACCAGCAATACAGCGCTACTCTGGCTCTTTTTGAGTACCATTCCTTTGAGGTAGCGAATCACGCGGACAGTCTACCTTCCCCGGAAGCGGGCGGGACGTTTTTGGTAGAAAGCCTGCACACCCTCCTGGTGGTCTTCTGTGCGGCCCGCTACCTCTTGCAGTAAAGCCTCGTACTCGAGCATCTCCGACAGGGTGGCGCTGGCGCTGCGCCGCAGGGCCCGCTTGATCAGGCCGTAGGTTTTGCTGGGCCCCTGGGCCAGCTCGGCGGCCAGTTTGGCTACCTCGGCGGGGAAAGCCTCGGTGGGTACCACTCGGTTGACCAGGCCCAGGCTCAGGGCCTCTTCGGCCCCCAGGCGGGGCGAGAGGGCCTCGAGTTCAAAAGCCTTGGCATAGCCCACCATGCGCGGCAGGTGGTAGTTCATGCCGGCGTCGGGGATTAGCCCAATCTTGCTAAAACCGGTGGTCAGGATGGCATCGGCTGCCGCTACCCGCAGGTCGCAAGCCAGGGCCAGCGAGAGCCCGGCCCCCGCCGCCGCACCATGAATGGCGGCCATCACCGGCTTTTCCAGGCTGGCCATGCCCTCCACCACCGACTGGTAGTTGCGCAGGTGGGCCTTGTAGGAAATGCGCTGGCCCTCGAATTCGCGTAAGTCCTGGCCCGAGCAAAAGCCGCGCCCTGCGCCCCGCAGCACCACCACGCGCACCTCGGGCGCGGGGGCTTCTTTGGCAAGCACCTGGCCCAGCTCCTTTAGCATCTCTGTGGTCAGGGCGTTGATGGCCTCGGGCCGGTTCAGGGTGAGGGTCAGGATGCCCTCCTGGAACTCCTTGAGTAAGACGCTCATGCTGCCTCCACAATGAATCTTGATGGGCCGGTTATTTACCTTTCCATACCGGCCTGCGCTTCTGCACAAAAGCTGTGGTGCCCTCGTGTTTGTCCTCGCTGCCGAAAGCAATCAGGAAGTTGCTGCGTTCGAGGCCCAGTCCGTTTTCCAGGCTCATGTCCTGTGCCCGGTTCACCGCATCCTTGGCCAGTCGGGCCGCCAGGGGGGCCCGCTCTGCAATGGCCTGGGCCAGCTCGAGGGTCTCTTCCAGGTACAGCTCCACCGGTACTACTTTGTTTACCAGACCATGTTGCAAGGCTTCCCAGGCCGAGAGCACCCTTCCGGCCAGAATCACTTCCATGGCCAGGTACTTGCCTACCTGGCGGGTGAGGCGCTGAGTACCCCCGCCACCCGGAATGATGCCCAGGTTGATCTCGGGCTGGGCAAACCGGGCGGTGTCGGAGGCCACAATCAGGTCGCAGAGCATGGCCAGTTCGCAGCCCCCGCCGTAGGCAAACCCCGAAACGGCTGCAATCAGGGGTTTGCGAACCTTGCGCAGGGTCTCGTACTGGTCTGCCCGGAGCCCCTGCATCAGCTCGGCCAGGCTGGTTTGCTGAAACTCGGCGATGTCGGCCCCGGCGGCAAAGGCCCGTTCGTTGCCGGTGATAACCATAGCGCCGATGGCCTCGTCCTGCTCGAAGGCCCCAACGGCCTGGGCCAGTTCGCGGAGGGTGGCGGTATTGAGGGCGTTGAGTTGCCTGGGTCGGTTGAGCTTCACCAAGCCTACGCGCCCGTGGGTTTCGACCAGAATGTTCTCGTACATAAGGCACCTGTGGTTTTACTTGAGCCGCTCTGCCGGAAACCGCTCGTTCTCCCAGACGTCGATAAAGGCGGTACCTGCGGCCAGCCTGGCGCTGTGGGGCACGCCACCGGGAATATGATAATAATCGCCTTTGCGAAAGACCTTTCGCTCGCCGCCCATCACGAACTCCACCTCACCCTCCAGCACCACGCCCCACTGGCCGTCGTGGGCGTGCTCGGGGACAAAGGTTTCCTCCTGCACCTGGGCAAATCCCACCTGCCCCTTGTGCCCCGAGAGCACCGCCATGTCCATGCCGGGCCAGATTTCTACCTGCTTGAAGGCTTTGAACCACTCTGGAAAGACGCTCATATTTTCGACCTCTGTATGTAGCTTATCGCCTGGGCCAAGCTCCCTACAACCGCCCGGTTTTGCTTTGGGCATCGGCTATCTGCTATTGGCTATCGGGTGCAGGCATGTTAGCATTCTGAGCTAGTTATGGCGCTGATTGTCCAGAAATACGGTGGAACAAGCGTGGGCGACCTCGAGCGCATCCATAAGGTTGCCCAGCGCATCCACCATTACCTCGAGAAAGGCCACCAGATTGCGGTGGTGGTCTCGGCCATGGGCCGCATGACCGACGAGCTGATTGCCCTGGCCAAGCGGGTCAATAAACGCCCTCCCCAACGTGAACTCGATATGCTCACTACCATTGGCGAGCAGCAGTCGGTGGCGTTGCTCTCGATGCAACTCAACGCCATGGGCATACCCGCAAGGGGGTTTACCCAGCACCAGATCGGCATCACCACCGATGGGCGCTTTGGCGATGCCCGCATTTTGCGGGTCGAGCCCACCCTGATCCAGCAAGCCCTGGGCAGGGGAGAAGTGGCGGTGGTGGCAGGCTTCATGGGCACCACCCCCGAGGGCGAGCTCACCACCTTAGGGCGGGGGGGCTCCGACACCACCGCGGTGGCGCTGGCGGCGGCCTTAGGGGCTCACGAGTGCGAAATCTTCACCGATACCGAAGGGGTTTATACCACCGACCCCCACGCCATTCCGGAGGCCCAGAAGCTCAACAAAATTGGCTACGACCAGATGCTGGAAATGGCCGCCCTGGGGGCGCGGGTGCTGCACCCACGGTCGGTTTACTATGGCAAACGCTACGGAGTAAAAATCCATGTGCGCAGCAGCTTTTCCTATAACCCTGGCACCATTGTTACGGAGGATGGCATGGAACTCGATCGCCCAGTGACGGGGGTGGCCCTCGACGACGAAATTGCCCAGATTGGCCTGGTAGGGATTCCCGACCGGCCCGGCATTGCGGCCCAAGTTTTTGAAGCGTTGGCCCGCAAAGGTGTGGCCGTGGACATGATTATCCAGGGGGTTCCCGGTCACGAGGCCAGCCGTACCCAGATGGCCTTTACCGTCAACCAGGACTTTGCCGACGAGGCTATGGAGGCCCTCGAGCCCGTTCTGGCCGAAATTGGCGGAGAAGCTCAGTTGCGCCGTGATGTATGCAAAATTTCCATTGTGGGGGTAGCCCTGGCCTCCACCCCCGGCATTCCGGCCCGCATGTTCCAGGCACTTTCTAGTGTGGGGGCCAACATCGACATGATCGCTACCAGTGAGGTACGGATATCCGCCATTATTCCCTTGCAATCTGCCGAGGCCGCCTTAAGGGCCGTGCACAGCGCTTTTGAGCTGGATAAGCCCATCGCGAGCTAGACCGGACAGCGTGCCCCCCGAGTCCTCCAGACCCCCAAGAGCGCAAGATCGAGGCAAGGAGCCCTATGAGCGAATCCCAAGGCTATTCGGGCAAACAGTACCTGAGTTGGCAGGACATCACCAACCTGGTTTCCAGGCTGCTGGGCCAGGTCAACCCCAACGACTTCGACTGCATTCTGGCTGTTACCCGGGGCGGCATGATTCCGGCCTGTTTGGTCTCCGAGGCCACCGACCAGCGCAACATCCTGACTGCGGCGGTGATGTTTTATACCGACGTGGGCGAGACCATCAAAGACCCCGTTTTTCTGCAGTTTCCCTCCGATAGCCTGCTCTACGGCAAGCGCATTCTGATTGTGGACGATGTTTGGGACTCGGGCAAAACCGCCGTAGCGGTGCGGGAGCGCATCAAGATGGCAGGCGGTCAGCCGCAGGTGGCGGTGCTGCACTACAAGCCCAGCAAAAGCCAGTTCCCCGGCGACGCCCCCGACTACTACGCTGCCGAGACCGACGCCTGGATTGTGTACCCCTGGGATCCGGCCCAGGGCTGGACAACCTTAGGCCAGGGGGCCGGTCAAGCCTGATTGCCAGGGCACAGTTTCTACAACTTATACCAGATTCGGTTAGTTCGTCACCAAAGGGTGACGAACTAACCCGACCGAAGTTATCCGCGTAGCGGAGGGCGATACCGCCCCTTGGAAGTTATCCGCGTAGCGGAGGGCGATACCGCCCCTTGGAAGGGAGACGCTTTCTTCGCCGACCGACAGTGAAGGGCCATCGGCCCCCGGCTAGCGCCGGTACTCAAGGGAGGGGTGTGCTCTAGGATTCAAAAAGACAGCCTCTGGTGTTTTTGGTTTTGTAAACTGTCTTTTTGAATCCGGTATTATCGCGCCCTTCACAGATGTTGCCGCCCGCGAAAACGAGAATGCGTCTGCGCCCAGACGCATGTTACGCACCCAAGCGTGGGCCGGGCCCGGCCCACGCTTGGGTTTCGAGTTTCCGGGCGGCAACTGTTTTGTCTGGGGCAGAAGATTCTTGATTCTCGGGAGGCTCATTCTATGTGAAGAGCGCTCTAAAGCCCTATTTAATCAGCCCGAGCTGTAACACCGCATCCCGCTCTTCGGCCAGTTCCCTGGCGGTGGCGTCCATCTTGCTGCGGCTAAATTCGTTGATGTCCAGCCCTTGAACAATCTCAAAGTCACCGTTCCTGCAGACGCAGGGGTAGCTGTACACCAGCCCCTCGGGGATACCATACGAGCCGTCGGAGGGGATGGCCATGCTCACCCAGTCGCCTTGCGGGGTACCCAGGGCCCAGTCGCGCATGTGATCAATGGCCGCACTGGCTGCCGACGCCGCCGAGGAAGCGCCACGGGCTTCGATAATCTCCGCCCCACGCTTGGCTACCTTGGGAATGTAGACATTGGCGTACCAGTCGTGATCGCCCACCAGCTCATAGGCGCTTTTGCCCCCTACTTCGCAGTGGTACAGGTCGGGGTACTGCGTGACCGAGTGGTTGCCCCAGATGGTCATTTTTTTGATTTCGCTGACCGGCACCTTGAGTCGGGCCGCCAGTTGGGAGATGGCCCGGTTGTGGTCGAGGCGGGTCATGGCGTGAATCTGGCGGGGGGAGAGGTTGGGAGCGTTTTTGTAGGTAATCAGGGCGTTGGTGTTGGCGGGGTTGCCTACTACCAGCACCTTGACATGCTTGCGGGCGTTGTCGGAGAGGGCGCGGCCCTGGGCGGTGAAGATGGCCCCATTGGCCTGGAGCAAGTCGGCCCGCTCCATACCCTGCTTGCGCGGCATGGCCCCGACCAGCAGGGCATAGTCGGCATCCCCAAAGGCCACGTTGGGGTCGTCGGTGGGTACGACCCCAGCCAGGGTGGGGAAGGCGCAATCTTCCAACTCCATAATCACCCCATTGAGGGCTTTGAGGGCTGGGGTAATTTCTAGAAGTTGCAAGATAACCGGCTGGTCTTTGCCCAGCATTTCACCGGAAGCAATACGGAACAGCAAACTATAGCCAATCTGACCGGCAGCACCGGTCACCGCCACACGCACAGGGGATTTCATCCTAGAAACTCCTTTCGTTGGGCTTCTGCCCATTTCTACCGTTCACGATAATAACGCGCTGAAAGCCGAATGTCGAAGGACAAAGGTCGGGGGTAGTTACACCAATGCGCTGTGGGTAGTTCCATCGAGGGGCGGCAATTTCTAAAAGGCTCGCCGTCTGGGTGTATGAGCAGGAAGCCGCATGGTGCAAGACCGCTTGCGAGCATTTGCTCTAGACCTAAAATACCCTCTGGGCGTAACATTGCCCCTATGACAGTAAGCCGCTATTACGACGTAAAGCGCGACGAGCGGGGCAAGCGTTACCTGGAGCCTTTCATTGAAGGTTCACTGCTGTTGGGGCTGCCCCTTCTGAACAAAGGAACTGCTTTTACCCACGAGGAGCGCAAAGCCCTCAAACTCGAGGGGCTGTTGCCGCCGCATGTGACCAGCCTCGAGGAGCAAAAAGAGCGTAACTACCGCCGCTATCGCCTGATTGAAAACGATCTGGAAAAGCACATCTTCCTGCGCAACCTGCAAGATCGCAATGAGGTGCTGTTTTTTGCCCTTTTTGCCGACCACATGAGTGAGATGCTTCCCATTCTCTACACCCCCACGGTCGGAGAGGCGGTCAAGCAGTTTTCCCACATCTATCGGTACCCCCGCGGTTTTGCTGCTTCCACCGACAACATCCACGATATTGACCAGGCCCTCGCCAACGTGCCCCTCAACGATGTGCGCCTGGCTGTAGCGACCGATTCCTCGGCCATTTTGGGCATCGGCGACCAGGGCTTTGGGGGTATGGCCATCTCTATCGGCAAGCTGGCCATCTATACGGCCGCCGGTGGGCTGGGCCCCGACAAGGCCCTTCCCATCGAACTCGACGTAGGCACTAACCGCGCCGACCTAATCAACGACCCCCTGTACCTGGGGGTGCGCCACCGCAGGCTTTCGGGCGAAGAGTACTATGCCTTTATGGATCGCTTTGTGGAAGCCTTCTGTAGGCGTTACCCCAATGCGGTCATGCAGTGGGAAGACTTTGGCAAGGATACGGCTTTTGCTGTACTCGAGCGCTACCGCAAGGTGCTTCCCTCCTTCAACGACGACATCCAGGGCACCGGGGCGGTTACCCTGGCCGGGGTCTTGTCGGCTTGCCGCATCAAGGGCGAACAACTTTCCGACCAGCGCATTCTGGTGTATGGGGCGGGAGCAGGAGGGGTGGGTGTGGCCCAGGCCATGCTCGACGGTCTGATGCGCGAAGGCTTGAGCGAGGCACAAGCCCTGGACCGCATATTTGTCCTGGACTCCAAAGGTTTGCTGCTGAGCAACCGCAGTATGGAAGCCTACAAACAAAAGTTCGCCAAAGACCCCGCCCTCATTCAGAACTGGCGGGTCGAGGGCGATGCACCCAACCTGTACGAGACCATACTCAATGCCCAAATCACCGTTCTTCTGGGTCTTTCGGGTCAGCCGGGTTCGTTTTCCGAGCCTATCGTGCAGGCGGTGCGGGCGCACACCGACCGCCCCATCATCTTCCCGTTGTCCAACCCCACCAGCTCGTCGGAGGCCATTCCGGAAGACATCCTTCGCTGGACGAACGGCAAGGCCCTGGTGGCAGCCGGGAGCCCCTTTGAACCGGTGGAACTGGATGGACAGGTCTATCCCATTGGGCAGGGCAACAATGCCTTTGTATTTCCGGGGTTGGGTTTTGGTACGGTGCTTTCCAAGGCCCGGGAAGTCTCCGATGCTATGGTGCTAGAAGCCGCCTACACCCTTTACGACTACACCAGCAAGCATCACCCTGAGCGCATCTATCCCCCCACCTCGGAACTGCGTGAGGTGAGCCAGTTTGTGGCCTCGAGGGTGATTCGCCAGGCTATGAAGGAGGGCCTGGCCCGTGAAGAACGCCTGAAGGGGCTGGGTATGGAGGCCATTCAAGCCTATGTGGCCGAGCGCTTCTGGCAGCCCCGGTACTTGCCTTACAAACCCGCGGTGAGCAACCCATAGCGCAAACCTTTTAGCCGCAAACGTCTATCACCTAAGGCTGTTTCCGGCTTCACACAAAGCGACCGCCCCCAGCTTCGGTCAGCAAGCTATCTGGAGCTGGCCGGTTGGCCTATGCGCTAAACCTTGTAGATTTTCGTATACTGTACATGTCAAGGGCTCTTAGCCCCTTATATATATGGACAAAAAAGACCGCCCGGTGTACATCATTTCGGTTGCTGCCGAACTGGTGGATATGCACCCCCAGACCCTGCGGCTGTACGAGCGTAAAGGCCTCATTCAGCCCAAGCGTTCGGGGGGCAAGACCCGTTTGTACTCCGAACGGGATGTCGAGAAACTCCGGGAAATCCGCCGACTGACCCAGGAACTCGGGGTCAACCTGGCGGGGGTGGAAGAGATCATGAAACTGCGCGAAGAGCTATGGACGCTCGAGCAGCGCTTTCGGGAGGAAGCCGAGCGCCTCAAGGTAGAACTCGGCGAGAAGCTCGAAGCCTTAAAGACCCCCCCAGCCCTGCCTGCCCCCGGCGAGGGCAAGAAAAAAATCAACGAGAAGGAGCGGCCGGTCTATATCATTTCGGTGGCCGCCGAGCTTGTGGGCATGCACCCCCAGACCCTGCGCCTGTATGAGCGGGAGGGTCTGGTTGCGCCCAGCCGTACCTCCGGCAAGACCCGCCTCTACTCTGAGCGGGATGTGGAAAAACTAAAGGAAATTCGCCGCCTTACGCAAGAATTGGGCGTTAACCTGGCCGGGGTAGAGGAGATCATTCGCCTGCGTGACGAGCTGGATATCCAGCAAAACCGCCTCGAGTCGGAAATTGCCCGCCTGCGCCTGGCCCTGTTGCGTGAGCTGAAGCCACAAAATAGCGAACAAAAGAAAACGAAAACCACGGCAAGCTAGCCCAAAACCCAAAGCCGAAGGCCGAAAGCATGGGCCATGTCTTTTTGGCATATCGCGTCATGGCAACTTTGGGCTCACCGTAGCTTCAGCGGAAGCCGGAGCGCATAGGCCAGCCCAATAAATACGACCAAACCCGCCAAACCCCCCAGGGCCAGCGGTAGGAGGTTATGCAAAAAAAAGGTCGGAATTCCAAACTGCATCGCTACTATGTAGGATACCCAGCCTGCGGGGGTGGCAGCCAGTACGGTTTTTCCCACCACCCGCCCTACCTCGGCAGGGGTTACCATTTGAAAAGCCTGCAAGCGCCGGGTGTAAATCGCCAGGCCCAGCCAGCCAGCAACTGCCGTGGCCAGGTTCAGCACAAACAGCCCCTGTTCGCGCAACAGCCAGTAGCCAAAGGTGTTCAGCAGCGCCACCATTACCGTCACGCTGACCGCCTGGCCCACCTGCCCCACCGCGTAAAAGCCGCGAAGCAGCAGTTGATTCAAGCCCCAGGGCAGCAAGGCCAGGCCCAGTGCCATTACGGTCTGGGTGGTAAAGGCCCGGTTGGCGTCGGAGAAGTTTGCGGTGATGGCATAAAGCGTCCCCACCACCCAGGGGGCCAGCGCGACCATCATGGCGGCTGCGAAGGCCAGGGGTACCGCCAGCCGGGCCATCATGCGACGGAGCAACTCGCGGGCTGCCGTTAGGTCGCCGCCGCCCGCCAGTGCAGAGAGCCGGGGAAAGGCGGCCATGGCGGGCGAGACGGCCAGCAAGCCCAGCGCAGTGGTAAAGATGAGTTCGCCGTTCTGGAAGCCCGTGACCGCCGCCGAGGGGTAGGCGGCCAGAATGCCAAGCAAGACCAGGTTCAGAAACTGCCGTACGGAGGTGGTGAAGGCAAAAGGCCCGATGCGGGTGAGGGCTAAGCGGAAGGCCGGATGCCATTTGAACTCGAGCCCATACCCCCTTAGGGCGGGAAGCTGCACCAGGGCTTGCAGCGCGCCCCCCAGCGTGACCGAGAGGCCCAGCGCGACCACGCTGCCGGGAAAAAGCAGCATAAGCACGATAGAGCCCACATTGAAGGCAATGGGGCTAAAGCTGGTAATACCAAAGCGCTCACCCGACTGGAGCATCGAAGAAAAAAGCGAAGCCATCGAGATGGAAAGCAAAAAAGGCATCACCAGCCTTATCAGGAGCACCAGCTGCTCGAAAACAACCGGGTCGCGCAAGGGGCTGGCCTGGGCCAGGGAAAGCTCGGCCAGCCAAAGCAGGACACCCGCAATTTGGGGGGCAAAGAGTAGACCCAGGCCCAGAATGACCAAATTAATGCCCAGCAAAAAGGCCCCGAACCGCCGGGCGAACACCCGCGCCTCTTCAGCTGGCAGGCTGGTGAGTACCGGAATCAGGGCGTTCTGGATGGCCCCTTCGGCCAGCAGCTCGCGCAGCAAGTTGGGAATGCGGTACGCCACCCAGAAGGCGTCCTTGAGGGTGTCGGACAGGGGCAGGTTGGTCAGGATGGTCTGGCGTACCTGGCCCAGAAGGCGACTGGACAGGGTACCGGCCATGACCAGGAGAGTGTTGCGAACGATGCGAGACATAAGAAGGGCGGGGTTCGGCTAAGTCGAACGCTTGCGGGGTTCTGCACGGTCCAAGGCAGGCCAGAAAAAGGATACCCCGAAACATGGACCCCACTCCGCGCGACCCTTCAGGGGTTAATCCACCCAGCGCACCTTGCTGCCTGCAGGCGACTTCTCGACCTGCAAGCGGGCGGGCAGGCGTTCGGCCAGGGCCTCTACATGGGTCACGATGCCGACCAGGCGGCCCTGGGTGGGCAGGGCTTCCAGTATCCCGGCGACCTGTTCCAGCGTTTCGGCGTCCAAGGTGCCGAAGCCTTCATCCAGGAAAAGCGCCCCAATGCGGCCACGCGAAAGGTGCTCCGAGAGGGAAAGGGCCAGCGAGAGGCTGGCCATGAAGCTTTCGCCGCCCGAAAGGGTTCGCACGGGGCGAAGGGAGTCTGTCCAGCGGTCGAGCACCTTGTATTCGCCCTCCTCGAGGCGCAGGCTGTAGCGGTTTTGCGAGAGGGTCTGGATGAGTTCGGAGGCCCGGCCCAGCAGGCCGGACTGGTAGCGCTCGAGCAAGAAGTCCTGGAAGCGGTCGCCCTTGAGATCCTGGGCCAGTTGTTCCCAGAGATCGGTTTGTTTGTCCAGCTCAGCTTTTTCCTTCTGGGCCTGGCGTTTTCGGTCAAGTTGTTTTTGCAGCCGGTCCAGGTCGGACTTCTTGCCGCCCAGCCGTTCTCTGGTCTCGGCCAGCGAGGTTTTGAGGCCGGCTACGCGGTTTTTTTGTTCCGATACCTGGGCAGGCGTAACCGGCTCCTGACCACTCAGGGCTTGCTCGAGTACGCGCAACGCCCTATCAATTTCAACCCCTTCGTGCTCGTGATCCTTGAGCTTTTTTTGCAGCGCCTCCACCTCCGCAGGGCTCAGACGGGCCTTTTGCACCGCCTCCGGCCCCGCGAACCCTGCCTCTTTGAGCAGAACCTGCACGCCCCGTTGCTGTCTGTCCAGGTTGGCTTGTAGAACCCGCACAATTTCGGCTTGGCTCGAGACCTTACCCTTCAGTTCGCTTTGCCGGTTTTCCATTTCGGCCACCTTCTGGGCCAGGGCGCGAGCGGACTCGAGGGCTTGCCGAAGCGCCTCCACATAGACCGCAACCTCGCGGTTGTCCGTGATGGCACGAATTTCTTCGGCCAGCCCTGCCAAGCGCTGCGTGCGCTCCTCTTTGACCTGTTCGAGCGTACCCAGACCGGCCACCTGGGCCTGCAGGTCGGCGAGTTCGGTGGCGGCTTCTTGGGATTCGTTTTGCAGCGTTTGGAGCTGTTCTTGTAGTTTGGGTAGGCGTTGCTGCAGATCCTCGAGGCGCTTTTGTTTGGCCTTGAACTCGGCCCGCAAATCGGTAAGCGTGGCCTCAAGCTGGTCGACCTGGGCTTGAAGAGCCTGTAGGTTGGCTTGCGCTTTGGGAGGGGGTAGGGTCTTTACCGGGTGCCCGCAAAGCGGGCAGGGTTCACCCACCTGGAGATGGGCATGGTACTGAGCAATCCCCTGGTGCAGTTTTTCACGCTCGAGGGTCTGTTTGGCTTCCTCAAGCCTGGCTTTGTCCTTCTGGCCGGTTTCTTTGAGGGTCTGGATTTCCGCCTGCAGCGCCTCGATGGAAGCCTGTTCCTTTTGCAGCTCTTGGGTAGCATTTTGCAGGCGCTCTTGGGCCCGCGCTGCTTTGGTGTGGGCTTTGTTCTAGCTCACCAAATAAGCGCTCGGCATCGCGCAGGGCGTCCAGGCGTTCTTCCTCAAAGGGGAGTGGGCGTTCGTGGTAGAGACGTAAGCTGCCGCCATAGCGCTTCAGGCTGGCTTCCTTGGACTTGAGCAGGGGAATCTGATGCTGCTTTTGCTCGAGCGCCGCTAACTCTTCGGGGCGGTACTGGGCGCGAAAGCGCTCGAGCTCGGCTTCGAGCGCCTCCAAGGCCGACTGGTCGCGCTTTAGAGCGTTCTCCTTTGGCCGAAGCTCGCTTCTGGGCAGCCTGGAGGGCTTCCAACTGCGGCCAGATGCGCTCGGCTTTTTCGGCCTGGGCAACCTTGGCGGCAATTTCGGCCATGCGCGCCTGCTCGCTTTTGCCAGGCGGCGTGTCGGCGGCGCAGGGCCTCGAGTTCGGCAAACTGCTTCTGGCGTTCTTCCAGGGTACGCAGGGTTTGTTCGGCGCTCTGGAGCTGGCTACCCAGGTCGCGCTCGCTCAGCTCGAGCCCCTCAATCTCCTCTCGCAGCGCCGAGACCCGCTCTTCCCTCGGCCTCCGCCAGCGCGTCGAGTTCGCCTTGCAGGTGAGCCCGTTGCTCGGCCAGGGTTTTGAGCCGGGCGGCTACACGCTCCCGCATGGCCTTGAGCAATTCCAGACCGTAGAGCTTGATCAGGGTCTCGCGGCGCTCCTTGGGTGAGCCGCGCAGAAACAGGTCGAACTGGCCCTGCGGCAGCAGGATGGCCCGGGTAAAGGTCTCGTAGTCCATGCCCAGAATTTCGCCAAGCTTGGCGTCGAGCTCCTTGACCTTTTCGGAGGCGGGGTGGGTTTTCCAATCGGTGGATTGCAGGTATTCCAGGCGGTTCTGGTTTTCTTTACCCACCACCCGCACCACGCGCCAGGTCTGCTCTCCTAGGGCAAACGTCAGCTCCACTTTGGCTGAATCGGCCTGAGGATGTTTCAAATCCTTCAGGCCCGTGGAGCCGATGCGTGGGGTGGCTTTGTACAGGGCATAGGTCATGGCATCAAGCAGGGTGCTCTTGCCCGAACCCGTAGGGCCGGTGATGGCAAACAGCCCCACATCATCGAAGCTGATTTCCTGTGGTTCGGCGTAGGCGCCAAAGCCTTCGATACGCAGTTTGAGCGGTCTCATAAAAAGTTGGGGAAAAAGGTTCGGGGGGCAGGCTACTGATTGCTGGCGGCGTGTACCTCTTCGTAGATTTGCCTGAAAGCGTCCAGCAACTCGGGGCTGGCCTCGCTAGCGGTGGCCTCCTGACGGTACTGGGCATAAGCCTCCACCCAGTCCAGGTTTTCCACCGCGACCACGGCTGGGCCGGCTTCCTGCACATCGGGGGCGTGGAACTCGACCTCGAGCAAATCCGGTAGCTCTTTGAACATGCGTTCGCGCAGGGCTGGGTTGCCCTTGCCTTCAATCACCACCTTGCTGTAGCCAGGGAAGTCCCGTATTTCGTTCCAGCGCCGATCCAGCGAGTCCCGGCTGAACCGGAAGGTTTTGAGCGGCTTGCCCCAGCGTTCTTTCACCTCATGTACCCTGGGGCGTAGCCCTGGCTCAACTTCCACAATCAGGGCACCGCGGGGGCTGTTCTCGCTCTCGCCAAAGTCGAGCTGGATGAGTGAGCCGGCATACCAGCTCTCGGGGGCCTCGCTTACCCGTTGCTGGCGGTGCAAATGCCCCAGCGCAACATAGCTCAGGTTCAGGGGAAAATGCGCTGCCGGAAGGGCGTAGCTGTTGGTGGTATAGAAAGTGAACTCACCCCCGCCCAGCTTGGCGCCTTCTACGGTCAGGTGGGCCATGAACAGGTTGATACCTGCATCACAGCCTTGCGCGAGGTGGGCAATGACCTGGCGCATACCCTCAGAATAGATGCCTTTCCACTGCGCGGTATCGCCGTTCAAAAGGTGGTGCGCCTTAACCAGCCGGCGCTCCGAGAGGAAGGGGAGCAGGGCTACCTTCGCCCCGTTGCTCCTGGCCACCCCCCCCTCCTCGACAAAGCGCATGTTGCCAAACACGGTCGCTCCGGTGAGCGAGAGCAGGGGCGAGAGGGCCTCGAGGCGTTCGCGGCTGTCGTGGTTACCGGCGATGACCAGCGCCGGCACCTTGAGCTCCCGCAACCCCATAAAAAACTCGAAGGCCGCCGCCTCGGCCTCGGTGGACACCACGCTGCGGTCGAATAGATCGCCCGCTACCAGTACCAGGTCTATGCGCTCCGAGCGCACCAACCCCAGCAAACCCTGCAGGGCCTGTCGAATTTCGGGGGTTCGCTCCCGTCCTTTAAGCACCTTACCCAGGTGCCAGTCTGCTGTGTGCAGAATCCGCATGGGCTGATTGTACTTTTACAAGCCGGTTTTGGACATTAATTTTGACCGTTACAACACCCCACTCCCTGGCTAGCAGGCTAGCGCAAGCACGGACTGGGGTTCGTTGTGGTATTCAGTCAGGCTACAACCATCGGTTTTTCCGCAGGTTTTTGGGCCAGGGCAGCTTTGGTGCTCTCGATGGCCACCTCGATCATGTCGTCGGTGGGTTCGCGCACGGTGAGCATCTGGAACTTGAAGCCAATCCAGCGGAACAGCTGGGAGATGGGGTCCTGGTGGGCCGCCGAGTAGCGCAACACCTCAAACGAGACTGCCGCCACCACCGGAATCATCAGCAAACGCGGGATGATCCAGTACCAGGCCACCGTGAGGGGAGGGAAGAAGCTATAGACGAAGACCCCCACCACCGCCGTAAAGGCAATGAAGCTTGTGCCACAACGGGGGTGGTAGGCGGGCTGGGCCCGCACATTTTCCACGGTGAGCTCGAGGCCCTTCTCGTGGGCAGCGATGGCCTTGTGCTCGGCCCCGTGGTACATGAAGAACCGCTGCATGTCTTTCATGCGGCCAATAAAAACCAGGTAGCCAATCAGGATGGCGGTCTCGAAAAGCCCAGCCACCACATAAAACAAAAAGCGAAACCGCTCCTCGTCCACCAGCAACCCCGCCAGCCGGGCCGGCAGCCAGACAAAGAGCGCCAGGCCAATCACCAGCGAGACGGCCAGGGTGCCGTACATGGCCGCCCCAGAAATTTTTTCGTCTTCCTCGCCCGCAAGCTCGCCGCTGCGCGAGAGCGATTTGTAAGAGATGCTCATGGCGTCCCACAAAGCCACCACGCCCCGAATCAGGGGCAGGCGGGCCCAGGGGTATTTCTTGGTCAGGGCCTCCTCCTCGTGCCGCTCCACGTGAATCTGGCCGTTGGGCAGCCGCACCGCCAGGGCCCAGGCATCGGCGGCTTTCATCATGACCCCCTCGAGGGCCGCACTACCCCCTAAGGCTGCCTGACTCAGAAAAAACCCCAGTTTGCGAAAAAGATGTATACCTTTCACCCGTACCTTCATCACCGTTCATCTTAGCCTAATTGGTGTGACCACACGACAGAGCGGCATGAGAAGGATCCTTCAAACCCCATAGAAACCGACGATGGTCTGTGAATACCGCTCAAACCCGTCTTAAAAGCAGCTTAATCGTGTCTGCTTTGACCACGCGACCCAGCTCTCAGGGCAAGCGTAAAGTCAGTAAACCACAAGGCCTACTCCCCGCTCCCATCGAGGTAGAGGGAGCATAAGGCAACTTTGCAATTGCCCTACCCCGTACTGACAGGGCTGGTGCATAAAGTAAATCCACGCCTTCCTCCCCCAACGGGGGAGGCTAGGTGGGGGCATAACACCCAGCCATCTCGCCTTGCTACGAGCATTTTTGCAACCCCAGGCGTCTGAAGCACCCCTGGCTGAGGTTTGTGAGGGTTCACGCACCGACCCTACCCCGTACTGACCTGCTGGTCAGTTTGCCCCCGCGATATGTTATAGTTCGCACATTATGGAACTTTCACTAAAGTCTGCACGGCGCTTCGTAGACGAGATTCCTGTATCGCTGGTAGTGGTGGGGGTATGGGGGGGTGAGCTGAGCGAGGAAGGGCAAAGGCTGGATGGCAAATTTCGCAAAGCCCTCACCAAGTTGATGGACGAACTCCATTTCAAGGGGGAGTTCGGCGAGACTTTGCTGGTTCCACTGGGCACAAGGCGCGCCGAAGAGAAAGGCCCTGGCTTTACCCTGCTGTTTGGTCTGGGCAAAAAACGCGGGGTCAGCCTGGAAACCGTCCGCAAGGCCGGCGCTAAGCTGGTGCAGGAAATTGCCCGACTGGGCTTCAAGGAGGCTGTTACCGAAACCTTTCTCTCGGAGAAATTAGGCAAAAAGGAAGCCAGCTATGCCCTGGCCGAAGGGGCTTTGCTGGGCGGCTATGCTTGGAACAAATACAAGACCAGCAGCCCTACCGGGAAGCGGAGTGAAAAACTACGCCTATGGCTGGCCCGCTCTTCGGGGCCGGCTGTGGACCGGGCGGAAGTTGTGGCCGAGGCGGTCAATTACGCCCGCGACCTGGTTAACGAGCCTCCCAACATCCTGACCCCGGCAGAACTGGCCAGTCGTGCCAGCCAAATGGCCCGGGAGCTGGGGCTCGAGGTGGAGATTTGGGATGAGCGCCAGATCCAGCAGGCCGGCATGGGGGCTTTTTACGGGGTGGCCCAGGGTTCGGTCAATCCGCCCCGGTTTATCCAGCTGACCTATAAGCCGCAAAACCCAGCAGAGCGCACGATTGCCCTGGTGGGTAAAGGACTGACCTTTGACACCGGCGGCTACTCCCTCAAGCCCTCGGAGAGCCAGATCACCATGAAGTGCGATATGGCCGGGGCAGCGGCAGTACTGGGGGCCATGCGGGCCATTGCCAGGCTACAACCGTCGGTAGAAGTGAGGGCCTATGTGGCCGCCGCGGAGAACATGATCTCTGGTGCGGCCTACCGGGTCTCTGATGTGCTCAAGAGCCTTTCGGGCAAAACCATCGAAGTTCTCAACACCGATGCCGAAGGCCGCCTGACCCTGGCCGACGCTATCACCTATGCCGATCGGCAAGGGGCAGAGGCCATCGTCGAACTATCTACCCTGACCGGCGCTTGCGTGATTGCCCTGGGCGAAAAGGTGGCGGGCTTGTTTTCCAACGATGCCCGCTGGGGGCGCGAGGTGCAGGAGGCCGCCGAGCGAGCGGGTGAAAAAGTCTGGCCGCTGCCCATGGAAGACGAATACCTCGAGGCCCTCAAGTCCGACACCGCCGACCTGAAAAACACCCATGGGCGCAGCCGCTACGCCGGGGCCATCAATGCTGCATTGTTCCTGGGCCAGTTTACCGAAAAGCCCCTGGTGCACCTGGATATTGCCGGCCCAGCCTACAGCGAAAAAAGCCACCCACTGGGCCCGGCGGGGGGTACAGGCTTTGGGGTTCGCACCCTGGTTGAATTGCTGGGGGTGTAACACCGGATTCAAAAAAGACAGCTTACAAAACCAAAAACCCCATATGTTGTCTTTGTGAATCCTAGAGCACTCCTCTTCCACCAACCAGAGCCTGTCTCCAGGCTTGGGTGGCCAATCCGGGTCAGAAAGCTGGCTTTCCAGGTACCTGCCTCACTGTGGGGGGTTCAATGCCTGCGCAGTGTGCAATAAACCTGATCGTTCAAACCTCGATGCCGGTTAGGGACAGGTTTTGCGCGGTGTTTTTGTACTTGACCCGATGCGAGCTTGATAGGAAAAGAGGCTTCAAAGGAAACTATAGCGCCGGGTTTATCCTGCGTACTACTGGCATTCCGGGCAGACCCCGCGCAGCTCGAGGCGGGCTTCTTCCACAAACCAGCCATTTTTGGCTTCTATTGCTTTCTTGATGGGCTCGGGATCGAACTCAGGTAGGTCTTTGACCAGCACATCTTCTATGTTGCCGCACTGGAGGCAGAAAAGATGATGATGTCGCTCGTCGAAGCCATCGTAGCGCGTATTGCCCTTCTGATCCTTGAACTCCCACAAAAGACCCGCGTCGCGCAGCACCTGGAGGTTCAGGTAGACCGTTGAGAGCCCGATGTTGTAGCCTTTCTTTTTCAGACCGTGGTATAGCTCTTCTGGCGTAGGGTGGGTGCTTTTGCGGTCGAGGTAGGCCAGTATCCGTTCCCTGGGCAAGGTATGGCGCAGTCCGACTGCCTTTAACCGCGACCTGTAGCTTTCCCGCTCTTTGGTCTTTGCCATTATGACCCCCTGTACAACTTTCATTACTATAAAACATTTTCAGAAAAAAATCTCTATTGCGATGCCTATCGCATAATTCAGAGCCGTAAGACCAGTTTTGTAATCAATTCAATCCGGGATTATGGTGGCTGGCTGTCCAACCTTGCCTCAAAGCGGGTAATTACGGGTCGTGTACTGAAAATTTAGCCAGGTGTTACAGGTCAAATAACACCAGCACGCAACGGTGAAAGGTGATATAATGATAATATTGTGGAGAGGCCAATTCATCGCTTCTTGCATTTGATTTTTGCGCTTGGAACGCTGCATTTGTTGGTTTTGTTTGGTCTAGAAGTACAGCGTTACTTTCAAACCCGGCACGACATTGCAGCTGCCCAAATTCGTTTGGAGGAGCTCGAGCAGCGCAACCAAAAACTAAGCGACGAGCTTCAGCTAGCTGCCGATGCCCGCTACCGTGAAGGGCTCGTGCGACAGATGGGCTATGTCCACAAGGATGAGCTGCTCTACTTGCGCGCGCAGCCCAAAGCGGCCCCAGCCCCCAACTCTTCTAACTGAGAAAGTCTACCCATGTACCTGGTCAACGATTCCTTAACCTGTTGTGCCCTGATAGACAAGCAGTCAAACCAGGTCGTACCGCTCAGTCGAGGCCAGACGCCAAGCAATAAGCTATCCGCCGGAAGACAGAACCTTGAACGGGCTGGCTGAGTCAATTTCAATTTCTTTTTAGTTCGGCTTAGTATGAAGGCCGCATATGCTTGAACGGCTGACGGAACAGTTTCTCGAGGACGAGGCGCTCACCGATGGGCTATCCGATGAGGATGCCAGCGAGCTGGTGGGCTGGCTGATTGGCATCGCAGAAGATCTCGAGGCCGAGTCCAACGAGATGCCCGAGCAATATGTGGGTCAGCTTAAACGACTGGGACATGAGCTGGCCCGAATAGCCCGCCGCTACGGCGTTCCCATTGAAGAGTTAATCGATTTGATCGAAGTTGCCTGGGAAGAACCTGGTCAAGAACAATCCCCTAAACCCATGCAAGCCTGACCGGAGCCATAGACCCGGTTATCAAAACATTAAGGTTTCTTAATGTTGTTTGGTGCAAATGTAACGCGCTTGTAACGACGCAGGGTTTACTCTACGGGCATGAGCAGAGAGCATGCATTGATAACTGAATTTGGTGGCGCCCGGCCCTTCCGGGCTCGGCCCCACCCGATGAGTAGCATTCGTACCTCGGTTCGTAACTGGCTGCTACCCGCTCCCATCGAGTTTAGCGGCTATGTCGCCATGCGTAACCAGGTGGGCCGCTTGCGCTCGAGGCATCTTGCCTGACGCCTTCGTCACGCTGGTAACTGCCCTGTGCCTCCCGGGGCAGTTATTTTTTTGCCTACTGGTTTTGACCATTGGGGCTGGTGAAGTCGGCACCAATACGTACAGTCAGATCGGCATACAAAACGGCCTCCCCCGAGACCCTCGAGGGCATCCCGATGGCTTCTCCCAGCACCTGGGCCAGCTCAATAGCACCATTGGATAACACCTCGCTTTGTGGGGGGGCACTCTCCACTTCGCGCAACAGCACCCGCAGCCCCAGTTCGCGAAGCTTGCGGCGCATCTCGATGGCGGCGGCCTCTTGAGGGGCCGTGTAGAGTACTACGGCCTGCTGTCCTCGTAAGTCCTCGAGGGTGGCCTGAGAGGTTGTGGGTGTGTCGCCAAAGTAGCGCTGCACCAGCTTGCCCAGTTCGGCCCGGTTGACCTCCCAGCCCTGGCCGAACTGGCCGGGAGTCAACAGGGAAACCAGCTGGGGCTGCTGGGCCGCGAAACCCATCAGACTGGCTATCTGATCGCGGGTGAGGTCGGTACGGATGTTCTGCTCCACACTGGCAATGGCCTGGGGAATGCGCAACAAGCCGGCTGGCGTCAACAACTGTTGCTTGAGGGCGTTAAAGAAAGCCTGTTGCCGCTGTATGCGACCAATATCGCCCAGGGCATCGTGGCGAAAACGCAGATACCCTTCGGCCTGTACACCATTCAAGTGCTGGCAGCCCGGCTCCAGGTTGATGTCCAGCTTGGCGGCGGTATCCCGGTACTGCATGGGCTTTTCCACACAAACCGTAATACCGCCCAGCGCATCCACGCCATTGCGGATAGCCTCTACGCTTACGGCTACATAAGCGTCAATCTCAACGCCTGTGAGGTCGGTGACGACCTGCTTGGTCAGCTCGGGGCCGCCAAATTTATTGGCGTGGTTGATGATGTACCAGCCATAGCCGGGGATACGCACGTAGACGTCTCTGGGAATGGAGAGCACCGCGACGCGTTTGGCCTTGGGGTCAAAGCGCACCAACAGATTTACGTCGGAGAGGCCGCGAAAGTCTTCCGGGGCGCGCTGGTGGTAGTACTTGTACTCAGGCGCCACCCCCAGCACCAACACCGTGAGAGGCTGCTCCAGATTGCGCGGTAATGCGCCAAAGCGCAAAAGAGGTTGCAATAGAGGATAGGCCCACCAGGCCGCTCCGGCCAGTAAAAGCAAAACCAACAAGGGAACGATACGCCGCATATCCTTGCCAGTCTAGCCTACGGAGGGTGAGAAAAGCCCGACTGCTTCAGTCCAGGGTGAAGCGGGGTTCCGACTCGTGCAGGCGTACCCGGCGGATGATGCGCTGGTCATGTTCGGTGTCGTGGGTGCTGGCAATCACCGTCACGTAGTCGCGGATGGGGCTGCGCAGTACCTTTTTGGTCAAAACCTCTTCGACCTGGAAAATGCCTGCAGAGTTGTTCATAACCACCCGGATTTCTACCGGAACCTGTTCGCCCTTCAAAATCTGTACTTCGTCCACCGCCAGGGCGCTGATGGAGTGGATGTCCACCGAACCCAGGGCAAAGGCCTTGCGCCCCCGGCCTTTGGTGATGTCGGTGCCGTCGGCTACGGCAGTTATGCCTGCTTCGATGGTGAGGGGTTCGGGCTCCAAATCGTGGCAGTAGATGGAGTGGAGCATGAAGGCCCTGAGCTCGATGCGCTGTTCGGGGTCGCGGTAGAGCTTTTCTAAAATTCTGTCCAGGATGGGAATGGCCAGCGTTACACTGAAGGACTCGTGGCGTGCGCGGTGTACCTGGTTGCCAATGTCGTGCAGCATGGTGGAGAGCAGCACGGTCAGGAATGTGTCATCGAGGTCGCCAACCCCGCTTTCCATCACATCGGGTTTGACCCCGTGGTCGGTGAGGAGTTGCAGGATAGTGACGCTGGCGGCCCCCGTCAAGAGCGCGTGCACCCGTCCGTGGTCGTTGTAACCCAGCTTACGCACGGTGATGTAGTTGGCCATGTCCCAGTGGCCCCGGGCTTCGGCATCGGAGGTCAGCATATCGTAGGCCGCAAGCGCCTTGGGATAACGCTGCAAGCCCTCCCGTATGGCCAGGTCGGCCTCAACGTATAGCTTGGCCTTGGGCTGGGTGACCTGAACGGTGCGCTCGTTCATGACCGTACTGCCATCGCTCATACCCTGATGTTAGGGGCTAGAAAGGTGAGGGGCCGTGATAAAAGACACATGAGGAGATGTCAAGGGCCAACTGCAAATGGCTCAGTCTAGCTAATCTTACGCTTTTCTGCCATGCGGGATTGCGACATTACTCGCCCTTGAACTGTGCGGGGCGCTTTTCCAGGAAGGCCCGGGTGCCCTCGCGCATGTCCTTGGTAGCGCAGGCCAGGCCGAACAGATCGGCCTCAATCTCCAGCGCCTCCTGCAAGTCCAGGTTTTCACCCCGTCCGACGGCTTCCTTGGCCAAAGCCAGGGCCACTGGGCCGTTTTTCAGGATGGCCGCGGCCAGTTCTTTGGCGGTTTGCAAAGCGTCCTCGCCTACCCGGTTGACCAGACCCAGACTCAGGGCTTCTTCAGCGCTGACGTGACGTCCGGTAAAGATAAGATCAAAGGCCCTTCCCCGGCCCACGAGGCGCGGCAGACGCTGGGTTCCGCCAAAGCCGGGGATGATACCCAGGCCCACCTCGGGAAGCCCCAGCTTGGCTTTATGGCTGGCTACCCGCAGGTCGCAAGCCAGGGCTAACTCGAGGCCCCCTCCCAGGGCAAAGCCGTTGATGGCGGCGATGCTGGGCACCGGCAGGGCCGCGATCTCGTTGAAGACCGACTGGCCCATAATGGCGAACTCCCGGGCTGCGAACACGTCTTGCAGGTCGGCAATCTGCCCGATGTCGGCCCCGGCCACAAAAGCCTTGCCCTCCCCGGTGAAGATGGCTACCTTGACCTCGGGATCCTGGGTGATGACCTCGGTGACGGCGGCCAGCTCAATGAGCACATCCTGGTTGAGCGCGTTGAGGGCCTGGGGACGATTGATGGTGACGATGCCCAGGTTTTCTTCCACCCGGTAGGTTAAGTACTCAAATTCGGGCATCTCGAGTTCAAAGGTTTCTGCCACACTAAACCTCCTAGCTGGCCCAAGGGCCTATTGTCCTGGGCCAAGCATAACAGAAGCGACGGGCGGTAAAACCCTACTGCAATCCAGCATAACTTGCCGACGAAAAGGCGACGTAGATGACCTTTGGTGGAGGCCGAAAGCTACGTCAGGTTATCTCGACGGCGAGGACTTGCCAAGACTGGTGAAGGTCTAATTGCCCTTAAGGGCTTGTTACTTGGCCTCGAGCCAGTTGTCCCCTACGCCTATGCCGACTTCAAGGGGCACCTCCAGTTGCCAGGCCCCTTGCATCACCGCCCGAACTGCTTCCGATACCTCCGGCACCCGGCTTTCTTCGGCCTCGACCAGAAGCTCGTCGTGCACCTGTAGCACCAGGTGGGCGCCCAGGCGCTCGAGTTCGGGTTGTAGCTTGACCATGGCCAGTTTGATCAAATCGGCTGCTGTACCCTGTACCGGCATGTTGAAGGCCATGCGCTCGGCAGCCTCCCGCACGCTACGAATGCGCGAGTCCAGGTCGGCCACAAAGCGTCGGCGGCCAAACAGGGTCTCGACATAGCCTTTTTGACGGGCCTCTGCCAGTACATGCTCAATCCAGGCCCGCACCCTGGGGTAAGAAGCAAAATAACGTTCGATGAAGTTCTCGGCTTCGGCGTAGGGAATGGAAAGCTCGTTTGATAGACGGTGCGCCGACATGCCATAGAGCACCCCAAAGTTAATGGTCTTGGCGGCCCGGCGCTGCTCCGCCCCTACCCTGTCCAAATCAAGGCCGAACATCCAGGCTGCGGTCTGGGTGTGGATATCCTGGCCTTCGCGAAAGACCCGGATCAGGTTCTCGTCGCCGGACATATGGGCCAGCACCCGCAGCTCGATTTGAGAGTAATCCGCAGCGATGAGCTTCATACCGGGTGCGGCCCGGAAGGCCTTGCGGATGCGGCGGCCTATCTCGGTGCGAACCGGGATGTTTTGCAGGTTGGGGTCAACAGAGGAGAGCCGTCCGGTAGCGGTGCCGGTCTGGTTGAAGCGGGTGTGCAGGCGGCCTGTTTTGGGGTGGATCAGCTTGGGCAGGGGGTCGAGGTAGGTGCTTTTGAGTTTGGTGAGTTCGCGGTAGGTGAGGATGCGGTCTACAATTTCGTGCTGGCCCAGAAGTTCTTCCAGCGCACTGGCCGCCGTAGAGCGTTTGCCGGTCTGGGTTTTGCGGCCCGAGGCGCTGAGCTTGAGTTCATCGTACAGTACAACCTCGAGCTGATCCCTCGAGTTCACATTAAAAGCATGCCCGGCCAGGCGGTGAATCTGCGCCTCCAGGTACGATATGTCCCTACTGAGTTCCTCCGAGAGCTGCAACAAATACTCAGGATCGAGAGAGATACCTCGAGCCTCCACCCTTGCCAGCACCGCCGAGAGGGGTTTTTCGATCTCGCGGTAGAGCCACTCCGTCTGGGGGTTCTCGCCGATACGGCGTTGCAAGGTTTCCCACAGCTCATGGGCGGCCTGGGCCCGCTCTACGGGCTCGTTGTTCCAGTCGCCCGCGCCATAGCGCCGCACGGTGCTGGCGGGGTCGGTGTTGGAGGGGTCATAGAGGTAGGCCAGCAGCAGGGGGTCGTCGCCAGGGGGCACCCAGACCCCTTCCTTGAGGGCCAGTACCGACAAATCCTTAGCTGCGATGCTACGAATTTCGGGGAAGCGCCCTAACTCTTGCAGGCTGGGTTGGCCCCGGTAAACCTTGCCCTGTGCAAAAGCGGCGAACCCTACCCAGGTGGCCCACATGGGCTGGGCCCGGTCGAGGGTGTAGCCCAAAAAGGCGTCGGGTGGCGGGGGCCAGGCTGCTTCCTCGGTGGGGGGTGGGGCTGCCAGTAGATTCAACTCGCGCAAAATGGAGCCAAACTCGAGCCGCTCCAGCGCTTCGCGCAAGGCCGGGCGATCTGGCTCGCGGCGGTGGCAGTCGCGGAAATCGAGCTCGAGGGGCACATCGGTGTGAATCTGTGAGAGGCTATGGGAAAGCCGGACGTTATTGCGGTTTTCCTCCAGGCTGGCCCGCACCTTGGGCGAAAGGGCTTCCAGGTTGGCATATAGCCCCTCCAGCGATCCCCATTCCTGCAACAGCTTGGCCGCCGTTTTCTCGCCAATACCCTTTGCCCCCGGCAGGTTGTCGGAAGAATCCCCCACCAGCGAGCGATAATCCACCCATTGCGCTACCGATACCCCATACTTTTCCTGTACCGCCTGAGGGTTCATCAGCCGCCCGTCCGGCAGCATGACCTGCACCCTCTCCGAGACTAGCTGAAAGCTGTCGCGGTCGCCGGTCAGAATGCGTACTGGGTAGCCCTCCTGTTCCCCTTTTTTGGCCAGCGTGCCAATTACATCGTCGGCCTCGTATCCGGGCACCTCCAGCCGCCTGAGCCCCAGCAGATCGACCAGTTCCTTAATTTTTTCCAGTTGTGGGTGGAAGTCGTCTGGGGTGGGGGCCCGCCCGGCTTTGTACTCCTCGAAGGCGTCGTGGCGGAAGGTTCTGGTGGGCGGATCGAAGACCACGATCACACAGTCGCCGTCTTCTTTCAGCAGTTTGAGCAGGGTGCGCAAAAAGCCAAATACCGCCTGGGTAGGCTCGCCCCTCGAGGTGCTGAGTTTTTCGAAAGCAAAATAGCTGCGGTAGGCCAGGTGATGGCCATCCACTAACCAGATCCGATCCGGCCTCGGTAGCTCGGCTGAGGACGCTTCGCTAGAAAACAAGGTTGGTTGCTCCACCCGAATATTCTACCCTCATTCGGTTGATAGCAGAAAGCTCCTCGAAAGCTGCAAACCAATGGCATTGACTGGTTCCTTTGGCCTTTTGGAAGCCTTCGAACTCCTCTCGAAGCGGGTCATGCTGGTAGTATGTGGGGGTTGTGCGCGGGCAGTGTGCCCAATGAGGAACCTATGCAAAACGAGACCGAGAAACTCGAGTGGTTCGAAATCCAGCTCCGAATCAAGACCATTGAAGTGATGCTAGGGCCCAAGTACCGCGAGGCCATGGCCCTGACCCTCGGCACCCTTTACAACGAGCAAAAGATCATAGTCATGGCCAAGCGGCTGGGGGTTACGCCTGAAGGGCTCCTGGATCGCCTGGAAAAGATGCGCCTCGAGCTCGGTATCGAGCAAGAAATTACCAAAGGCGTACTAAAGCTAAAGAAGTAGGGACAGCCCTTATACCAAATCCACATGAACCCCCTGCCTTCTCCCCCGAGGGAGAAGGTGGCGACACCCCGACCGCGCTATTTGCAAACAGTTATAGAAACACGCTTGACTGCACCTGGGTTATCGCCGGATGAGGGAGCTTGGGACGCCCTTAAAGCTAACTGTCTAAGTAAAGTTGGTATTACGGCGTGAGGCGGTGCCGGTCGCGTGGTTACAGCGTGAGGTAGTGCTGGTGCCTGGTTACGGCGTGAGGCGGTGCCGGTCGCGGGGGAAGGCCCGCGCGTAGCGCACGTTGGGCAGGCCGACCAGCTTTTGCGTGAGGCGTTCGGCCCCGATGGCAAATCCGCCGTGTGGCGGCATACCAAACTTGAACACTTCCAGGTAGCCCGCAAAGTGGGCGGGGTCGTTGCCTTTCTTTTTGAGTTGCTCAACCAGGGTTTCGTACCGATGGATACGCTGTCCGCCAGAGGTAATCTCCAGCCCCCTGAACAGCAAATCGAAGCCTCGAGTAGATCCGTCGCCCTCGGGATAGGCGTAGAAGGGTCGGGCGGCTTCGGGGTATTTGGCAATAAATAGAAAGTCCACGCCCCATTTCTCCTTGGCCCAAGCCCCCAGGGCCCGCTCGGCTTCCTCGTTGAAGTCGGCCCCTACCGGCATTCCTAGCTCCTCACGCAAAATGCGACGGGCTTCTTTGTGCTCGAGGCGCGGCATATCGGCTAAGTTGGGCCACTCTACCTCCAGAAGTTTGCACTCCGCCGCAGCGCTGTGCCGGGCCTCGTCCAGCATGGCCCGCAGGAGCTCTTCCTCGAGGTTCATCACGTCGTATTCGGACTCGATAAAGCCCATCTCTACGTCGAGCGAAAGATACTCGTTGAGGTGGCGGCTGGTGGCGTGTTGCTCGGCCCGAAAGACTGGTGCGACCTCGTAGACGCGTTCATAGACCCCCACCATAATCTGCTTGTAGAGCTGGGGGGACTGGGCCAGATAAGCCCGGTGCTCAAAATAATCAATACCAAACAGGTTGCTGCCCCCCTCGGCTCCTGCCGAGACAATCTTGGGGGTGAAAATCTCGGTAAAGCCCTGGCTATCCAGGTAGTTGCGAAAACCCCGTACCAGGGCAGCTTGAATTTTGAGGGGAGCCCGGGCTTTTTCTCCGCGCAAGCTCACATAGCGGTACTCCAATAGCGTCTCGGGGTTGACCCGCCACTCCTCCTTGGGAATTTCAATGGGGCTGGGCTCGCTGGCTTTGGCGTAGAACTCGAGGTCTTCTGCAATAACCTCGTAACCTCCCGGCGCTTTGGGGTTGGCAACTACCTGGCCCACCACCTTCATGGAGGACTCGGCCAGAGGCAGCTCGAAACGCTTATCCACCACCACCTGCACGATGCCACTTTTGTCGCGCAAGAGGGCAAACTGGATACCGCCTAAGTCACGCTTCCAGTGCAGGAAACCCTGCAGGGTAACGGTCTGGCCCACATGTTGGGCAACTTGGCTGGCGAGGGTTCTGGACATGTTCTCTCCCGAAAAAGTTTTTTGCGGCGGTGTGGGCTCAACAAAAAACCCCCGATACAACAAGGTATCGGGGGTCGAAATCTCGCCCCCTCAGGAATTATCGTCCGTCCGCAACATCCTGCCCTGCATATTACGTGCCAAATCTCACTTGGTCAAGCCAGGCTAAAGGTGTCTCGTCGAATAAGCCCGGCGACATGATCACAAGCACCCCCCTACAAGGCCTGGTTCAATATTTGCAGGATTTCTCGGCCATATTTCTGAACCTTGGCCTGGCTCAACCCCTTGACCTCACCCAACTCTGCCGGGGTTTTGGGCTTGCTCTTTAGAATGGCCTGTAGCTCGGCATTGGTGGCGATTACATAAGGCGGAACCCCCTCTTGCTTGGCTTTCTGGCTGCGCCACTTGCGAAGGGCTTCAAAGGCAGGGCTGCTGGAGGGTTCTGCGGCCGGGTTGGTTTGACGAGAACTGGGGGTCTTGGGTTCGCCCTCGTAGAATACCAGCACACTCCAGAAGGGGGCATGGCCCATCACCAGGCTGCTGGATACCTGGATGGGCATGACCTGGGCTAAAAACGCGTTGAGCTGCTCGAGGTCCCGAGCATGGTCCAGCCGAAGTGTAAAGGTCTGGCACTGCATGGCTATAGTTTACTGCCCATGCTAGGTGCCTCGGATATCCGCCAGAACTAAAACCCGAAACAGACCTGAGCGTTCTGGTCGGTAAGGCTTTCCATAACCTCGATTTCCATGTTGCGGATCTCAGCCAGCTTGGCCAGGGTAAAGCGGGCCAAGGCGGGGTGGTTGCGCTTGCCCCGGTAGGGTTCAGGCGGGAGAAAAGGGGCATCGGTCTCGATGAGCAGGCGGTTTAGGGGAATCTCTTTAGCGGCTTCGCGCAAGGCGGTGTTCTTTTTGTAGGTCAGCGGCCCAGCAAAGCCAAAGTAGGCCCCCAGCAAAAGCCCCACCTCCAGCAGCCTGGGGTGTCCCCCAAAGGCGTGAAGAACGAACCTCGAGGGCTTGTTTTGCAAGAGCCAGCTGGCTATTTCGATTTCAGCCTGGCTGCCTTCCTTGCTGCGAACGTGAAAGATGAGCGGGAGCCTCAGGGTCTGAGCAAGCTGGTGCTGGAAATCCAGGGCCTTGTACTGGGCCAGCCGCGTCTCGGGCGTCCAGTAGAAGTCCAGCCCGGTTTCGCCAATGGCGCGTACCTTGGGGTGTTGGGCCAGGTGGAGCAGGTCGGCCTCGAGCTCCGGCGATAGCAGCATGGCCTCAGTGGGGTGCAGGCCTACGGCGGCCCAGATGTGGGGGTGAGCCTCGGCCAGGGTCAGGGCCTTGCGGTCGCGGATGGGGTTGGTTCCGATGGTCAGGATGGCCTTGAAGTCCCTTGAGGCTTCGATGGCGGCCTGGGTTTCCTCGGGCTCCATATAGTCCAGGTGACAGTGGGTGTCGGTCATAGCGTCTTTCCGCGGCTCAGTTTACGCCCTGTGCTACAGCTCGTTGCGCCCCGGCTTGCTTACACTGGCGGCATGCGCCTTTGGACCATAGCCCTGCTGTTTGCTCTTACCGGCTGCTTGCCTACTTTGCAGGCCGTGAATCCTGATCAGGCTCCGAGTGCCGACAACTGGGGGCCCAACAATGCGCCCCTGGAATGGTGGTACGTCTCGGGCTACCTACCCGACGAAGGGCTGGCCTTCCATTGGGCCTTGTTCAAGGCCTACGCACCGCAGAACTGGCAGGTGGGCTTCATCAACCCTGCTATATTTTTCCCCGGCCCCTACCACGCCTCGCACATCGCCCTAACCGATCTGCGCACCAACCAGAAGCTGTTCGAGGAACGCTTCGACTTCCGCACCGACCGCCCGCGCGGCGACAGCCTGGTAGCCTACCCCCCTTTGCGCATCGAGCAGGGGGACTGGAAGCTGCTGCAGGAGGGCAATAGCTACCGGCTTTCGGCAGGCCCCATCCAGGTGCACCTGACCCCGCTCAAACCCGCGGTGGTGCATCCGCCGGGGTACTCGGGAACCGCCGAGACCGGGCGCATGTACTACGTGTCCTTTACCCGCATGGCCCTCGAGGGCGTAATTGCGGGCAGGCCAGTGCGTGGCGAGGCCTGGATGGATCACCAGTGGGGCGACCAGATTGGGAGCCAGGGGAGTGCTACCGGGCTGGGGGCGCTATGGGACTGGTATGGGCTGCATCTCTCCGATGGCACCGACCTGATGCTCTACCGGGTCAAGAATGCTAAAGGGGAGGTGGTGCAACTCGCCGGCACCGCCACGCTTCCCAACGGGCAGATTCGTGAACTGGCGAACCTCCAGATGACCCCCCTGGAAAGCTGGACCTCGCCCAGTGGTCGCACCTACAACCTGGCCTGGCAGGTTGTAGCCGAGGGGCTGAGCCTCCGCCTGGAGCCCCTGCGAAAAGACCAGGAACTTCTGACCGCCTCGACGCGGGTGGCCTATTGGGAGGGCCCGGTGGCGGGCAGCGGAACCTGGCAGGGCCAAGCTGTGCAGGCAAAGGGCATGGGCGAGTTTGTGGCCGGGCCCTACAACCCGCCGGGAAGCCTATTTGGTCTTCCGGTTCAGGGGCGATAGGGCCGCGTAAGAGTGTTGATGTGTGCTGACGGCCCTTATCAGCGGGTAACGCGAGGGGCTCGAGGGCTTGCCAGAACCAGGCCCACAAACTTAAGCAGTCTGGGGAATCGGCCCCAGCGTTTTCGGTCACTGGCAATGCGCACCAGCCACTCGATTTTGAGCTTTTGCGCCCAGCGCGGAACCCGGCGTACCTCACCGGCCAGCACATCTATCATGCCGCCCACGCCAATGGCTACCTTGGCGCCCAGCCGGGCTTTGTGGCGGTGGATGAAGGTGTCCTGTCGCTCGCCCATCCCCACGACCAGTAGATCGGGTTGGGCCTGGTGAATGGCCGCGACAACGGCCTCTTCATCCTTGAAATAACCGTCCTGCACACCGCAAACCTGAATACCCCAGCGTGCTTGGGCATTCTGGGCCGCTCGCTCGGCCACCCCTGGTGCGGCCCCTAGAAAGTAGACCTTTAGTCGAGGGCCAAGCCTTGCAAAAATAGCCGGCAGGATTTCCGATCCCGGCACCCGGTCTGCAAGTTTGTGGGTGGTGAGTCGGCTCACGGCCCAGACGATGCCCACCCCGTCGGCGGTGACAAGTTCACTCTCCTGCAGGGCTTGTTTGAGAGCAGGATCGGACTGGGCCCGCACCACAGCCTCGGGGTTGGTGGTGATGATCTGGGCACAGTGGGGGAGGGGTTGGGTGAGTTTTTCCTCTATCCAAGCCAGGGTTTGCTCCAGGTTCACCAGATCTACCGGAGTCTCGAGTATCTCTACCCGCTGCATCCCTACCTCTCCTGAAAACAAAAACCGAAGCGATCTTTGCTGAGGCCGTACTGATCAGCCTTCAGTACCCGCACCTGGGTTAGCCGGGGTACCCGCTCTTCCACACTGACCAAGCTCGCCAGGGCCAGGTCTTCACTACGTCCAACGCGATAGAGTTGCTTGCCTAGATCGGACTGTACCAGCGATTCCTGGGGGTCCGGAAAGGACTTAAGCAGAGCAGTGGCCAGCCGGGCCCCGTCCTGCAAGGTGCCCCACTGGCCCAGGGCCTGGTGTAAGCGTTTGGCAAGAAAGCCTGCCGCGACGGTGTTGGCCAGGCTGGGCTCGAGTTTGGCCTGGGTGGCTGCGACCACCGTGTCTATCTGCATGTCCACCGCGTACTGGATGGCCTGTCGAGCGTTGCGGAAGTAGGCCAGGGCACTTCCCTGGGGTAGCTGCTCGAGCGACTCGGCCAGGGGCTTGGCCAGCAGAACACAGCTTTGTGCCTGGAAGCGCTGCTTGCCCAAGGCGACCAGCGACAGGCCGTTGTGGAATCCCTCGGGCGGAAGGCCTTCCTCTTCGCCCAGCAACAGGCTGCCACCCTCGGCAAGAATCCGGGCGGCCCGCACACTTTTGGCAACCCAGACCTCTTTAACGCCGGCAGCCAGCAGCATGCCTACTGCGCTGCCGTAAAAAACATCTACCAGCAACACCGGTTGGGGATAGGGGGGTTTGGGAATCAGATCTACCCGAATCGTCACGAAGTAAGGGCCTCCCTCAAAGCGCCATGCGCCTGTCCTGCGGCATTATAACTATAGAGCTGTTGAGACCGAAGGCAAGCCTGAGGCTAAACCGCATCCCGTCCATCCTTTCGTGCGCGGCTTCGTGCTATTGCAAAAACCTCTGCCCTGGGTGTAGCGCTATGTCAATGTGTCGTCAAGAGTTTTGATACCAACTTTACTTGAACAGTTAGCTTTGAGGGTCGTCCCCAGCTCCCTCATCCGGCGACACCCCAGGTGCGGTCAATCGCGTTCCTATCGCTTTTTGTAAATGGCGCGGTCGGGGTGTCGCCACCTTCTCCCTCCGGGGAGAAGGCAGGGGGTTCATGTGGATTTGGTATGAATAGTAGAGTCCTTTTTTCGCGGCCGGCTCTAGTGGTCTGGTAACCAAGAATTCAGTATTCACTTCAGCGCCTCCCAATGAGCCGCACATCGCAATTATGGGCAATCAACGTGCTCTAAAACTTGCCGAAAAATAAGTTACCCGTGTACTAGCTGCGTAAAAGCAACACCGGACCTTCGCCCACCGGGGGCAGATCGGACAGGCTTTCCAGGCCAAACATTTCTAAAAACCGCTCGGTGGTTCCAAACAGTTTGGGTCGTCCAACAGCGTCTTTTTCGCCCACAACCTGTACCAGCTGGCGCTCCAACAGCCCGTCCAGAACCCCCTCCACACTTTTGCCCCGCAAGGCTTCCAACTCGGCCCGGGTGAGGGGTTGCTGATAGGCTATCAAGGCCAGTACCTCGAGGGCTGCCTTGGAGATGCGTGGGGGGGTCGGGCGCAACACCTGCTCGACCGCCGTAAGGTGTAGGGGGTGCACTACCAGCCGCCAGCCCCCCGCCACGCGCTCGAGCTGTACACCCGACTGGCCGCCGGCGAGGTCGTGCTCGAGGGCCACAATGGCCCTGGTGAGGGCTTCCTCGGTGCCCAGGGGGCTCAGGTCACGAAGGGAGAGCGGCCTTCCGGCAGCGAACAACACGGCTAAAATCTGGGCTTTGAGGGTCTGGGTGTCCATAGATACGAGAGATACAGATATGACAGATGTGGTTATTTCACCACCAATCTAGCTTCCAGAGGCTATACTAGAGTGAGTATGCCAACCTATCAATACAAGGCCAGGGATCGCCAGGGGCGGTTGATCAATGCCGTCATCGAAGCGGACGATATGCGCACGGCAGCCCGTAGCCTGCGTGAAAAAGGTTTGTTCATCGCTGAAATCAAGGAACCCGGCAAAGGTTTACAGGCTGAGATTAAGCTGCCCGGTCTAGAACCCCAGCCTGGACTGAAGGATTTGGCTATCTTCAGTCGTCAGTTGGCCACCATGCTTAATGCGGGTCTGCCCATCGTGCAGGCCCTGGCCATTCTGGAAAAGCAGACCGAGAAAAAGAAGTTCCAGGCCATACTCAAAGAAATCCGCACCGAGGTGGAGGGCGGGGCCAACTTCAGCGAAGCCCTCAGCAAGCACAAGCTCTTCAGCCGCCTTTACATCAACCTTGTGCGGGCAGGCGAGACCTCAGGCACGCTCGACGCCATCCTGGACAGGCTGGCGACCTTCCTGGAAAACGAGCTGGCCCTAATCGGTAAGATTCGCTCGGCCCTGACCTACCCGGCCATCGTGTTCGTATTTGCGGTGGGCGTAACCTACTTCCTGCTGACCGGCATTGTGCCGCAGTTTGCCCAGATCCTGACCGGTCTGGGTTCGGAGCTGCCCCTCCTGACCCGCGCCCTGATGAGCATCTCCGATTTTTTACGCCAGGGCACTATTTTTATCGTGCTGATTGCGGTGGCACTCTTTTTTGCCTACCGGGCCTACTACCGAACCGATAAGGGGCGACACCAGATCGATCAGATCAAGCTCAAGCTGCCGGTATTTGGCAACCTGATGAAGAAAAGCGCGCTGGCCCGCTTTTCCCGTACCTTCGGTCTGCTTATCTCGAGCGGTGTGAACATCGTGGAGGCCCTGGACATTACTAAGGGCACTGCCGGGAATGCCATTGTGGAGGATATCCTCGAGCAGACCAAAATCGCCATCCAGGCCGGTGAGCCGGTTTATACCACCATCCAGGCCCACCCGCAGGTCTTCCCACCCATGGTGAGCTCGATGATCGCCATCGGTGAAGAGACCGGTGCGCTGGACACCATGCTCACCAAAATCGCCGACTTCTATGAGCGCGAGGTAGACGAAGCGGTGAGCGCCCTGACCGCCGCCATCGAGCCCCTGATGATCATCTTCCTGGGCTTTATCGTAGGCGTGATTGTGGCCGGGATGTTCCTGCCGCTCTTCAAGATCATCGGGACGCTTTCAACGCAATAATCCTGTCTGCAACCCCAGAAGTAATCGGCATCACCGATAACCGGTTGCCCCGGCGAAGCAAAATAAGCTCGTCGGGGCTGAACTTTGCCCGCAAGACCTCGAGGGTGAGCATCTGCTTATATTTCTCCACAAAACCCACCCGCACCGTCCACCAGCGCGGGTTGTCCTCTGAACTCTTGGGGTCGAAGTAGGGCGATTGGGGGTCGAACTGGCTGGGGTCGGCAATATGGGTCTCGAGAACCCGGCAAAGCCCCACGATGCCGGGCGGTTCGGTGCTGGAGTGATAAAAAAAAGCCAGGTCGCCTACCTGCATGGCCATGAGAAAATTGCGAGCCTGGTAGTTGCGTACCCCGTCCCAGAGGGTGGTTTTTTGTTTTTTCAGGTCGTCTATACTGAATACGTCGGGTTCCGACTTGAGCAGCCAGTAGTTCATACCAGGCCAGTTTAGCTTTAGTCGGACTTTAGATGCTGCTGTTTGAGCCACCAACCTAAACGCGGGTTTAGCTTTCGCTTATGCCAATACCAGCACCTCGAGCAACGATACAACCATGAAAAAGCCACTCTTCGCCTTCACCCTGCTGCTGGTTTTTGCCGGCTGCATTCCCATCGGTACCAACCCTGCCGATGCCCTCTTGATTTCCGACCTGCGCTACGAGAGCAACTTCCGCGATGCCAGCGGGCGTTCGTACATCTGCGACAACAAACTCACCACCCTGACCTATAGCTTCCGCTACAACGACTTTGCCCGCATCGCTCGCTGGGACTCCCGTCTGGTGGGCGAGACCACTGGCCAGGCCACCCATACCCTCAGCATGAGCAAGGACACCGGCGGTTACCTCAACCAGAACAACCGCATCAGCGTGAACTGGGCCTTGAGCCAGGGGACGGCCCCCTTGAGTGTATCGCCACAGAGCATCGTAGTAACCCCAGTGCCCCAGCCCCGCCAGATTGGGGCGACCCGCCTGGAGCTAATCGTTTTTGCCATCAATGGCAGTTCGGCCCGGCTGGTTTTTCCGGGCATTCCGGTCATTGACAACTGTCCCTGATAAGCTATAAGCGTGACCCTGAACCTTGGCAAGAAGCACCTGCCATCCTCACACCGCCCCACATACCCCCAACCGGCCCGAACGGCCCAGGAACTACAGGCTCGGCTAGGCCGGGAGAAGGTTTTGCTCGAGCTGGCCCAGCGGCGCAACTACTCCTACGACGGCATTGCCATGGGTGTGACCCCGGCTGTGGTGGTGCTGCCGACCTCGACTGCCGATGTGGTCGAGACTGTGCGGTTCGCCAATCAGGTGGGTCTGCCCATTGTGGCACGCGGGGCGGCCAGTGGTTTGTCGGGCGGGGCGGTGCCAATCCAGGAGTCCATCGTGATGTCATTTACCCGTATGACTGGCCTGCACATCGACCCCCAAGCCCGCATCGCCACGGTGCAGCCGGGGGTGGTTACGCTGCAGATCAGCGAGCTGGCCAAACCTTATGGGCTATGGTATCCCCCTGATCCGGCTTCTTTTCGCACCAGCACCATTGGGGGCAATCTGGCCGAAAACGCTGGAGGGCCGATGTGCTTCAAGAAGGGTGTGACCGGCGATTATGTGGTGGAGCTCGAGTTCGTGGACTTTGCCGGGCAGGTGCACCGCCTGCGGCGCGAGGCCTACGACCTGGTGGGCTTGCTGGTGGGTTCCGAGGGTACGCTGGGGCTTATCACCGAAGCCAAACTGCGCCTGGAGCCCATCCCGCGCTACACCCGTACCCTGATGGCCATTTTCAACGAAGTGGGGCGGGCCGCCGAAGCCGTCTCGGAGGCCATTGCGGCCGGTGCGGTGCCAAGCAAGCTCGAGTTCATGGACAACGGTTGCATCAATGCCGTGGAAGACTACCTCAAGCTAGGGCTGCCCCGCGAGGCAGCGGCCATTTTGCTGGTAGATACCGATGGCGACGACCCCCAGATAGTCGAGGAGGAGCTGGCCTGGGTGGCCGAAGCCTGCCAGAAGCATGGGGCCACCGTGCGCTTGGCACAGACCATGGCCGAGAGCGAAGCCCTATGGAAGGCCCGCCGTTCCATTTCTCCCGCCATCGGCGCCATTAAGCCTAAGCGCATGAATGAGGACATCGCGGTACCGCGCTCGAGCCTGCCCGAGGTGATGCGCAGCATCGAAGCGCTGGGTCAGGCCTATGGCCTGCGGGTGGTGCAGTTTGGGCATATTGGGGATGGCAACCTGCACCCCAATGTGCTCTACGACCCCAAAGTGGATCCGGAAGAAAAGGTCTGGGAACTCTTGCACGAGATAGCCCGGGTGGCCCTGCGGCATGGAGGGGTTTTGTCCGGAGAGCACGGCATTGGCATTATGAAGCGCGACTTTATGAGCGAAGCGGTCGACCCCGAGACCTTAGAGGCTTTGCGCAAAGTCAAGGCGGCTTTCGACCCACGGAACCGCTTGAATCCGGGTAAAGTGTTGCCTGAAGCCCACTCGTTCACGGACTAAGCAGTAAAGCTGAATAAATGATCAAAAACCCGTGGCTTTTGCTGCTGGTGCTTTTTAGTACTCAAGGGTTGGCCCAAACTCAAAATCAATTCTCGGTAGGGCCAGCAATAGTGGCTGAGCCGCTGATCTTTGTTGAACAGGCCGAGGGGCCAAGCCGAGAACCCGAACGACCCTCCTGGGATCGGCTACTCCTGGGCCCTGCCCCGGAGGGCTTCCGCGGGCTGGCGATTTCGGCCCGGCTGCTGGCCTGGAGCGTGCCCTGGACGCTGGCGGGTTCTACCATGGGGCTCTTGAGCGACGACCTCTGGCAGCGCTCGTTCTGGCTCACCAACTCGATTTGGGCGGCGGTTAACTCCGGCATTGCCCTGGTGGGGTTGCTGGGTTCTGAGCCCGATAAAAACAACCTGCGCGACCTGCTCTACATTAATGCAGGGCTGGATGTGCTCTACATCGCGGGAGGCGTTTTCCTGGCTTTGCAGCCCGATGCCCGCAGCCAGGGGGCGGGCTGGGCCATTGCCCTGCAAGGGGCCTGGCTGCTGCTCTTTGACCTGTTCAATGCCCTGGCGCTGGAGAACTCTTGACACTCGTTAGCGAACGCACAAAGGCGATGGCTTCCTCGGCCTCGGCCAGGCGGGGTTCTCGACCCTGAAACCAGGCCCAAAGCCCGTCCATATCCAGGTTTTGCAGGTTATGGGGTTCCCCCAGAATGATTTTGTGGTCGCCGTCGGGCAGCCAGATCATGCCCAGTACCGATCCTTGAAGCCTGCGTCCTACCGCAACGGGTTCCCGGCTGGCCCATATGGCATCGAGTGCGGCCTGGTCGGCAGGGTTGAAATATCCCGGAATCTGGCCGTAATTCACGGGTGGAAGGCCCCACTCGGCCCGCCAGGGGGGGTTCCGGGGCACCAGCCTTTGGCCGTCCCAATCAAAGCGCAGGGGGCTGCCCAGGCTCCACTCCACAATCATCTCGAGGCGCATGGTTGCTCCTGTTCGCGCTGCTGGCGGGCCAACCGCTCAGACTTTCATAGGTTGAGCAGCCATCGGGCCACACTCAAGTACACCACCAGCCCGCTTACGTCGGTCACGGTAGCAATGAGGGGGTTCGAAATCAGGGCCGGGTCGAGCCGCAGGCGGCGCAACAGAAGGGGCAGCATGGCCCCCACCACATTGGCCAGCAGAACCACGAGCCCTAAAGAAATGCCCACCACCACCAGCAGGTCTTTTTGCCCGTCAATGATAACCTTGATGGTCAGCAGGGTGGCCAGGGTCAAACCCAGCAGCATGCCTACCCCCAGCTCTTTGCGCATGATTCGTAACCAGTCGCCCAGGGTCACGTCGCGCGTGGCCAACGCCCGCACGATCAGGGTGCTCGACTGATTACCGGTGTTGCCGCCGGTACCCACCAGCACCGGAACGTAGAAAGCCAAAGCAGTGACCGCCTCGAGCACCGACTCGAAGCCTTGCAGGATGCTGCTGGTGATGCTGCCGGTCACGATCAGGATAATCAGCCAGCGCACCCGGGCGCTCCAGAGCTCCCACACGCTCGACTTGCTGTACACCAGCTCGGGCGATTCCACCGCGCCCAGCCGGTAGATGTCTTCGGTAGCCTCCTCCTGGATGACGTCTACCACGTCGTCAATGGTGACAATCCCCACCAGTTTTTTATCCTCGTCCACCACCGGCAGCACCGTGAAGTTGTAGTCGGCCATCAGGCGGGCTACTTCTTCCTGGTCGGTGTTGTCGCGAACGAAGATGACATCGGGGTTCATGATCTCCGCGACGCGGGTTTTGGGGTCGGCCACAATCAGGTCGCGCAGCGTGAGTACCCCTTCCAGGCGTTCTTCGGCGTCCACCACGTATATCACGTAAATCTGCTCGGCGTCGGGGGCCTCGCGGCGCAGAAAGCGGAACACCTCCTCGACCCGCATGGCATCGCGTACCGCGATGTACTCCGAGGTCATGATGCCCCCGGCCTCGTCCTCGTCGTACTCGGTTAGCTCTTCGACCTCGGCCCGGGTCTCGGGGTCGAGCTGGCGGAGCAGGGCCTCGGCCTGGGCCGGGTTTTCCTCCTCGACGGCGTTGATGGTGTCGGCCAGGTCGTCCAGCGAGAGTTCGTCTAAAAGCTCCTTGACCCGCCAGGGGGGCAAAGCCTCCAGGAGTTCGGCTTGTTCGGTTTCCTCGAGGTGGCTGAAGACCTCCGCCGCATCGGCGGGGGAGAGCAGGGTCAGGATGGGGAGGCGATGTTCGGGGGCAAACGCCGACCAGTGCTCCAGAATTTGCGCCGGATACAGCTCTTCCAGCGCTGCTTTGACCTTGAAGGCGTCGCTCTCCTCGAGGGCCCTTTGGAGGGCGTCCAGCCCAACCAGGTTTTGGGTGTCGTACATGTGCGGCCTCCTTCGGTTTTCGGCTTGGGCCGAATCTTGGAAGGAAGCTCCGCAGGGTACACGGTTTGTCGAGGATTACACGGTGTGGGAGCACACCGGGTAAAATCTTCGACTAGAACTGTGATCTTCCACGGTGCCTCCATAACCTTGCGCCTTGAACCCTGTGTTCTTGGCCTTACAAGGTGGCGAAAATGCCTCTAGTAGGTTAACACTTAAGGCCCCACGAGGCAAGCAAATCTGGCCATGTCGCCTGCTTCAATGTGCCGATGTCTTGTCGCAGGTCGCAGGCTTTTCACCCCGGTCTATGGCCTCGGTGGTTTCGGAAAGCACTTCTATCACCCAGCTAGCCTGCTGCTTGTAGCGGGCTTTACCGTCGGGTAGTTCGCACGAAAGAAACAGATCGGGGTAGTAGCCCTGTCCGCTGGGAGTTTGCTGAATCATATCAGCCATGAACAACTCGCAACCCCAGGCCTCGGCACTATCGAAAATAAGGCGATTCAAGCGGCTGATGAGCCGGTTGTGGTTGGCGGTTCCACCCGCCATGGCAAACAGATAACCGTCGACCCATTCGTGGCGCTTTTGGGTATGGGCCTCGAGCTCCAAATACTCATTAAGGCTGGCCTGGCCCGCCGGGTTTGCCGTGCCATTGATGCAGTTACCGTTATACCGGTGCGGTTTGGGCGCTTAGTGGTCTGGTAACCAGGAATTCAGTATACACAGCAGCCCTTCTCAATGAGCCGCACATCGCAATTTTGGGCAGTCAACGTGCTTCAACGTGTACCGCAAAATAAGTTACCTGTGCACTTAGTTGCCTGGTCTTCGGTAACGATTTCGCCAAAGCCATTCTGTCTTTGCGCTGGGCCTTCGGCACTTTCACACCAAGCCCTGAAGATTAGTTTATTGTCATATTACCTGATATTGACATGCTCAATCCATTGCTGCTACCCTAGCGGGCGGCCTTTGGGAATTGGCCTTGAAATCGCAAAAGTAATATGAGTGGTTTCTTGGGCACCCCTCGGCTAGACTAAACATATGTTTGAGACCCTTTCCCAACGCATTCGCGCTGCTGTGGACAAGCTGCGCGGGCGGGGCCGCATTAGCGAGGCCGACCTCAAGGCCACCCTGCGCGAGATTCGCATGTCGCTCCTGGAGGCCGATGTCAACTTCGAGGTCGCCAAAAACTTCGTAAACAGGGTACAGGAGAAAACCCTGGGCCAGGCTGTGCTGGAGAGCCTCACCCCGGCGGAGCAAATCCTGACTGTGGTCTACGAAGAGCTGGTGCAGATGCTGGGAGGGGAAGCCAAACAGCCGGTGCTCAAGAACGAGGGCAACCTGTGGTTTATGGTGGGCTTGCAAGGCTCGGGGAAGACCACCACCACCGGCAAGCTGGCCCAGTTCTATAAGTCCAAGGGGCGCCGCCCCTTGCTGGTCGCTGCCGACACCCAGCGCCCCGCCGCCCGCGAGCAGCTGCGCATTCTGGGCGAGAAGATTGGGGTGCCGGTGCTCGAGGTCGCCGATAACGAGCGCCCCGAGACCACCCGCACCCGCCTGCAGCAGCACCTGACCTTCGACTACCGCGACCTGGTCATTGTGGACACCGCAGGCCGCCTGCAAATAGACGAAGCCCTGATGGACGAGCTGGCCCGGCTCAAAGAGGTGCTGGGCCCCTCCGAGACCCTGCTGGTAGTGGACAGCATGACCGGTCAGGAGGCCCTGAACGTTTCCAAAACCTTCGATGAGCGGATTGGAGTCTCGGGTCTGATTCTGACCAAGCTCGACGGCGATGCCCGGGGTGGGGCGGCGCTTTCGGCCCGGCACGTGACCGGCAAGCCCATCTACTTTGCGGGGGTTTCGGAGAAACTCGAGGGTCTCGAGCCCTTCTACCCCGACCGGCTGGCCCAGCGCATCCTGGGCATGGGCGATCTCCAGACCTTGCTGGAGAAGGCTAAGCAGGCCGAGCTCGAGGCCCCCCAGAAAGACCTCAAGGAAATCACCCTGGAAGACCTCATCACCCAGATGCGCCAGATGCGCAAAATGGGCAGCTTCACCGAAATCCTGGGCATGATTCCCGGTATGTCGCGGATGCTCCCGGCTGGCTTTTCGGTAGACGAAAAACAGGTGAACCGCATGGAGGCCATTGTGCTCTCCATGACCCCCAAAGAGCGGCGTGACCCCAGGATACTCAATGCCTCGCGGCGCAAACGCATCGCAGCAGGCTCGGGAACCTCGGTGCAGGAGGTCAACCGCCTCATCAAAACCTTCGAGGACACCAAGCAGATGTTGAAAACCCTGGCCAAACAGCAGCAAAGAGGGGGCAGGGGGCTCTTCAGGCGATAGGTCTCAAGTCGCAAGTCAGAACCCGGCCTTTCGGCCCTGGACCTGCGACCAGCAATGCGGAAAAAATAACCATACCGCTGTAGACAAAAGAAAAAGGAGAAAACCATGACCAAGATTCGTCTCTCTCGTTTCGGCTCCAAAGGCAACCCGCACTACCGCATAGTGGTAGTGGACAGCCGTGTCAAGCGCGACGGCGGCTATATCGAGCGCATTGGCTACTACGACCCCCGCAAGACCACCAGAGACTGGCTCAAGCTCGACCAGGAACGTTTGCAGTACTGGCTGGGTGTTGGCGCCCAACCCACCGACACCGTCAAGAAGCTCATCAAACAAGCCAGCGCATAAGCTGCCCAAGGCGATAAGCCGAAAGCTAAAGGCTCAAAACCCCTGGGCTTTCGGCTTTTAGCTTTTGGCTTTAGGCTAGTGCTTATGAAAGACCTGGTTGAGTACCTGGCCAAAGCCGTTGTAGATCACCCGGCCTCCATTCGCGTAGATGAGCGCCGGGGCCGCGAAGGTTTGGTGTATTACATCGAAACTCATCCTGAAGACAAGGGCCGCATCATCGGACGGCAGGGTCGCGTCATCGAGAGTATCCGCACGGTGGTGCGTTCGTTTGCTCGAGGCCGGGTTTCGGTGGAGGTGCGCTAAGCCCAAACCCCTGACCCTAACCCCTCTATATGCGGCGCATCGAAATTGGACGAATCGGAAAAGCCTATGGCATGGCGGGGGGCCTCAAGTTTCGAGGCGAACCGGTGGTGTATGACCTCGAGCGGGTTTACCTCGAGGGACTGGGTTACCGGGCGATAGAAGAAATTGAGGAGCTGGGTAACGAGCTGGTGGTGTATCTCTCCGGTGTGCAAAACCGCCAGGAGGCTGAACAGCTGGCCGGTTTGCGCGTATATGCCGACCAGGACGACCTTCCCCAACTGGAGGAAGGCGAATACTACTACTTCGAGCTTATAGGCAGGCCGGTTTTTGTGGATGGGCGGCCCTTTGGGGAAGTGGTGGATGTGGAGGATGGCGCGCAGGAACGGCTCGTCATCAAAGCCAAAGGCACCTCGCTGCGGGCCCAGAGCAAAACCTACCTGGTGCCGCTCCAGGCGCCTTATGTGAAAATCGAGGCCGACGGCATTTACATTGAGACCATTCCGGGTTTGCTCGAGTAGCCGGTATCTGGCTTGACCATGAAATACACCATCCTGACCCTGTTTCCTGACCTGATCCGCCCCTGGACGGAAGAGTCAATTGTTCAAAAAGCCATTCAGAAAGGCCTGATTGAAGTAGATATCCGCGATATCCGGGCCTACAGCGAAGACAAACACAAAACTGTAGACGACACCCCCTATGGCGGTGGAGCCGGCATGGTGATGCGGGTGGACGTGGTGGTGCGGGCCCTCGAGGCCGCCGGGCCAGCCGACGAGCGCATTCTGCTAAGCCCTGCCGGAGCACCCTTTACCCAGCGCATGGCCGAGGAGCTAGCCCGGAAGTCACACCTGGTGCTTTTGTGTGGGCGCTACGAAGGGATTGATGCCCGGGTGGAGCACTTTGTGACCCGCGAGGTTTCCATAGGCGACTACGTGCTGATGGGCGGGGAGCTGGGGGCGCTGGTCATTCTGGAAGCCACCGCCCGCTTGATTCCGGGGGTCATAAAAGAAGCCGAAAGCCACCAGCAGGACTCCTTTTCTACCGGCTTGCTGGACTACCCCCACTACACCCGGCCCCCGGAGTTCCGGGGCCAGAGCGTGCCAGAGATCCTGACCTCGGGCCACCACGCCAAAATTGCCGAATGGAGGCGCAAGCAAGCCCTCAAGCGAACCAAAGATCGCCGACCCGATCTGCTCGAAAAAGCGGAGCTAACGGCAAAGGATTTGGTCTGGCTCGAGGAAGCGGAATCTTGAGTCCAGTGTTGTGGAGACTGGTTTTCAGGGCCGGGTATTCTGCAAGGCCCTATACCGACAGGCTGCGTGAAGGGGCGGGACAACCGCGGAGACAGGGTCGGTGCATGAACCCTCGCAAACCTCAGCCAGGGGCGCTTCAGACGCCTGGGGTTGCAAAATTGCTCGTAGCAAGGCGAGATGGCTGGGTGTTATGCCCCCACCTCGCCTCCCCCGTTGGGGGAGGAAGGCGTGGCTTTACTTTATGCACCAGCCCTGCCGCGGAGAGGGCTTTTTTGACAAGGCCCCACCTGGCTGGTACAATCACAACTTGCTGACCTGTCCCGAGTATCTGCTTTGCGGGTACGTTTGAGGGCAAGAATCCATGAACCCGCAGTTTTGCCTAAGGCAAAAGGCGCACAAGTAGGTTCCGCTGGAACAAGGAGTCAGACCATGAACCGTGGTGCTTTGCTCAAAGTAGTAGAAAAGAAGTACACCCGTACCGACATCCCCCAGTTCAAACCCGGCGATACCGTGCGTGTCAACTACAAGGTGGTGGAAGGCAACCGCACCCGCGTACAGGCCTACGAAGGCGTGGTGTTGAAGATTAAGCGCAACGGCTTCAACAGCGCCTTCACGGTACGCAAAATTTCCTTCAACGAAGGGGTGGAGCGGGTTTTTCCCTTCAACTCGCCGCTCATCGAGAGTGTGCAGGTGGTGAGTCGGGGTAAGGTGCGTCGGGCCAAGCTTTACTACCTGCGTGAACTGCGTGGTAAAGCGGCGCGCATCAAAGGCGACCGCAAGCGCCTCAACCAGGATGTGGAAGCCCGCGCGGTGGCTGCCAAAGAAGCTGCCGAAGCCAAGGCTGCTGAGGCTGCCAGGCAAGAAGCCGAAAGCGCGGCCCATGCCAGCGAAGTGGCTGAAGAAAACAAGGAATAGAGCGGTTCCCCCGAATACCGCACAGCATCCTTTGGAAGCTATGGAGTGTGGGGTAATTTACGCTGCATCGCGTGGAGCGTAAATGTGGGAAACGCGATAAGGCTCGCCGGGCAAGGCCGGAGTGGAATACCCACTCCGGTTATTTTTTGCTTTGCCTTAGCCACTGGCCTACCCGCCGCAAGACCACCGGGATGGACTCCAGTAACCACAGGTGCCCCAGCAGCCCATGGCAATCCAGAAAAAACTGGCGGGGGTTACCTGGGTTGAACAGGGCTTGGTGACAAGGCCATCAGAATGACCCTAGAAAACCAAGGCGTTGGTGGCGAAGGCCGTAGATTTCGCCAGTCCCCAGCCCAAACCACAGTATAGTTTCCCAGCGCAACACCTGGTTTCAGTAGAAGGTGGGCGGTCAGGAGAGCCAGGCCACAAGGGTCAAGGGAAAGCAGCGTATAAAGCCCGATTCCCCGAGGCTCGAGGGGGCCATGGAACAGCTAGACAGTATGCCAGCTTTGCAACGACCTGACCGGCAGGCCCGAGCTGCGGGCCCGCCGGATGGCCTCGAGGCTCCACTTTGCCCCTTCCAAAGTGGTGATGAAAGGCTTGCCGGTCTCCACCGCCCGACGCAGCTCGGGGTGGGGGGTAAGGGCGATCAGCAGGTCGTAGTCGTCCTCGGAGGCTATAAAACCTGCTTCAGTCCACTCGGCCTTCAAGGCCTCGGCGCTGATAAAGCGCACCTTGCCCGCAAGCGGCAGCCGCTGGCCCACACCCAGCTCGGCCCGGTAGTAGGCCAGGTAGGGGTCGGTGTCGAGGCCCATGCTCTCGCCGGTGGAGCGCATCTCCGGCCCCAGCACCGGAATCACGCCGGGGAACTTGAGCCAGGGGATGAGCACCTCCTTGACCGAGTAGAAGGCCGGGGTGGGATCCTGGGTGAAGCCCAACTCCTCGAGGGTTTTGCCCACCGCAATCAGGGCGGCGTACTTGGCCAGCGGATGACCGATGGCCTTGGAAACGAACGGCACCGTGCGCGAGGCCCGGGGGTTGGCCTCGAGGATGTACACGGTACCGTCCTTGATGGCGTACTGCACGTTGATAAGGCCCCTGACCCCCACGCTTAAGGCCAGCTTGCGGGTGTATTCTTTGACGGTTTCAAGCTGCTCGGGCGAAAGTGAGATGGGGGGCAGGATGGTCGCCGAGTCGCCCGAGTGAACCCCAGCCCGCTCGATGTGCTCCATGATGCCGGCTACCACCACCCGGTTGCCGTCGCAGAGGGCGTCCACGTCGAGCTCGAGTGCATTATCCAGATACTGATCCAATAGAATCGAAGGCCGCTCGGCCAGGGCCGCATAGATGCCGTTCAGGTACCAGCGCAGCTCCTCGGCGTTTTGCACGACCTGCATGGCCCGCCCCCCCAGTACGTAGCTGGGCCGGGCCATCAGGGGGTAGCCGAGGGTCTCGGCCAGTTGCAGGGCTTCCTCGGGGGTGCGGGCGACGGCCCCTTTGGGCTGGGGAATGCCCAGTTCTGCGCAAAGCCGGTTGAACTCGGCGCGGTCTTCGGCCCTGTGGATGGCCTCCCAGGGGGTGCCCAGCAGGGTTACCCCGGCATCGGCAAGCTTTTTGGCCAGCTTCAGGGGGGTCTGGCCACCCAGGGTGGCAATTGCGCCCAGGGGATGCTCGTGCTCGGTCAGGTTGAGCACGTCCTCGAGAGTTAGAGGCTCAAAGTAGAGGCGGTCGGCGGTGTCGTAGTCGGTGCTCACGGTCTCGGGGTTGGAGTTGACCATAATGGTTTCAAAACCGGCTTCCCGCAGGGCCCAGACTGCGTGCACGGTGGCGTAGTCGAACTCCACCCCCTGCCCGATGCGGATGGGGCCACTTCCCAGAATCACCACCTTGGGCTTATCGGTCTGACGTACCTCATCTTCCAGCTCGTAGGCGCTGTAGTGGTAGGGGGTGTACGCCTCGAACTCGGCCGCGCAGGTATCCACGGTTTTGTAGACCGGCCTGGAGCCTGAGGCCAGGCGCTGCTTGCGGGCCGCTGCCTCGGAGACCCCCACCAGCTCGCCCACCTGGGCGTCGGACAGGCCCAGGCTTTTCACGTAGCGCCAGTCCTCGGCGTCCTGCAGCCGGTGGCTTTCGGTCTCGAGGTCGTGCTCGGCCTCCACCACCTCTTTTAGCTGGGTCAGGAACCAGGGCTCGATGCGGGTTTTGTCGTAGAGGTTGTCTACCTGCTCGCCCCGGCGCAACAGCTCCAGGATTGCATAAATTCGCGTAGGGCTGGGGTAGAGCCGGGTCCATAGCTCCTCGGTGGTGTAGGTGGAAAACTCCGCTCGCACGTCGGCCTCGAGGCTCCGCAGGGCCTTGCCAAAGGACTCCTTGAAGGTGCGGCCAATGGCCATCACCTCGCCCACGCTCTTCATCTGGGTGCCCAGCCGGTCGGAAAAGCCGCCCGGGTTCACGTTGGGCAAAGTGCTGAACTTTTCGAAGGCGAAGCGGGGAATCTTGGTGACCACATAGTCGATGGTGGGTTCGAAGGAGGCCGGGGTTTTTTGGGTGATGTCGTTGGGGATTTCGTCCAGGGTGTAGCCTACCGCCAGCAGCGCGGCAATTTTGGCAATAGGGAAGCCGGTGGCCTTGGAAGCCAGGGCACTGGAGCGCGAGACCCTGGGGTTCATCTCGATCACGATCATGCGCCCGGTCTTGGGGTCAATGGCGAACTGGATGTTGGAGCCGCCGGTCTCCACCCCAATCTCGCGGATGATGGCGATGGCCGCGTCGCGCATGCGCTGGTACTCCACATCCGAAAGGGTCTGGGCCGGGGCTACGGTAATGGAGTCGCCGGTATGGACGCCCATGGGGTCTACGTTCTCGATGGAGGTGATGATCACCACGGTGTCATTCTTGTCGCGCATGACCTCGAGCTCGTACTCCTTCCAGCCCACAATGGACTCCTCCACAAGTGCGGAGTGGGTGGGGGAGAGCGAGAGCCCACGGGTGAGAATCTCAATGAACTCTGCTTCGTTTTCGGCAATACCCCCGCCGGTGCCCCCCAGGGTAAAGCTGGGTCGCACCACCACCGGATAGCCGGTCACCTCGCGGGCAAAGGCCAGCCCCTCTTCCAGACCGTGCACCATCTTGCCCCGGGGCACGTCCACCCCAATTTTCAGCATGGCCTTCTGGAATTCTTCGCGGTCTTCACCCTTCTTGATGGCAGCGGCATTGGCCCCAATCAACTCCACCCCGTATTTGTCCAGAATCCCCTGTTCGAAAAGGGCCATGGAGAGGTTGAGCGCGGTCTGTCCCCCCAGGGTCGGGAGCAGGGCGTCCGGGCGCTCGGCGGCGATGATTTTTTCCATGAACTCCACCGTGAGGGGCTCCAAGTACGTCCCCTCCGAAAGCTCGGGGTCGGTCATGATGGTAGCAGGATTGGAGTTGGCCAGCACCACCTCATAGCCCACGCTGCGCAGGGCCTTGAGGGCCTGGGTGCCGGAGTAGTCGAATTCGGCGGCCTGGCCGATGGTGATGGGGCCAGAGCCAATGATGAGTATTTTTTTGAGGTCGGTGCGGGCGGGCATACCAAGGGGAGAGAATATCACTTATTGAGACTTATGGCTACCGGCTTTTGTATAGTATTGCAAGGGTTTAGTATAAACACGCATAACAGCCCCGCCGCTCACCCGAGAAATCCCCATCCATACTTAGCGACCATGCGGCCAATAGGAGTGGGATTACTTGTGGCTGTGGCTCCGGGTGGTAGACTTTTGGTGAACCATCTACCTGCAAAGGAGTGAACCATGCCCAAAGCCAACCCGTCGCTCATTTCCGGCAAACTGGCCCAGAAACTCAAAGAGCAAATCGGCCATGAGCTTGGGGCTCACCAGCAATACCTGGCTATTGGTACCTACTTTGCCCAGCAAAACCTGGACAAATGGGCGGCGCTGTTCTACAAGCAGGCCGCGGAAGAAAAAGAGCACGCCTTGAAGATTGTGCGCTTCCTGACTGATGTGGGGGAGGCGGCCCACTTTCCGGCCATACCGGCAGCTTCTACCGGCTTCAAGAGCGCCGCCGATGCGGTTTCGCAAGCCCTCAAGTGGGAGCGCACCGTTACCGAGCAGTTTCAGACTATGGCTAAAATCGCCCTTGCCGAGAGCGATTTTGTGGGCTTCCAGTTCCTACAATGGTTCTTGGAAGAGCAGGTTGAAGAAGTGAGCAGCATGGAGAAATATCTGGCCCTGGTGGAAAGCGGGATTAACCTATTCCAGGCCGAGGCGTTGTTGGAGTTGGCGAGCTAGTGGTCGGGTAACCAGGAAATAGGTATGTACTGCGGTCGCTCCAAATGAGCCGCACATAGTAATTACGGGTAATCAACGTGCTTATAAACGCAACGCAAAACAAGTAACCCATGCACCAGGCCGGCATAGGCCGGTACCCCCCTCCGGATACGGGTTTGGGCCCATTGCCCCCAGGGTGATGCCTTATCTTAGGGGTATGCGAACCCTCAAATCTGAGTTGCTTAAAAGCTTTCTCCAAGACAAGCCGCTGGTGGTGGATGTACGCCCGCCCGAACATTACAACCAAAGCGACTTTGAAGGAGCAGTGCACATCCCCCTGCACGACATCCAGCATGGCAACCACAACCTGCCCAAAGACCGCCCCATCCTGCTTATCTGTGAGCGGGGAGTAATGAGCGAGCTGGCAGGGCTGTACCTTGAAGCTGCGGGTTATGAGCTGGTGTACAACCTCGAGGGAGGCCTGCAAAAGCTGCGGAAAAAAGCTGATAAGCAGTCTATGGACGTTGGTCTATAGTCCATAGCATTCGGAAGAGCCTCGAGGCAGCCAACTGCACAGCGGACACCCAATCGGGCTACCGGGGAGCTTGCAACCCTCGTCATCCCGCCAGGGGTTCAATCCTCGAGCCGCCGCTGTGCAATCCGCTTTCGGTAAACCGCCATCGACTACCGACCATTAACCGCTGACTAATCGCTATCCTCTCTCCTCGGCAGCTCCTCCAGTCGCACCCCATGCCATTTTTCCAGGTGTTCGAGGTGGGTTTGCAGGTAGGCTCCTGGCTCAAAGAACCGGTCGTAGTACTCGAGGTCGAGGTGGTGGGTTTGTAAAAACATCAGGCTGTAGATGGTAGGAACGGTGGCCGGGAACTTCCCGAAGGTATCGAACAGGTATTGGGCCTGCAGGGCCACAATCTCCACCAGCCACTCCGCGTGGGGGAAGGCCTGGGAGCGTACCGCTTTGCTATCTTTCCAGGGGCCGGGGGTTTCGGGGTTAAAGGGGCCGCCCGCCTTATATTTGCGCTCGACCAGGGCCTCTACGGCAGCCTTCATGTGGGGGTAGTGAGGGGGGCAGTAGCCTTCAAAAACGCCCTCGAGGCCGGTGGGGTTGGGCCGCGACCAGCCGGGCTTGAAATCGTAGCGGAAGCCCAGGCCCGGCACTGCGGGGTCGCCCGATGCCCCCAGGGTTCGTACCCGGTCAAGTCCGTTGAGCATCCAGCCACCCAGGCCCATGGCCTGCTGCATCAGGTGGCCCGCAAATACCGCTGTACTTATCTCGGCCGACACTTCGGCCAGGGTGGCCTGATCGAAAGCGGTAAGGGGATAGGGTTTGTCCACTGCGATGTAATCCTTGAACTTTTCCAGACCTGGGATCCTCCGGTTGTGTACGTCGTCGTAGAGCACGAAGCCGTTCTGGGCAATGAACAGGAGTTTCAGCAACTGATGCTGGGCTACGTCGGCGATGGGCCAGACCAGAAGCGAGCCAGGTTTATTGGCGTTCCAGGCGTTGTGGCCGGCCATGTAGGGCTCGTGGGGGGGAATGTAGAGCCGGGAGTCGGAGAGCCGCACAATGTACTGTTTATGCGCCAGCAGCAACGCCACCGGATCTACCTGACCTTGGGCATTGCGGGCTACCGGCGGGCTGGCGTCGCGGGTTTTGAAGGTGAAAGTACCGCTATCGTCGGTGAAGAAAATCTGGCTGGTGTGGAAGCCCGCGGCGCTGGGGAAGGTGCGCCCGGCGGCCATGCCCGAATAGCTGGGCAGCTTGGGAGCCACGTTTTTGTGGTGACTGATCAGGTTGTGCCAGCCGGTCAGGCCGCCGACCGTGGTAAGGATCAGCAGGCGCTCGAGTTCTGAAAGAGGATAGGGCTCGTAGCGCGATTTGTAGGCCAGCGGACCCTCAGGTAGCTCGCCCCCCAGGGCAAAGCGGCGGCTACGGCGGGCAAAGAGGGCCTCGGTGAGCGGAAATTGCAGGAGCGTCTCCAGGGCCTGACGTTCATGTGGATGGATTTCAAAGTCGGATGTGGTATCGGGCATTTCCCCAAGTCTAGCCTGATTATACCGGATTCAAAAAGATAGTCATTCAAACCAAAAAATCCAGAGGCTATCTTTTTGAATCCTAGAGCACTCCTTTCCGTCGGGTTAGTTCGTCACTGTTTAGTGACGAACTAACCGAATCTGGTATTACACCCGTTAGGTAATGCATGGGTTCATTAACCGCAGGGCAGTCTAAAAAATCCCCCCTCGCACGACGAGCAGGGGGGAAAGGCTACAAGTAAGCTGCTGGAAGCTACTTTTCCGGGCCTTTTTCGATAGGAACGCCCACCGCATTGCCCCACTCGGTCCAGCTTCCGTCGTAGTTCTTGACGTTGGGGTAGCCCAGCAGGTGCTTGAGCACAAACCAGCTATGGCTGCTGCGCTCGGCGATGCGGCAGTAAGCGATTACCTCTTTTTCGGGGGTCACGCCTTTGGGCTCGTAAATGGCGCGCAGCTCGTCAGCGCTCTTAAAGGTGCCGTCGGGGTTGACGGTGGTGGCCCAGGGAATGCTTTTGGCGCCAGGAATGTGCCCCCCCCGCAGCACCCCCTCCTGGGGGTACTCCGGCATGTGCGTTTTTTCGCCGGTAAACTCTGCAGGACTACGCACGTCCACCAGTGCGCCCCTGCCCGCTTTGACCTTTTCCAGGTGTGCCAGTACCTCGTCGCGGAAGGCCCGCAGGCTGGGGTCGCGCTTTCCAGGCGTGTAGTTGCCCTTGGGATAGGTGGGAACTTCGGTGGTGAGGGGTTTGTTTTCTTGTGTCCACTTGATGCGCCCGCCGTTCATCAGCTTGAGGTGTTTGTGTCCGTTGTAGCTGAAGAACCAGAACGCATAGGCCGCCCACCAGTTGTTTTTGTCGCCATAGAGCACGATGGTGGTGTCGTTGGAGATGCCCAAACGCTCAAACAGGGCGGCCAGCTCGTGGGGTTGGATAAACTCGCGGATGGTGTCGTCCCAGAGGTCGGCCTGCCAGTCGATCTTCTGACTGCCGGGGATATGGCCGGTGTCGTAGAGCAGAATGTCCTCGTTGACCTCGAGAATCCGGATATCGGGATCCTGGTGGTGCTCCAGCACCCAGTCGGTGGAAACCAGCACATCGGGGTTGGCATAGCTCATCTCTTACCTCCAAATGAACAGTTGGTCACTGCAACAGTTAACCTGAAACAGCTTAGAACAAAGTTGTCAAAGGTCACGCTGACATAGATTACAAAAAATGTAATCTAATGGCGAGATGATACACAAGGTGGTTTTCGGTTTCAATACGGCAACGTGCCCGATAGCCCGAAGCAAGTTTGCATATGCGTTTCACGGTAGGCTGGGCCTGGCCAACTGCGGCAGGCTAACGCTTGGATGGCTTGGGCCGGGTGAGTGGTTTGGTACCCGGCGGGTGAGCAGCTCGCTCGAGGGTAGCAGGTGATCCAGGCACTCTGAGTAGTCCACCCCCTGGCGGAAGTCGGCGGCCAGGTCGGCCACGCTCACCTGGCTCAGGCTTTGTAAAACAGCATCGCGCACCTTGAGCCAGACCGCGCTACGGGCGTGGCAGTGCGCTTCCTTAGCGCAAGCTTTGGGCCAGTTCAGGCTGATGCAGGCCAGCGGGGCAATGGGCCCATCTACAGCCCGGATCACGTCGCGCAGATTGATTTCCTCGGGAGGGCGAGGCAGCGTATACCCCCCGCCTTGCCCCTTTTTGGAAACCACCAGATTGTGCCCGACCAGCGCAGCCAGAATCCGCACCAGGTAGGTGTGCCGCACACCTGTGGCCTGGCTGAGCTCCTCGCTTCCCACCAGGCGCCCAGGGGGCTGGGTGCCCAGGTAGCCCAGGGTTTTGAAGGCATAGATGTCCGTCTTGGAGAGGCGCATAGGCCTTAATTTAGCCGAAAGTGGAAAGCCTAAAGCTAAAGGCCAGGTAAAACAGGTCAACGGGTGTACCTGCCCGGCGAATCAGTTATCTCCACTACCGCTCGCAAGAAAGCGTTTCCTGTGGCATTTTCAGCCATAGCTAGAGGCGCACCGGCCTGGTAGATACCGCTCTTGCCCTCGAAGTAGAGATCGTAAAAATGTCCGTTCAGCATGGGGTTGAGCCCGTAGCGTAGATTTTCTCGGTTTTGTAATTTTTTAGCCAGCCCTTCGCGCAGCCAGACCACTGCCCTCTATCTCCCTGGGGTCGGCGCTCCAGGGCCCCTCCCAGCGCGCAGCGTTGGCCGAGGGTTGCACCACCAGCCAGGCCCCGGCGGCGTCGGCTTGCTCGATCAGGTCGTCGTGAAAAGCGTCCAGGCAGATCAGGTTGGCCAGGGTGCCCAGGCGGGTCTTTAGGGTGTGCCTGCCGGGTTGACCGCCCGTCAGAAACGCGTGGCGTTCCTCGGCGGTCAAATGAACCTTGGGGATGCGCCCCAGCACGGTGCCCTGGGGTGAAATGACGAGCGAGAGGTTGTAAACGCCCTTGCCCCTGGGATGGAGGCCCTGCACCGGTTCCCAGTCCATGTGCGGGCTGAAAATACTGCCGGCCACAATGTAGGCGCGGACTGCCTGAGCGGCTTCCTGAAAAGCTTGCTCATACACCGGCCATACCAGCGGGGCGCGCAGATGGTACAGCGCGGCGGGACTCCAGACGCCAGGCCGCAGGAGTGCGGGCCAGTGCTCGCGGAGCAACTGCATAGCAGCCTGCAGGCTGGTTTTGGCCTCGAGCACAGCCCTCGAGGTTTCCAGCCAGAACACCAGGGGCAGGGCAAACGCCTCGGGGAAGGCCAGAATGCGGGGTTCGTCCTGGGGCAGGCCCTCCGTAGCGGCCCGGGTTAGCTCGAGCACATACCGATTGAAGGCCTGGGCGCTGGTGTAGGGCGCGGTCTGCAGCTCGGTTTGAACGGCAATCAGATGCACCCGCATGTTCCTCACCTTACTACAGCACGGGCGGGTGGTGGAAAGTCCCTGAAGGCCAAGCTGCATTTCTCGAAAGAACCAGTAAAAAATTGTCCGCTACTTTGTAATGTCTGGTGGGGTGGCATCTGGCGCGGCCTGGTTGGCTAAGGCGGCCCGGTATGTGGCTTGCCTTCCCGAAAAAAGGGCCAAAATTCCGTATGCTGGCCTTGATGAAAGGTTGGATGTGGGGTCTGATACCGCTGGGGCTGTTGGCGGGTTTTTGGCTATTGCAACCTCGAGCCGGGTCCAAAGTGGAGGTACTGCCCTCTTTTACCCTTACGCAACTAGACGGACAAACGGCCAACCTGATCGATTTCAAAGGTAAACCCATTGTGCTCAATGCCTGGGCTAGTTGGTGTGGGCCCTGCCGCCGTGAAATGCCCCTGTTGGTAGAAGCCGCCAGGGCCAACCCGCAGTTTCATTTCGTGTTCTTGAACATTAGCGATGGCCCCGAGGCTGTGCGGGCCTTCGAGAGAGAGCTGGGCCTCAAAATACCCAATGTCTTGCTCGACCCTGATGCCAAACTGAGCGATCCGCTCCGAATCCAGGGCTTGCCGGTCACGCTCCTCTACGATGCCCAGGGAAAGCTGGTAAACCGGCACATCGGCGAGATAAGCGCTGCTGAACTTGAAGGACTGCTCAAAGAGTTTTAGCGAACAGCAACAGCCAATGGTCTGTCCGGAGCCGTTAGCGGATAGCCAGGGTTTTTGGGTTGACCCTGTAGATTCGTTGCCGAACGGTGACGAACTAACCCGACCTAAGTTACCTGCGTAGCGGAGGGCGATGCCGCCCCTTGGAAAGGGAGGCTTTTTTCACCGACCGTTCGGGAGGGGTGTGCTCCAGGACTCAAAAAGACAACTTGTGGGTTTTTTGGTTTTTTAAACTATCTATTTGAATCCAGTATGACACCTGGCACGAACAGCGTTCATTCCAGTGCGTCTTGTTCTGGTAATCAGATGGCTAGTGCAAGCAATCGGTGCAGCGTCCATAGAGCACGATTTCGTGTTTTTCGGTTTTGAAACCTTTGGGCACCATGAAGGTAAAATCGCCCGGGCAGCCCTCGAGCTCGAAGACCTTGCCACACCTGGTGCAGTGGAAGTGGTGATGGTGTTTTTTGCCTGCTAGCTCGTAGCGAGGTGCTTCGCCGGGAAGTTCGACCGCTACGGCGCTGCCCTCCTCGATCAGGCTTTTGAGGGTGCGGTAGACCGTGGCGATGCCGAGGCCCGGGACTTTAGCGCGGGCGGCCTCGAGGACTTCGGTAGGGGAGAGCGGGCGGTTGAGTTCGGTCATCACCTCTCGAATAGCCTGCCGCTGGCGGGTCGAGCGTTCCATAGTTTTCAGAATAGCAAACCCGGGTCTTGACAATATGATAACGATTTATCATTATGAATAGTTGGCGTAACAGGAGGTTTGCATGAAATTTATTCTCCCAATGGGATTTTTGCTGATGCTCGGGCTGGGTGTGGGCCTGGCTCAGCCGGTACAGGTCGCAGCGACCACGGGCTTTATTGCCGATATGGTGCGTAATGTGGGAGGAAGCCGTGTCAGTGTGGTGCAGGTCGTCCCCAACGGCAGTGACCCACACAGCTTTGAGCCGCGCCCGTCAGTAGTCCAGGCCATCAGCCGGGCCAGGGTCTTTTTTGCCAATGGACTCTCCCTCGAGCCCTTTTTCGAGAAGCTCGAGGCCCAGCTTCCCCAAAACGCCCGCATCGTCGAGCTGGCCGATGGAATGCCAGACCTGATCAAGGCCGGTGAAAAAGAAGCCCATGCTGATGAGCACGGTCACGAACACGCCGGGTACGACCCCCACCTCTGGCTCGACCCCACCTACGGCATCCGCTACGTGGAGAAAATCCGCGATATCCTCTCGGCAGTGGATCCTGCCGGACGCTCTATGTATACCCAGAATGCATCGCGTTATATTGCCCAGATCCGCCAGGCCGATACCGCCGTACAACGCTGCCTGGCCGAGATTCCACAGAACCGGCGCGTTCTGGTTTCCCAGCACGAGGCGCTCCGTTACTTCAACCGCCACTACCGGCTCAAAAGCATCGGCACCATTGCCGACTTTGCCGGACAGGAACGCGGCCCGGCCAGTCTGGCCCGGCTGGCCCAGGCCATGAAGAAGGAAAATGTCCGGGTGATTTTTGTGGAGCCCCAGTTCTCTCAAAGCCAGGCGCGGGCGCTGGCCGAGGCCACCGGGGCCAGGATCGCCCGTATCTACTCCGACGCCTTCGACAACACAGTCAATACCTACCTCAAACTCATCCAGGCCAACGGGCAGGCTATCTGTCGGGTCTTCAAGTAGAGCCCTGAGCCCATGCCACACCTAAAGAACCCGATGCTGGTGCAGTTCTGGCTGTGGGGCCAGGACGCGCTCACCGGTAGCCTGCTGGCCTATGGTTTCCAGAAAAATCCAAGTCCAACAGGCCGGGGCTCGAGCCTATACCTCAAAGGCCAGGTTGGGCTTCACTCGACGGCAGCCTGGCTACTACGCTCCGACGGGGTGTTGCTATACCACCGCCCCAGTGAATCCTTTGGCTGGCTGGAGAATGCCGATGGCCTGCCCGAACTATCCGCCCGCAGGAAGCCCTGTGACCTCGACGCAGGTACGGAATACTTCAGACCTTTTGTAAGTGCCTATGAGGCATGGATTGCAGGCCGATATGGTCTGGACTATCGTCGACAACAGCTTACGAACCTTCCCAAGCTGGCCCGAAGCTCCCTGGACATTTGGGAGCACTGGGTGCAGCCTATTTTGCGTGAAAGTAAGGTTTTTCCAGCCCAGCGAAGCCCGTTCTAGCGCTGGGCATGGCCACTGTTCAAAAAAGCAATAATTCCCCCCGCCAGCCCGCTCGCAAGCTGTTGCCGGTACGCGCTGGTGGCTAGCTTTTTGCCTTCAGCGGGGTGATTGACAAAGCCAATCTCCACCAGAATGGCCGGAATGCGGGCGTTGCGGATCACGTAAAAAGGTGCGGTTTGGACACCCCGGCTTACTGCACCGGTTTCGCGCACCAGGGAGCGCAAGGTTTTGAGGGCCAGTTGCTCGGAAAACTTGAGGTTGGCCTGGGCGATGAGGTCGCGCATGAGGCGCTGGGCCACGCCCTGGGCCTCGCGGGTCAGGCGCTGCCCCAGCGCGCCCCCACCGTTTTCCAGAATGGCCTTAGACAAAAGCCGCTGATCGATGGTCTCGCCAAAGTAGTACACCTCAATCCCCTGCGCGACCCGTTCGGCGGCGTTGGCGTGGATGGAAACAAAGAGCGTGCGTTTGCTATCGGCCATGGCCGCCCGTAGCCCCAGGTCGGTGGCCTTGTTGGCCGAGAGATGTCGGTCGGTGGTGCGCGTCAGGATGACCCGAATGCCTCTGGCCTCGAGGAGTCGTTTGGTGCGTAGGGCCACTTCCAGTACGGCCTCTTCCTCTTGCACCAGACCCACTGCGCCGGGGTCAACCCCTCCATGGCCGGGATCCAACACCACCACCGCAGTGGGCGCACGGGAACCGTTGCGGGGTCGGGGCTGGGTAGTGGTCGCGGGCTGGCTGCTGCTGCGCACCTCCAGTACCAGGCGGCGGGGATTGGCGAGCTCCTGGGTACGGTAGCTGGCACCGGCCCGCAGCGTCACCACATAAATCGAGCCACCCGGACTGGGGGTGGCTCTGTAGCCGACAACCTGCGGCGTGTTCAGCAAAGCCCGCAAGGTTCGGGGCAGAGTGCCCTGGAAGCGTATGGAAACCTGGTTGCCTTCACGTTTCAGGCTAAACCTTGCTTCGCTGGGAATGCCAAATACCAGTCGGGTCAGGCCATCTTCGGTGCCTACTCGAGGTTGAGCCAGTCCCAGAGAGGCCAAACAGAACGACAGAGCCAAAATGTATCGCATCTAACGTAATTGTATTGCTATCCCATGAGAATTGTCACGCCGCGCTCGAGGTTGCATTCAAAGCGCGTGGTTCTTGTGGGTTAAACACCCCTCATTGCCCCGGCCACCTTCGCTCGATGTAGTCCAGCTTTCGTCCCCGCATCAGCCAGGCGGCCATCAGGGTGGTGAGCGGAACCGCCAGTACCAGGGCCAGCGAACCCACCAGCATGGTGACAATTTCGGCGGCAAAGGTCTCGTTATTTATCAGTAGCACCAGCGGAACATCGCTCTGGCTAATCAGCAGCAGTAAAGGCAGTGTACCCGCTGCATAGGCCAGAATCAGGGTGTTGACCAGACTGCCAATGTGGTCGAAGCCCACCGTCATGCCCCTGGTGTAAAGCTCCCGAAGGCTGTAGCGGGGGTTGGCCTGCACCAGCGCCTGAACGACTGCAGCCTGGGTTACCGTTACATCGTTCAGGGCCCCCAGCGCCCCCACCACCACCCCGGCCAGGTACAGCGAGACCAGATCGAGGTTGCCCCCTAGCTGGAAACGGGCCAGGAAGGCCTCCTCCGAAGTGAGGCCGGTAAACTGCATCCACTCGGTCAGCAGTACGGAAAGCACCAGGGCCACCAGCGTGGCAAAGGTGGTTCCAATCAGGGCCGCGGTGGTCTTGCGGTTGATTCCGTGAACAAAGTAAATCGAAAGCGCCAGGATGCCAAAAGCGCCCACAAAGGTGATTAGCAGGGGGTTATTTCCGGCCGAGATTTGCGGCACCACAAAAAAGGCCAGTACCGCCATGCTGGCGGCAGTTCCCAACAGACCCCGCAAACCTTTGCCGCGCCCCAGGGTTACCGTTACCAGCACAAACAGCCCGAGCAAGCCCCACAGGTAGGGGATGCGGTAGGGTTCTGCAATATAGGTTCTGCCGTCGGCCTCGTACACCACCACCTGCTGCCCCGTGCGAAAGGCCGCCGATTCGGTGGGAAACTCCGCTTCCTTGAGCTTCTCACCAACCCGCACAGTCGCGCTCTTATCACCCATCGAGACGATACGGGCAATCGAGTACGCGCCAGGTGAACTGGGGGGCGCCGGGGCTTGCTCGGGTGCGTCCTGCGCCCAGGCCAGGCCCAGAACAACCATGAGAACGAACCAAAAACGCATGGCTCTAATCTTATTTGGCTTTTAGATGAGAGGGTAAGGGCCCTCGAGGAAAAGCGTTGGATTGGATTTGGTTGTAAACTACACATGTACCAAAAACCGGGGGGTCATGTTATGAATACCACACCGTCCATTACCGATACCGTAATGAATATGGTCAGCCAGAGCATTCAGGTGCTCACCAAACCCAGCGTGGAAACCTTTGAGCAATACGAAAACAAAGGCACCCTGCGGGATGCGCTGATCTACATGCTGATTGCCGCCGTGATCACCGGCCTATTCAGTCTGGGCAGCGGCCTGGGGGCTTTTTTGAACGGCATTATTGGTACCCTGGTGGGTTTCCTGATCTTTACCTACCTGGTGCACTACATTGGCAAGACCCAGGGCGGCACCGGTACGCTCGACAATGTGGCCTACACGTTTGCGTTGTTCTGGGCGCCCATCAGTGTACTGTTTGCGGTGGTCAGCCTGATTCTGCTCATCACGTTAATTGGCGTCTTCTTGATTCCTTTACTGGCCATTGGGGCGCTGGTTATTAACGTCTACTTTGCCTACCTGGCCGTGCAGTCGAGCATGAACCTGCGCGAAAGTGGCAAAATCTGGATCACCCTGGCGGTGGCTTTTGTCGGCACCCTGATTGCCAGCATAGTTATTGCCGGCATTTTGCGATAAACCAAAATGCGCCAAGAGCTTGCTCAAAGCCCAGAGCAAACGGTAAGGGGAGAGGGTAGCCTTCGTTGACCCCAGCGGGTACAGATAGGCTCCCTGTTTAGTAAAAAAAATGCCGCTGGTCTTTCACCCACTGGCCGATGGCCAGGGTATTGCGCTGCTCCCAACCGAATCTCGAGCAAGCAGACGAGCATCGGTTCTTGTCTGCAATGTCAGGTTTTCGGCTACATGCGCGGGCTGGGCTTCTGGTCCAGGTAGCCACATGCATCAGTCGGGGGTGTCGCCGGATGAGGGAGCTTGGGATGACCCTCAGAACTAACTCTACTAAGGTTGGTATAAAGCCAGGCAAACCCAAATCTGGCAGCAAAAATTTGAGCACATTGCTCCATCGCATAAGGTGCTTGCCGAGACCAACGAAAGCGCTTGACGGTATAGTTTGGCTATGGTTTTTCAAGATCAGGAAGCGCATGTGAGAACGGCATTTATCGGACTTGGGGCTATGGGTTATCCGATGGCGGGGCACCTGGCCAAAAAATACGAGACCCTGGTATGGAACCGCACCTTTGCCAAGGCCGAGGCCCATGCCAAAGAGTTTGGCTCGAGGGCCGTGGATCTTCCCGAGGTGGCCCTAGCCGATATTCTCTTGACCTGTCTGCCCACTTCCCTCGAGGTTGACGAACTCGCCCAGAAGCTTTTGCCGTACTTGCGCCCCGGGATGCTGTGGATAGACCACACCTCGGGTGAACCGGAGCTGGCTAAGAAGACGGCCCAGATGCTAAAGGAGAGGGGGGTATCGTACCTGGACGCCTGTCTGTCGGGGGGTGTCGTTGGTGCGATGCAGGCCAGGGCAACCGTTATGGCGGGGGGCTCGCCGGAGGACTTTGCCCGGGCCAAGCCGGTGATGGAAGTCTACGCCGCCAAGATTGTGCACGTGGGGCCGCTGGGGTCGGGCCATGCGGTCAAGGCGGTCAACAACGCCCTGCTGGCGGTGAACCTGTGGGCCTTGAGCGAGGGCATGGTGGCCCTGGTCAAGCAAGGGGTGGATGCCGGGCTGGCCTTGGAGGTCATCAATGCTTCCTCGGGGCGCTCGAATGTGAGCGAGAATTTGTTCGGCCAGCGGGTCGTTTCACGCCAGTTTCCCAACACCTTCGCCCTGGGTTTGCTGGCCAAGGATATGGGTATTTGTGTAAAGGTGCTCGAGGCCGCCGGAACCCCGGCTCCCATGCTTCGGCAGGTGCGGGAGTTCTTCGAGATTGCCAAACGCGAAGTGGGCGCTGCCGAGGTAGATCACACCGCTGTGGCCCGACTGTTGGAGAAGTGGTCGGGGGTAGAGATCAAATGACCGCCTGTTCGGGCGCGGGAATGAGAAGCTTAGGCCCTAATCGTAGAACATTCTCAGATTGAACCCAGTATTGCATCATAAAGTAAAGCATGGAACAGGTCAGACTGGGTTCGTTGCTCAAACCCCTTGGGTTGGGCCTGGCTACGATGGCTTTGTTGGGCACGGGGTTTGTGGCAGGCCGCCTTTCGGCGCAACCACAACCGGGGGAGGCTTCGCAGACCCAGCGGGGGGTTCGGTTTCAAGCGGTTCAGTTTGACCAGCAGCAACTCCTGCCCGCACCTGATCCCCGCGAGTTAATTCCGCTTCAGCCAGGGCCAGGCCAGCCCCAACCGGGACAGGGCCAGGGCGAGGAGTGCCCCATCCTGATTTACCAGGATGGTCAGCTATTCCGCTTTGACCTGCCCGGACAGCAAATGCCAGGGCCTGGCGGCTCCATGCCGGGCCCTGGGAGGCCTGGAGGTTCTCCAGAACTCATTCCGCTCGACCCCAGCACCCCCTACATACCGAGTCCGCCTACGCCGCCCATGCCTGCACCCGCTCCCACCCCTCCTGAAAGCAACCCCGATCAGTCCATTTGAAACCAATGCAAATAAGTTAGCCGAAGAGGTTTTTTATGAGTGAAGCCCCCAAACCCTCCCTCGAGCCCCAAGCCGTGATGGATGCTGCCGCCAAGTTGCGCACCCTGTTGCTGGAAGTCAAGAAGGTAATTGTCGGTCAAGACCTGATGTTAGAACGCATGGTGGTGGCGCTCCTGGCACGGGGCCACATCCTGATTGAAGGGGTGCCGGGACTGGCCAAAACCCTGGCCATCAAGACCATGGCCGAGGCCATTGGGGCCAGCTTCAAGCGCATCCAGTTCACCCCCGACCTGGTGCCTGCCGACCTGGTGGGTACGCGCATCTACAACCCCAAAGAAGCCAACTTCGAGGTGGAGCTGGGCCCGATTTTCGCCAACCTGATTCTGGCCGATGAAATTAACCGGGCCCCCGCCAAGATTCAGTCCGCCCTGCTGGAGGCCATGCAGGAGCGGCAGGTCACCATCGGCCACGAGACCTTCAAGCTGCCCGACCCCTTTTTGGTGCTGGCCACCCAGAACCCCATCGAGTCGGAAGGCACCTACTTCCTGCCCGAAGCCCAGGTAGACCGCTTTATGTTCAAGGTCTGGATCGACTACCCTGCCTTCTACGAGGAGATGACCGTGGTAGACCGAGTTTCTACCAAGTTCGAGCGGGTAGCCGAGGTGCTCAGTGGTGACGACCTGCGCTACTTGCAGGCCATGGCCGACCAGGTTCATGTCCACCAGGCCGTGACCGAATATGCCGTGCGGCTCACCCGCGCGACCCGCGACCCCGGCGAGGTAGGGTTGTCGAACCTGAAAAAGTACATCAGCTTTGGTGGAAGCCCCCGCGCCAGCGTGAACCTGATTCTGGGCGCCAAAGCCCTGGCGATTGTACGGGGCCGTGAGTACGCCCTGCCCGAGGACGTGCGCGACCTGGCCCCCGAGGTGTTGCGCCACCGGGTGATTCTTTCCTACGAGGCCCTGGCCGACGAGGTGAAGCTCGAGGAAGTGGTACAGAAGATTATCGCCGCTACCCCTTTGCCCAAGGTGCACATTGGCGACCCCTACCGTGATACCCGCCCAACGGTTACGGAAAATCCTTCGGCCTAGCGCAACCTAAAGCTGTGGTGGCCTATGCTCTTTCGACGAGCCAGCAAAAACAAAATTGAAATCACCCTGACGCCAGAGCCCAAAGAGGCCATGCCCCCTTCACGCGAGCTACCGGCGGAGCTCCTGCGGAAGCTCGAGTTCAAGGTATTGAAGCGCCTGGACGGTTTTTTGTTTGGCGATTACACCGGCTTTTTCTACGGTCCCAGCCTGGACTTAGCCGAGGTACGGGAGTACCAGCCCGGCGACGAAGTGCGCCGCATCGACTGGAACGTGACCGCCCGCACCGGCAAGATTCACATCCGGCAGTACCGCGAAGAGAAGGAGGTCACGGTCTGGCTGGTGGTGGATTTATCGGCCTCGATGCGGTTTGGCACCCGGCGGGTGCTGAAGGCAGAGGAGGCGCTGGAGTTTGTCGGTACGGCGGCGGCCATCGTGGCCCGCCACGGGGATAAGGTGGGGGCCATCGGCTTTTCGGAGGCCGGCATGCGGGTGGTGCCTCCGGGCACGGGCCGTCGGCAGGCCCTGCGAATTTTGCACGAGCTGTATGGCTTGCTGGCGCTCGGCCAGGGGCAAGCCGCACCATCCCGTGCGCCGCACGCTTCCCTGGAGCAAGCCCTGGAGCACATTGCCAAAACCCTCAAGCGCAGGGCCCTGCTCTTTGTGGTGTCCGACTTCCTGAACCCCCAACCGGAGCAGGCGCTCCCTTGGACGCAGGGACTGCGTCGGCTGGCCTACCGGCACGATGTGGTGGCGGTGCGCATCTTCGACCCTGCCGAAAAAGAGCTGCCCAGAGCCGGCGAACTGCGCATGCGCGACCCGGAGAGCGGTGAAGAGATCTGGATTGATACCAGCGACCCCCGGGTTCGCCGTGCCCACGCGGCGTTGGTGCAGGCCCGAGAAGCCATGCTCGAGCGCACCCTGCGGGCCGCCCAGGTGGATGTGCTCAACCTGTCCACGGCCCAGGAAATTGTAGAACCCTTGCTCAAGTTCACCTTACGCAGAAGGGGGCGAAGATGAGTTTCACCTGGCCTGCTTTTTTGTGGCTCTTGCTACTAATCCCGCTGTTTATGGGCCTGCTGGTGTGGGCCAACCGACGGCGGGAGCGCACCGCCGAGGCCTTTGCCGATGCCCGCTTGCTCCCCTCGGTGGTGCGCCAACCGCCTAAAGCCCACGTGCGCTGGCCGCTGGCTCTGCAACTGCTGGCTTTGTTCCTTCTGCTTTTTGCGGCGGCCCGTCCGGTGGCCAGCCCGCCCTTGCCCACCAACAAGGCCGCCGTCGTGCTGGCGGTGGATACCTCGCGCTCCATGCTGGCCGCCGACCTCAACCCCAGCCGCCTGGAGGCCGCCAAGGCCACGGCCCGCAAGTTCATCGAGCTAGCACCTCCTACCACCCAGATTGGGCTGGTCAGCTTTTCCGACTCGGCCTCGGCCTTGGTGATGCCCACCACCGACCGCCAAAAGCTCCTGGAGGCCATCGAGCGCCTCAAACCGGCCCAAAACACCTCCATCGAGAACGCCATCGTGACCGGGGTGCGGATGCTGCCCGGGCGCAAGAACCTCAAGCCTCCTGCCGAATTGCAACCCCCTGGCCTGGGGCAGCCCGACCCCTTGCAGGGGGTGCCCGACCTGCCCGCGCCCGAGCAGGCCCAGTCTCCACAAGATCTGCCGCCGGGGAGTGTGGTTATTCTTTCGGACGGAGCCTCTAACGTGAGCACCAACCCCGGACTGCCCACCCGCAACAGCCTCGAGATCGCGGCCCGTTTTGCCAAAAATGCCAACGTCAAGCTCTTCACCTTCCCCATGGGGCAACCAGGGGGTACAGTGGCCCAGATTGAGGGGCGCAGCTATTACATCCCCTTCGAACCAAGGAACATGGAGCAACTGGCGCAGGCCACGGGTGGCAAAAACACCTACCCCCCCACCGAGGAGGCCCTCAAGGCCATTGCCAAAGAACTGGGCACGGTGATTCGCTGGGAGGGCACCAAAACCGAAATTGCCTCGCTACTCTCAGCATTGGCGGCCCTGCTGATGATTCTTGCCGCGGGCCTGAGCCTGCGCTGGCAGCGCCGGGTACCTTAGGGGAGGGGCGATGGGTTTTCTGGCACGCTGGAATCTGCTAACGCTCAGACTTATCATTTTGAGGGTGCTGCAGTCCCAGACCCTCGAGGTCAGCGGTATCCTGAGCTTGTTGGCAGCGCTGTTACTCGGCTTTAGCATTGGTGGGTCGGCTTTGAGGCGGCAGGTGGTTTGAATGATGTTTATCTGGCCGTGGGCCCTGGGTTTGTTGCTCTTGGTACCCCTGCTGGTCTGGCTATACCGGCAGGGTCTACGCCCGCCAGCCGAATCGGTGGTATTGCACCCGGATGTGGCCATGCTGGCGCGGATCTCGAGGCGAGCCCAAAACTGGCGACAGCACCTCTCGGCAGGGTTGTATTTGCTGGCGCTGGTTATGGCTGTTGTTGCCCTGGCCCGCCCGACCCTTCCGGTCTTGCAGGCCGACCCCAGGGCGGCGGTGGTGCTGGCGGTGGACATCAGCCGCTCGATGCAGGCTACCGACGTGCAGCCCAGTCGATTCGAGGCTGCTAGAGCTGCGCTGCGTACTTTTATTCGTGAACTGCCGGAGGGCATGCGGGTGGCTCTGGTGACCTTTTCCCGCGACGCTCAACTGGTAGTACCCCTCACCACCGACCGGGGGCGCTTGCTCGAGGCGGTGGACTTCCTCGAGCTGAACCTCGGCACCGCCATCGGCGACGCCATTCTGGAGAGCATTATGGCTCTGCCGCCGTTGTCCGAACGCGCCGAGGCCCCAGACCCCAGGAGCCTGGCCAGTATCATCCTGCTTACCGATGGTCGCAGTCTGGCCGGGGTGGACCCGGTAGAAGCTACCCAGGAGGCGGCCCGCCTTAAGATTCGGGTGCATGCTATTGGTATTGGCCGTACCTCCGAAGGCCCGGTGCCGGGACTGCCCGAACAGTATGCGCTGGCCGCGCAGTTCGACGAAGAGGCCCTCAAGGAGATTGCCCGGGTGGGCGACGGAGAATATTTCTTTGTGGACTCGGCGGCCAAGCTCAAAGAGGCCTACCGCACCCTGACCCGTCAGATGACGTGGCGGGTTCGTCGCGATGAGGCGACGGCGGTTTTTTCCCTGCTGGCCGCTGGGCTGTTGGTTCTTAGCCTGGCCCTGGCCCAGGTGCGGCGCAGGGTGGTTTAGAGCGGTCTTCGGGACCATTACACCGCGCGCAGTGCGTACTGGTGGAGGGAAGCACGATGGCCTCAAGCTTCAGCCGTGGTGCTCGAGATAGAGCCCTGGCGCATGAGGGCCTGGGCGAGCTCGAGCCGCGCAATGAGGGAGGGCGCCTCCAGCAGCGCTTGCCGGTCCGCAGCCGATACCCGCAGGTTAACGCACAAAAAGGAAGCCTGATAAAGGGGGTCGTCGGGCAGGTTGGCAATGGCCTCTTCCAGGGCTGCGGGGTCGGCAAGCCCGGCCATGTAGCTGCGAAAGGTGTCCATGGCGTCCCAGGCCGCCACAATCTCTTCGCTACGGGCGCTGCGCTCGAGCAAGTAAGGAATGTCAAGGGTTGTCTGATAGAGGTTTTTTTCGAAAACCCCCACGCCCTCCACACGGCACCGGTCGCCGCCCCGGCAGACGATGTTGAAGGTGCCATCGGGGTTTTCAGAAGCAGCCAGCAAGTCCACGTAGCCCCCCACCTCGCGGGGGCCCGACGCGGTAGCCAGGGTAATGACAAACCGCCGCTGGTCTTCGCTTTGGGCCAGCAAATCGCGCACCATCTGTTTATAGCGCTCCTCGAAGATGTAAAGCGGAATGAGGAGCCCAGGAAAGACCACCGTTTCGGGAAGAGGGAAAAGAGGCAGGCGCTTCACATTCACAAAATAGCCCAGTGGGGGTTGTAGGTGTGCAACGGCGATTCCTATCGCCGCTTTATTAACCTATGTTACATTCAGTCGGTATATCTGCTCAATATAACAAAGGGCATGAAAAAATATGCAGCAATACTCCTTTTCATGCTGGGTTTCGGACTGGCCCAGCCGACAGCCACGGGCACCGGGGGTGCCGCCGCCACTGTGGATGCCCTGGCGACCCGCGCCGCTATGGACATCCTGGCCCAGGGCGGGAACGCCATCGATGCCGCAGTGGCCGCCGCAGCGGTGCTGGGGGTGACCGAGCCTTACTCCTGCGGAATTGGCGGTGGGGGCTTTATGGTGGTCTACCTGGCCAAGGATAAACGGGTGGTGACCATCGACCACCGGGAGGTGGCCCCGGCCTATTTCAATCCCAGCGTGTTTAACGGCCCCAACGGTCAGCCGCTGCCCTTTGCCGAGCGGGTCAACAGCGGTCTTTCGGTCGGGGTTCCCGGCACGGTCAAGGGCTGGGAGGAAGCCCTGGCCCGTTATGGCTCCATGTCCCTGGGCCGGGTTTTGCAGCCGGCCATTCGGGTAGCGCAGCAGGGCTTTACGGTCGATGCCACTTTTGCTGCCCAGACCCAGGCCAACCTCCAGCGCTTCCGCTACTTCACCTCCACCAGCGCTCTTTTTCTGCCGGGCGGCAATGTACCTGCGGTGGGCTCTACTTTTCGTAACCCCGACCTGGCCCGTACCTACTTGCTCCTGGCCTCGGGGGGAAGCCGTGCTTTCTATACAGGCCCCCTCGCCCAGGCCATTGTCAATACGGTCAACAACCCGCCCATCGCGCCCGAGGTGACCGCCAACATCCGTCCGGGCCGCATGACCCTTGCGGACCTGGCCAACTACGAAGCGCGCATCCGTCAGCCGATTGTGAGTAGCTACCGGGGCTATACCCTCTACGGAATGGGTTTGCCCAGCAGTGGAGGGCCTACCATCGCCCTGGCCCTGAATCTGCTCGAGGGTTTCGATCTTAAGGCCCTGCCCCGCGAGCGGGCGCTGCATCTGTACCTCGAGGCTTCCCGTCTGGCTTTTGCCGATCGCAACGCCTACATGGGAGACCCCGAGTTTTTGGATGCACCCATGGCCGGCTTGCTCTCCAAGAAATACGCCGAAGAACGCCGCAAGGCCATCGGTGAGCGGGCCGCCGAGGGTTCGGTGCAGGCAGGGGACCCCTATCCCTTCCAGCAAGACCCCTCCACCCCGCTGAGACCAAGAGCGCAAACACAGCGTTGGGAAGGGGAGTCCACTACCCACCTCACCGTGAGCGACAAGGAAGGCAATATTGTTTCTTATACCTTTACCATCGAGTCCACCGGCGGCAACGCCATGGTGGTACCGGGGTACGGCTTCTTGCTCAACAACGAACTCACTGACTTCGATGCAGCCGTTCCTCACCCCAACAGCCCCGAGGCTTACAAGCGTCCGCGCAGCAGCATGAGCCCCACCCTGGTCTTCCGCGATGGAAAACCGGTGCTGGCTTTGGGCTCGCCCGGCGGTGCCACCATCATCACCACGGTACTTCAGACGCTAATTAATGTGCTCGACTTTGGCATGCCCATTGACCAGGCCCTGGCCGCGCCCCGCCTGAGCCAGCGCAACCTGCAGACCACAGGTGTAGACGGAGGTTTCGAACGAAGCCCGGAGGCCCAGGCCCTCCTGGGGCTGGGCCATCGGTGGGCCCCTACCGCCGAAATTGGGGCCCTTACAGCCATTGCTTTCAATCCAGACGGCTCGGTAACGGCGGCTGCCGAGCCAGTGCGCCGGGGTGGGGGCGCGGCTGCGGTGGAACGCTCGAGGTAGCGCAGGATTCAACGGTCGGCAGGCCGGTCACGGCTGGCCTGCCAGCGCTCTTGTAGCTTCTCAAATATGCGCAACAGCTTGGCCCTGGGCAATATAACCTGCTCGGTGTAGCCCTCGCCAATCCGGTCACCCAGCTCGTTCCAAGCCGTGCAGCGGGCGTGTACGCGGTTGCCCTCGGTGCGCAAATGCTCGGCGACCACGCGAACCTTCATGCCGGGCAGGGCGGAGGCCTGGTGGTCCACGCTGACCTTGGAGCCAATGCCCTCCTCGCCTTCTTCCAGGAAGGGCAGAATAATCTTGCGGCCGGCCAGCTCCATGTGTTTGGCCATCCAGTAGGTGGCGTAAACCGGGTGCAGTTTGCCGAGCTGGGGGTCGTCCGCGTGCTCGAAGTCCACGGTCATTTCATCGCTAACTACCGTCTCGAAAGTGGCCTGGTAGCCAATGGGAATGGGTTTCATAATCTTGCCGATAGCGAATAGCGGGTAGCGGATAGCGTTGTTTCTGCTTGGCTCATGGCCATCCGCTATGGGCTTTTAGCTTATTTTGCGCAGGTCTGCCACCCGCTTGAGCTTACCGCCCTCGCTGCGGGGGGCGCTGCCGGGGTTGATGAGCGAGACCCGCACCGAGATGCCGACGTTGTCTTTGATTTTCCTGGACACCTTTTCGCGCAGGTGGGCCAGCCGGTGGTCGGCCTCGATGACCTCGTCGGAAAGCAACTGCTGGCCAATTTCGCGGAAGAAGGGCTCGGAGACCTCGAGCTTCAACGCCACCTCGTCCATGGTGCCCTCGCGGGTGAGCACAATCTGGTAGTGCGGGGCTACCTCGGGTATTTCCTTCAGCACCGCCTCGATCTGGGTGGGATAGACATTGACCCCGCGCACAATCAGCATGTCGTCGGTGCGGCCTCGAATCTGGGCCATGCGGGCGTGGGTGCGTCCGGAAGGGCCGGGTTCACGGGTAATGTAGGTCAGGTCGCCGGTCCAGTAGCGCAGAATGGGCATGGCTTTTTTGGTCAGGGTGGTGAGAACCAGCACCCCCACCTCGCCCTCGGGCAGGGGCTCGCCGGTCTCGGGGTCTACAACCTCGGGGTAGAAGTGGTCTTCCCAGATGTACGAAAGCCCCTCGCGCTCGTTGACGTCCTCGTTGGAGACGCCGGGGCCGATAATCTCCGAGAGGCCGTAGATGTTGGTGGCCTTGACCCCCAGCCCGGCGTCCACGCTCTGGCGGATGGTCTCGGTCCAGGGCTCGGCCCCCAGAATGGCGTACTGAAGGCTAATTTCCTCGGGGGCCACCCCTCGCTTTTTGAACTCCTCGGCCAGGGTCTGGGCATAAGAGGGGGTGCAGGAGATCATCTCGGGCTTGAAGTCCTGGATGAGCATAATCTGCCGGTCGGTCATGCCGCCGGAGATGGGCACCACAATCATGCCCAGCTTTTCTGCGCCGCCGTGCAGGCCCAGCCCACCGGTAAACAGGCCGTAGCCATAAGCGTTGTGCAGCATCATGCCGGGCCGCCCCCCCGCCGCGGCCAAGGAGCGGGCCACCACCTCGGCGAACACCTCGAGGTCGCCTTTGGTGTAGCCCACCACGGTGGGCTTGCCGGTGGTGCCGGAGGAGGCGTGAATGCGGGCCAGCTCGTGGCGGGGCACGGCAAACAGGCCGAAAGGATAGGTGTCGCGCAGGTCTTTCTTTTTGGTAAAGGGCAGTTTGTGCAGGTCTTCGATGCCGCGAATGTCAGAGGGCCTGACCCCTCGTTCGTCGAAGGCTTGCTTGTAAAAGGGTATGCGCTCGTACACGTAGGCCACCTGCTCGCGCAAGCGCTGGCTTTGCAACTCGGTGAGCTTGGGACGGGGGAGGGTCTCGAGTTCGGGTTGAAACATCGGCATAGGTACCTCTTAGAGCTTGAGCTTCATACCTTCATGGCTGGAGATGAAGCCCAGGCGCTGATAAAAGCGGTGAGCGTCTCGGCGCGATTTGTCGGTGGTGAGCTGTACCAGTGCGCAGCCTCGCTGCCGGGCGTACTCTATAACCCACTCCATCATCACCCGGCCCAGACCCTGGTTGCGCAGGGTATGTTCAATGCGAACCGCCTCGATCTGTGCGCGCCAAGCCCCCTGACGTGATATGCCCGGTATAAGGCTGAGCTGAAAGGTGCCCACAATGCGGCCCTCCTGCTCCACCACCGCCAAAAACTGGTTGGGATCGGCCTCGATTGCCTCGAAGGCCCGGTAGTAGCTCTCGGGCAGGGGGTTGGTGAAGGCTTCTCGAGTTTGCCCCAGGGGGTCGTCGGCCAGGAGCCTTACAATCTCGGGCAGGTCGACGCGGTTGGCCCGGCGGATCAGGCCATGGCCCTTGGGCAGGGGGAAGGCTGCGCTCATAAGGCGGTCATCCCCCCATCCACGGCCAGAACCTGCCCGGTCACATAGTCCGAGGCCGGGCTGCACAGGTACAGGGCGGCGGCAGCCAGCTCGCCCGTTTTGCCGATGCGGCCCAAAGGGGTGCGCTCGCGCACAAGTTGCTCGGTGCGGGCCAGCAGCTTCTCGGTCATGCGGGTGGGGAAGAAGCCGGGGGCCAGGGCATTGACCCGGATGCCATAGGGCCCCCATTTGACGGCCAGGTCGCGGGTGAGGGCAATGAGCGCCCCCTTGGAAGCCGAGTAGGCGGCGGCGTCCATGACCTCGCTGGGGCTGCCGGCCAGCCCGGCCACCGAGGCGATGTTGAGAATTTTGCCGTAGCCACGTGTTTTCATGCTGCGGGCTGCAATGCGCGAGGCCAGGAAAGCCCCGGTTACGTTGATGTCCAGTACCTCGCGGATTTTTTCCACCGGTACTTCCAGCGCGTCCTGGCCCCAGGTGACCCCGGCGGCATTAACCAGGATGTCAATGGGGCCGGTGCGGGCAAAGGCGGCCTCGAGGCTTCCTTCGTCCTGAACATTGCCCACCAGGATTAGAGCGTCCGGTATGAGCTTCAGGGCCTCCTCGAAGAAGCTCTCCCGCCGGGCGAGCAACGCAACTTTGGCCCCGGCTTCGCGCAAGCCACAGGCAATCTCCAGCCCCAGACCCCTCGAGCCCCCGGTCACGAGGGCGGTTTTGCCGTTCAGGCTGAACTGATCGAGGACTTTCATACACCCAGATGATACCGCCTGCCCTCAGACCTGCTCCACCACCATGGCGATGCCCTGGCCCACCCCGATGCACATGGTGGCCAGGCCAAACTGCACCCCCCGGCGCTGCATCTCGTGTACGAGGTTGGTCAGGATACGGGCCCCCGAACAGCCCAGGGGGTGACCAATGGCGATGGCTCCCCCGTTCACATTCAGCCGTTCGTCCTCGGCCTCGAGGCCCCACTCGTAGAGCACGGCCAGGCTCTGGGCGGCAAAAGCCTCGTTGAGCTCTATCAGACCTATATCGGCCAGGTTAAGCCCGGCCCGCTTGAGGGCTTTCTGGGTTGCGGGCACCGGCCCAATGCCCATAATGCGCGGCTCCACGCCTGCTACCGCCATCGAGCGAACCCGGGCCATTGGTTTTAGCCCGTGGGCCTCGGCGTAGGTTTTGGAAGACAGCAAGACCGCTGCGGCCCCGTCGTTCAGCGAAGAAGCGTTGCCTGCTGTAACGCTGCCCCCCGGCCTGAACACGGGTTTGAGCTTGGCCAGGGCCTCTAAACTGGTGTCGGCCCTGGGCCCTTCGTCGGTGGTGACTTGTTCGATATTGCCCTTGCGGTCTTTTACCTCCACCGGCACCATCTGACTTTGCAGCACCCCGCTCTGCTGGGCCCGGATGGCCTTCTGGTGAGATTGTAGAGCGAAGCGGTCCTGGGCTTCGCGGGGAATCTTGTACTGCTCGGCCAGGTTTTCGGCAGTCTCGCCCATTGAATCGGTGCCGTAGAGTTCCTTCATTCTGGGGTTTACCAGCCGCCAGCCCAAGGTGGTGTCGAACATGGTCACGTTGCCGGTAGCAAAGCCCTTCTCGGACTTGGGCACCACCCAGGGGGCCCGGCTCATGCTTTCCACCCCACCCCCAATGTAAACCTGACCCTCTCCCAGCATGAGGGCTCGAGCGGCGCTGGCCACGGCGTCTAAGCCGCTGCCGCACAAGCGGTTGATGGTGCTGCCCCCCACATGGATGGGCAGGCCCGCCAGCAGCAAGGCCATGCGGGCCACGTTGCGGTTGTCCTCGCCGGCCTGGTTGGCGCAGCCCATGTACACGTCTTCCACATCGCTACCGGGGATGCCGGAGCGCTCCAACAGGGCTTTGAGGGGAATGGCCCCCAGGTCGTCGGGTCGCACCGAGGCCAGGGCCCCTCCGTGCTTTCCTACCGGTGTGCGAACAGCGTCCAGAATGTATGCTTCCATGATTGTCCTGTGTTTTACCCTCTGGGGTTCTATTGGGCAAGGGGTTTTGGCGAACCCCCCTAGGCGGAGGTTTCCATACGGAAGACCGTGCCGGTAAACAGCGCCACCACCCGCTCGCCGCTGCGGATTTCGATGCGGTAGGTAGCGGTGCGGCGGCCCAGGTTTTCTTCGCTGGCGTGGGCTTCCAGATATTCTCCGGCCCGTACGGCCTTGAAGTACTGCATCTGGGTGGAGAGGGCCACTGCGGGGGTGCCGTGGGCGTTGGAGGCCAGGGCAAAAGCGGCATCGGCCAGGCTATAGAGGAAGCCGCCGTGACAAGAGCCGTGGATGTTGAGGTGCTCTGGCTTCACCTGAGCGGCTACCACGGCCTTGCCAGGCTCCAGTAGCTGGGTCTTCAGGCCCAGCAGCTGCATGTAGGGGTCGGTGGTGGCGGTCATGATCCGGCTTCGGTTTTGGTGCGGATACCCAGGTAGCTCTCAATTACCCGTGGGTCGTGCAGCAGGTCTTGTCCCCGGCCCTCCATGACCAGCTCACCGGCCTCGAGCACATACCCCCGGTCGGCCAGTTTGAGGGCCATGCGGGCGTTCTGCTCCACCACCAGGATGGGGGTACCCTGGGCTTTGAGCTGACCCAGGATGTGAAAAATCTCCTGCACAATCAGCGGGGCCAGCCCCAGGCTGGGCTCGTCCAGCAGCAGGAGTTTGGGCCGAGCCATGAGGGCTCGCCCAATGGCCAGCATCTGCTGCTCCCCCCCGGACATGGTGCCCGCGAGTTGCTTGCGGCGCTCGAGCAGGCGGGGGAAGAGGGTATAGACACGCTCGAGGTCTTCGCGGATGCCCTTTTCGCGCCGCTGGAAGCGAGAAAAAGCCCCTAAGAGCAGGTTATCTTCTACTTCCATCGAGGCAAACAGTTCACGCTTCTCGGGCACCATCACCAGGCCCTGGGTGGCCAGGGCCTCGGGGCTGCGGCGCGCCAGGGTCTGCCCCTGGTAGCGCACCGTGCCGCTGGTATTCACCAGCCCCACAATCCCCTTGAGGGCGCTGCTCTTACCCGCGCCGTTGGGGCCAATGAGCGTGATAGCCTCGCCCGCCCCCACCGAGAGCGACAGGTTGCGCACAGCTTCCACAGCGCCATAGCGCACGGTGAGGTTTTGTACTTCCAGCACGCTCATGCCAGCTCCTTTTTGGCCCCGTTCATGCCACCTCCCCCAGGTACGCCTCGATCACCTTGGGGTTGCGCTGCACCTCGGCAGGGCTACCCTCGGCTAGCTTTTCCCCATAATGCATCACCACCACCCGGTCGACCAGTCCCATTACCAGATCCATGTCGTGATCCACCAGCAGCACCGTGACCCCTTCGTTCACCAGCTTGCGGATTAGAGCGGCAAACTGGCGTTTTTCCCCGGCCCTGAGTCCGGCGGCGGGTTCGTCTAACAGCAGCACCTCGGGCCCCGAGGCCAGGGCCCGGGCAATTTCCAGCAGGCGCAACTGGCCAATCGCCAGTCCATCGGCTTTTTGGTGGGCAATCTGGGCTAGCCCCACCCGCTCCAGCGCCCGGTAGGCTTCGGCCAGGGCGGCTTTTTCCTCTGACCCCTGCCAGCCAAGCATGGAGGCCACCAGACCCCGCTGGGTTCGGGCATAAGTGCCCAGAGCGGCGTTTTCCAGCACGCTCATCTCGGGAAAGAGGTGGGGGTGCTGGAAGGTGCGGGCAATCCCCAGCCGGTGTACCTCGTAGGGCATGCGGCCCGATATGACCTGGCCCTTGAAGCGCACCGCACCCTCGCTGGGGGCATAGACCGAGGTAATCATGTTGAAGCAGGTGGACTTGCCCGCGCCGTTGGGGCCAATGAGGGCCAGAATCTCGCCCCGACGGAGCTGGAAGCTCATGCCATTGACCGCCAACAAGCCGCCAAAGCGCTTGGTCAGGTTGTCCACCTCGAGCACCACCTCGCCCGCCTGCCCGCTGCTCAGTCGAGTCGGCAGGCCGCTGCCGCTGGGGTTTTGCGCCCGGGCCTTGGGCAAATAGCGCTCGAGGAAGGTCCACAGGCCCTTGGGGGCGAACATCAAAATCAGTACCAGAATGAGGCCGTAAGCGATGATTTCGTAGTTCCCGGTGCGCCCAAAGATGCGCGGCAAGAGGCCCTTCAGGATTTCCTCGAGGCCCGTCACCAGCCCCGAGCCCAGAATGACCCCCGGAATGCTCCCCACCCCGCCGGCTACCGCTGCAATCAGATACTTGATGGAGGCTTCCAGACTAAAGGGGGTGGGGTTGATGAACTTCTGGTAGTGCACATAAAGCCAGCCTGCCAGGCCCGCATAGATGGCCGAAAGCACAAAAACCTGGAGTTTCAAGACCGCCGGATTGACGCCAAAACTGGCTGCGGCAATGGCGTCGCCCTTGGAGGCCCGCATGGCCCGCCCGTTGCGGCTGTTGGTCAGGTTCCAGGCGGTCCAGGCCCCAACCAACACAAAGAACCAGGCCAGGTAGAAAAAGCTTCGGCTGTCGTTCAGGGTAAAGCCGAAGATAGAAATAGGAGGAATTCCGCGCAGGCCGGTGTGTCCGCCGGTCAGATCAATCCAGCTTCCCATGGCGATATACAAGGCCATGCACCAGGCAATGGTCGAAAGCGGCAGGTAATGGCCTTTGAGGCGGGCGGTAATGCCTCCCAGAACCAAAGCGCCGCCGACCGCCATCAGAATCCCCAGGGGAAGGGTGAACCAGGGGTTCCAACCCTGGCCAATAGTCAGGAGGGCACTGGTGTAGGCGGCCAGACCCATGAAGGCGGCTTGCCCAAAGCTGGTCATGCCCGCGAGGCCCGTGAGCAGATAAAGCCCCAGGGCGACCAACGCGCCAAAGGCAATGTAGTTGCCTACAGTCAGGTAAAACGAGGTAGGGGGCAGTAAAACCGGTAGCAACAGCACCAGCGCCACGGCCGCCAGGGTGAGGGGGGAAAGCCTGAGGTTCATCAGTCTTCCTCCCCGATTTCGTGGCTTTGCAGGCTACGCCACAACAGGATGGGCAGCAGCAGGGCAAAAACGATGGCGTCCTTATAGGCGCTGGCCTGGAAAGAAGCCCACGACTCCATAGCCCCCACCAACAAGGCCCCCACCACCGCCAGTGGGTAGCTAACCAGGCCGCCCAGAATTCCGGCCACGAAGCCCTTGAGCCCCAGCAAGAAGCCCTGGAAATAGGCCGGGGAGATCAGAGGTGCCAGCAGCATCCCGCTCACACAGGCAATGAACGTGGCAATGCCAAAAGAAACATAACCGGCCTGACTGGGACTGATGCCCAGGAGCCGGGCCCCGTACCGATTGACGGCGCAGGCCCGCAGGGCCTTGCCGAAGATGCTGCGGGTAAAAAAAAGGTAGAGCCCCACCATAGCCACCAAGGCAAAGCCGTACACCAGGAAGGCCTGGTTGTTCACCGGCACGAGCCCAAGAGTGGTTTGCCCGGACAGGATGGGGGGCAGGCGGAACTGCTCGGGACCAAAAAACACCAGCCCCAAACCCATAAAGGCAAAGTGTAAACCCACTGCAATAATCAGATAGGTCAGCACGCTGGCGTTCTTGGCAGGTTCGAAAAAAAGCCGGTAGGAAGCGGGGCCAATAGGCAGCACCACCAGGATGGCTAAAAGCCAGCCCAGCCACATCGGTACCCCCTGGGCACCCCACCAGGCCAGGCCCAGCACGCTGAGCGCGCCCAGCAGGAGCAATCCGACCCGTCTAAGGTTTGTTCGGTCTAAAACGGCCCACCAGGTCAACATGGCGGCGGCCAGCCAGGCCGTGCCGGGAATCTGGCCCTCTAGGTTGAGCCCGCTGACCTCGGAGGGCAGGAACCACACGTAGGTGAGGGGGGCAAACACCAAAAATTCACCCAGTGGAACCAGAATTACCCGGGTCACCGCAAAAACCAGAACCAGCGCGAGGCCCAGCAAGGCGTAGATAGTGCCGTTTTGCAGGGCGTCTGCGGTCAGAAAGGAAACAATCGTCCAGTCCATAAGAAAAGAGCAGGGGGAGGGGGAGCCAGGGGGAGGGGAGCGAGGGGATGCCCCCAGCTCCACCAAAACCCCTGCCCCCAGCTCGTTACCTGAAGGTGCGCAGCAGCTTCCAATCCAGCTTGCCAGCAGGCGTTTTGACAATCTCCACCATGACCGCCGCCTCGTTGAAGCGCAGGCCCAGGTGGTCGGTGGGCGACATGTTGAAGATACCGTGGGTGCCCACTACATTTCGGGTGGCCTCGAGTTCATCGCGCAGCACCCGGCGGAAGGCAGCCAGATTGGTGGTTTGTTCACGCCGCAAGGCCCGCTCGAGGGCCGGGCGCAGGATGGCCCAGGCATCGTAGGCGTGGCCGCCAAAGGTGGAGTAGCTGCCAATGCCAAAGCGCGACTCGTACTGCTGGACATAGCTTGTGGCGACCTGCCGGTTGGGGAAGTCGGGCGGCAGTTGGTCGAAGACCAGCACCGGGCCCGCGGGCAGCCGGGTGCCCACCACCACGTCGCCACCCACCCGCAGGAAGTCGGGGTTGGCCACGCCGTGGGTCTGATAAATAAGGCCGCGGTAGCCGCGCTCGCGCAGGGTGCGCTGGGGCAGCACCGGCGCGGTACCCGAGCCCCCAATCAAAACCGCATCGGGGTTGCGGGACAGGATGCGTAGAATCTGTCCGGCCACCGAGGTATCGGTGCGGGCAAAGCGCTCGGAGGCCACCACCTGGATGCCGGCCTCGCGGGCCGCCGCCTCAAAGGCTCGCGCCCAGCCCTCGCCATAAGCGTCGTTAAAGCCGATGTAAGCGGCTGTCTTGACCCCGGAGGCGGCCATGTCCCGCACGATGGGCTGGCTCATCTGCTGCTCGGTCTGTGGGGTTTTAAACACCCAGCGCCGCTTTTCGTCCACCGGGAAGACAATTTCTAAGTTGGCTGCCATCGAGATTTTGGGCACGCCGGCCTCGGCCACCACATCGATCATGCCCAGGCTGGCCGGGGTGGTGGTGGTGCCGATGATGGCCAGCGCCTGGTCTTCCTGAACAAGCCGCCGGGCGGCCCGCACGGCCTGGGTGGTGTCGGAAGCATCGTCGATAATCACAAATTGCACCGGACGACCCGCTACCCCGCCCCGCCGGTTGACCTGTTCTTCCAGCAGAACCAGGGTGTTGCGCTCGGGGATACCCAGGCTGGCTGCGGGGCCGGTGGCCGAGACCACTACCCCGATTTTGAGCGGGGCCTGCTGGGCCAGGCCCAGCCCCAGTCCAAGTGCCAACAGTCCTACCAAAACTCGCTTCATGTTGCCTCCTTTGTGCGGGTTAGTAAATCTCCCGGGGCGAGGGCCCCGGATAGATCCCCAAAGGTTTCGAGCCCGGCTGCCACCATCCGGCGCAGCAGGGGGTGAGGGCGGTAGCGGTCCTCGCCCAGCTCGGCGTGCAGGCCGTCCAGCGCCCGCAGGATGGGCTTGAGCCAGATGAACTCGGCCCATTCCAGGGGCCCCAGCGGATAGCCTGTGCCCAGGCGCATGGCCCGGTTCAGGTCTGCCGGGCTGGCCACGCCCTCAGCCAGGGCCGAGACCGCCTCGTTGATGAGCAAGGCCAGGATGCGAAACCCCACCCCGCCGGGCTGATCTTGCAGTACCAGGGTGGTGCGCCCGTGGGCCTTGAAATAGCTTTGGGCCAGCTCGAGGGCCCTGTTTTCACCTCGCAGCGGGGCGTACAGTTCGACAATAGCCTTCTCGCCGATGGGTGGAACCAGGCTAAACCCGGCCAGCGGGCGTCCGTGGAACTCGGCCTGCACACCGCTCACGGAATGACCCCAGACCAGCGAAACCACCGGCAAGTTTTCGAAAAAGTCGTGCTTGCGCTCGAGCTTGACCCGGCAGTCCAGCACGAACTGCGCTTCGGCCACATTCTCGGTGTGGCGGAAGCGGGCCCGCAGCTCTTGGGCCAGGGGGTTGGGACCGATGATGATGGGAAGTGGGATATCGCCGGTTTGCGCCACAGGGGGTTCAGGCGGGGTAGGAGGCCCCGGCGGGTAGCTGTACCAGCCCTGTCCGGTTTTACGCCCCAGCAGCCCGGCGGCTACGCGCTGGTACTGCAAGGGGTGGGGCCTGTAGCGGGGTTCGCCGTAAAAAGCCTGATAGACCGAGCTCGAGGCGGCGTAGTTGACGTCCAGCCCGATCAAGTCCATCAGCTCAAAGGGCCCCATGGGGAAACCCAGTCCCCGCAGGATCCAGTCGATGCGCTCTTTGGGGATGCCCTCGCCATGGAGCCGCAGGGCTTCCCCGTAAAAGGGGCGGGCCACCCGGTTGACCAGAAACCCGGGCGCATCCGCGACCTGCACCGGCTCCTTGCCCCAGGCTTGCATCAGGTTGAAGGCGCGCTTTAGAAGGTCGGGGCTGGTTTGCAGACCTCCAATCACCTCGACGAGCTTCATGCGCTGGGCGGGGTTGAAAAAGTGCAGGCCGAGCACCCGCTCCGGGTGCTTGACCCTACCCGCAATGGCCGAGACCGAAAAGGTAGAGGTGTTGGTGGCCAGGATGTTGCTGGGGTTAAGCTCGCCCAGCTTGCCCAGCAGCTCTTGTTTGAGCTCGAGCTTCTCCGGTGCTGCCTCGATCACCAGGTCGGCCTGGGCGCAGTCCTCCAGAGACTGAGTGGTGTGGATGCGGGCCAGAGTTTCTTCTACCGACCCCTGCAAACGCCCTTTCTCGGCCATTTTTTGCAGGTCGGCGCGGATTTCGTTTAGCGATTTTTCCAGCGCTTGCGGCACAGGATCGTATAAGCGTACCCCGTGATCCGCCAACGCCGCTACCTGGGCGATGCCCCGGCCCATGGTGCCCGCCCCCAAAATCGCCACAGTTTCCTTCACCAAGCCTCCCTAATAACCAAACAAACACTCGTTTGTTTACCTTTATGTTGGGCGTCAGTCTAAACGTCAGTTTTCTCGCTGTCAAGCACTTTGCGCACCCTCTTCAAGCAGGTTGGCTACGTCCTTTATGGTCTCTAGCTCTGCTGGTGGGAGGCGTCTTATGGGTCCTTCGGCAGGGGGGTATACAACTAGTCGGCAGGGGGTCGTACATCTAGATGACGTGCTGGGGCAGCCCTTGAAGCTCCGATTCCTGAATCTTTACCCAACCCCCCTCGAAGGCTTCCAAGAGCGAACCCTCCAGGAACCAGCTTTTAGGGGTTTTGGCGCCCCACAGGGTCTGGCGGCGGGGGTCGTTGAGGCTCCAGCGGATGGGCTCGAAGTCGGGGTCTACCGTGGTGTAGTCGGAGGTATACAGCTCGATGCGGTGGCCGTCGGGGTCGCGCAGGTACAGGAAAAAGGCGTTGGAAACCCCGTGCCGACCCGGCCCGCGTTCGATGGCCTCGGTCTGCATGGCCCCGGCCAGGATGTCGCAGGCCCGGATAATGCTCATGGCGTCGGGCATCCAGTAGGCGAAGTGGTGCAGCCGGGGGCCGGTTCCGTTGGTGAGGGCCAGGTCGTGCACGTTGCCCTTGCGGTGAATCCAGGCGGCCCAGATTTTGCCGTCGTCGCCCTCGGTGTACTCCGACATCCGAAAGGCCAGCTTGTCCATGTACCAGCGGGTCATGGCCTCGACCTGAGGGGTCATTATGTTGATATGATCGATGCGCTGGATACCGGGCCCTTTGTGCAGGTCGTAGCGCTGTAAAAGCCAGGGGTATTTCTGGCTTTCGGCGTAAAAGGCCACCGGCACGCCAAAGGGGTCTTGAACGCGGAGCATCCGGGGTCGGTCTTGTTCGGATTCCCAGCGGTGGGGCAGGCCCAGGGCCTCGGCCAGTTCGGCCAGAAGTTGCAAGTCGAGCTCACCGGCCACCCGGTAGGCCAGGTGCTTGATGCCGGCCTCGGGGGCCAGCTCGAGCTTGAGGGTCCACTCGCGGTCTTCGGTGCCGCGCAGGTAGAGGGCGCCCGGGTTTTCGTGCAGCACGTTCAGGCCCAGCAAGTCCACGTAGAAGTGGCGCGATCGCTCGAGGTCGGTCACGTAAAACACCCCGTGGCCGATGCGGACAATATTGGGTATCTGGTTCATGGTTGCACCCCCATCGTGTATAGGTTCTATTTCGCTTGCCAGCGGATAGGGAAAGCTTAAGTTCAGTGCATTTGGCCTTGAGCCTACAGCTTCAGGCTAGGGTAGCTGCCGATAGCTGCGGTTCCAGTACAGCAAGGGCCGGGTATTGCTACCCAGCGCTACTTTTTCCACCTCTCCCACCACAATCTTGTGGGTGCCCCCCGGGTAGACCGCCCAGGTGCGGCAGTAGAGTGTGGCCAGAGCCCCCTCCAGGGCCGGGCTGTCCTCATCGGTGAGGGGTTGGTAGCCGTCCAGCGGTCGGCCCGCAAAATGGGCCGACGTGTGCTCGTGGCCCTCGGCCAGGAGGTTCACGGTAAAACGGCCGGCCTGCTCCAGCACGGGCCAGAGCTGGGCGGTTTCGTTGATACAGACCAGGATCAGGGGGGGCTCGAGGCTTACGCTGGTAAAGCTGCTGGCGGTCATGCCCCGGGCCTCGCTCTGGAAGCGAGCTGCGATCACCGTGATGCCGCTGGGCCAGTAGCTCATGGCCTGACGGAGCTGGTCGGAAAGCGAGGTTTGGGCGGTTTTCATGTGGAGTGAAGTCAATGGTCTATAGTCCATGGTCTATGGACTCAGGCAGACCCTAGTCGCTGGCCACCACCTCTGGCTGGGGTTGCTCCTTCCAGCCCAAAAAGTCCTTGATGCGCTGCTTGTAGGGTTCTTTGTCGTACACCGAGAACAGGGTCTGGTACATGCGCACCGGGTCACCAAAAAAGTAGCGCTCGTACAGGGTCTGGCGGGCGCCAAACCCGCTGAGGGTCATGTCCCAGGCCAGGCGGAAGAGCTGAATGCGTTCTTTGGCGGGTAGGGTGGCCGACTGCAAGAACTTTTCCACATAGGGCCCCACCGGCGAGTGCAGGTCGGCCTCGGAGGGCAGGGTGATCATGCCGGAGGCCCCAATCTGCTGGACAATTTCGTTGATGCGGGGGTAAAGCCTGGGGTAGAGGTTGCGGGCCCCGTCAATAGCCCCCCGGTCGGGGCACATCAGGCCATACTTATTGAGCCTGGCATCGCGCTCGGCGCGGGCCCAGAAGCCTTTCATGGCCTCGAGGTAGACGATCACCTCGGCGATTTTCTCCTGCACGTGGGGGAAGGTATCGGCCCCGATGGTCTCGCCCAGCAGCGAAACCAGCCCCAAAAAGGCCTCGGTCTTGGCGTTCTTGAGCACCACCACCTGATGGGCCATGTGCATTAAGGCCCCGGTCTCGGCGTAGGCGGTGTTGCAGCGCGCCAGGTCTTTGTAGATGAACACCCGTTCCCAGGGCACAAACACATCGTCGAACACCGTGAGGCAGTCCATCTCTTCCAATCGGCTGCTGAGGGGGTAGTCAAAGCGCCCATCCCCCACAGCCATGCTCTCACGGCTGATGAAGTGAAGCCCCGGGGTGTTGGTGGGAATGGCAAAGGCCACCGCGTATTTGTCGGCCCCGGGCCCTTCCTTGAGCAGCGTGGAGGGGAAAACCAGAAGCTCGTCGGCGGTGGGCAGGGTGGAGAGCATCCGGGCTCCCCGCACCACAATGCCTTTTTCGCTCTCGCTTACCACGCCCAGGGGGATGTAGGGGTCGGGCTGCTCGAGGTTGCTCTTGGCCCGGTTGACCTGGGGGTTGGTGAGGCAGTGGGTGGTGGAGAGGTCGTGCTCGCGCACGAACTGCACGTAGCGGCGCACGTTGTCGGCATAGGGCCCAAAGAACTCGGCGCTTTGCTCGAAGGCCATCAGCACCGCATTCAGATAGTCCGGGCTGCGCCCCATCATGCCCAGGTTGACATCGGCCCAAAGCTTATAGGCCGCGCTACGCCGGGCCAGGTCGTCCTTGGTTCTGGCTGGTAGCAGGCTCATGGCGTAGCGCTGGCCGTTCTGCTCGTAGGTGAGGGTGTCGCGGTAGCGCGGGTCATGCTGCATCTCGTAGAGCTGCGCCAGGGTGTGGGTGATGCCCTTGAAGACTGGATGTGTGGTGGGGTCTTCGACCTTCTGCCCCTTGTACCAGAGGTTGGGAGGGTTTTTCTTAAGGGCTTCCAGGTAGTCTTTTCCGGTGCGTGCCATGGGTGCCTCCTTTACTTGCCAAACTTCGGAATCGGGTGCTCGGTTAGCGGCACCGCAATGTGCTTGAGCTCGGTATAAAACTCCAGGCTGTGCTCGCCGCCCTCGCGGTGGGTGCCGCTCATCTTGACGCCGCCGAAGGGGGTGGGCAGGTGCCGCACGTTGTGCGAGTTAATCCAGGTCATGCCCGCCTCGAGGTGCAGGGCCATGCGGTGTGCCCGCGATACGTCCCGGGTCCAGACATACGAAGCCAGACCGTACCTGGAGTCGTTGGCTTTTTGCAGGGCATCGGCCTCGTCCTTGAAAGGAATTAAGGTCAGGATGGGGCCAAAAATCTCTTCCTGAGCAATGCGGTGGTGGTTCTCGGCCACAAAGAGCCCAGGCCGCACGTAGTTGCCCTCGCTGCCGACCCGTTCGCCACCGAAGATGTGCTGCGACTCCTGCTTACCAATTTCTACGTAGCCCAGCACGCGCTCGAGGTGTTCGGGGTGGATCAGGGGCCCTACCTCGGTGTCGGGCTCTAAGGGATGTCCCACCTTGACCCGAGCGGCCCGCTCGGCCACCCGGTGCACAAACTCCTCAAAGATGCCTTCCTGCACCAATGCGCGGCTGTTGGCGGTGCAGCGTTCACCGTTGAAGCTGTAAATCTGGAAGACGGTTGCGTCTAAGGCCCGCTCGAGGTCGGCGTCCTCAAAGATGATGGCGGGGGACTTGCCTCCTAGCTCCAGGGATAGCCGCTTCAGGTGCTCGGCGCTGTTGCGGGTGATGATGCTGCCGGTGGTGGTCTCGCCGGTGAAGGCAATTAACGGGATGTCCGGGTGACGCACTACCGCATCGCCCGCTTCCTCCCCAAAGCCCTGCACCACATTGAACACCCCCGGCGGCAGGTCGGCCTCCTGCATAATTTCGGCCAGCTTCCAGGCCGTGAGGGGCGACCACTCGGCGGGCTTCAAAACCACCGTGTTACCAAAAGCCAGCGCAGGGGCAATGCGCCAGGTGGAGAGCATCATGGGGGCGTTCCAGGGGGTAATGATGCCACATACCCCCACCGGCACCCGGATGCTGTAGTTGAGCCACTCACCGTCCACAGGGTAGCTGCGCCCGTTCATGGCCCGCTCGGCGTACTCGGCATAAAAACTGAAGTTCTCGGCGGCCCGTGCGACCTGGGCCCGCACAATCCGCAGGGCCTGTCCAGCGTCCAGGCATTCCATCACGGCCAGCTCGTCGCCGTGCTTTTCCAGAACCTCGGCAATCTTAAGTAAATACTTCTTGCGAGCCTTGGCGTTCAGTTTCCACTTTTCAAAAGCAGCCCTGGCGGCCCTGGCCGCTTTGTCCACGTCCTCGGCGTGGCCTTTGTAGGACCTCGCGAGCACCTGGTTATTGGAAGGGTCGAGGCTCTCAAAAAACTCGCCCCGCACCCCCGGCTGGAAGGTGCCGTTAATGAAGTGCTCGACGGTGCGGGAGGCAATCTTCTGCCGTACCTGGGCGATGTATTCCGGGCTGATGGCTTGGGTTTTCTCGGATACCTTCATAGCACCAAAGACCTGTCACCTTCCTCAGAAAGAACCGGCTCGGCTTCCTCGGTTTCCCACTCGATGGGGTTTTCCAGGGCGCCCAACCCCTCGATTTCCATCCGCATCACATCGCCCGGATGTACCTGCGAGATGCCCTTGGGGGTGCCGGTCAGGATGACGTCCCCGGCTTCCAGGGTCATGAAACGGCTGATGAACTCAATCACCTCAGGGATGGAGAAAAGCATGCCCTGGGTGGTGGTCTCCTGGCGCAGCGCGCCGTTCACATAGGCCCGCATTTTCACGTTGTGGGGGTTGGGCACTTCGTCGGCGGTCACGTAGTAGGGGCCCAGCGGCCCGAAGGTGTCCCAGCCCTTGCCCCGGATGGGCGGGCGGAAGGTATTGGAGACGTAGTCGCGCACCACCAGGTCGTTGGCGATGGTATAGCCGCCCACGTAGTCCATGGCGTCTTTGGCTTTGACCCGGCGGGCCTTGCGCCCCATAATTACGGCCAGCTCGCACTCGAAGTGCATGAAGCGCGCGCCCTGGGGGTAAATGACCGTGCCCTTGTGAGGGAGCAGGCTGGTATTGGGCTTCCAGAACAGAGCCGGCTCGGTCGGGCGTTTGAGGCCAAACTCGTCGGCGTGTTCGGCAAAGTTGAGGGCCAGGGCCAGCACCTTACCGGGCTGCACGGGGAGCTGCCACACCACCTCGTCGGGGTGGTGGGTTTCGCCGGCGTGGTCCACAAGCATGCCGTTCTGCAGACGCCCCTCTAGGAGGCGGCCTTTGGAGATAAAACGTGCGCGCTTCATACGTACTGTTTGCCTGCGGGGTCGGGCAGCACCGGGGGGTGGCCCTCCTTGCCGGGAATCAGGCCATAGGACTCGGCCATGCGGCGCAGGCGGGCCTCGATTTCTGGGGTGGTGGGGCCCAGGGGTTCTCGCCATTCCTTTTCGCACAAACCCATCCAGGAAAGCACCGTTTTGAGGGGGATGGGGTTGGTGTCCCAGAAGATGGCCTCGTTGGCCTCGAGGCCGTGGTAGTGAAGCTCGAGGGCCTCTTTGTACCGGCCTTCCAGGGTGAGCTGGCACATCTGGGCGGTCTCTTTGGGTAGCCAGTTGGCCGTGGCGGCGATGGTGCCCACCGCGCCCACGCACATCATGGGGAAGGTCAGGGCCTCGAGGCCGCAGTACACCTTGAAGTCGCGCCCCACCCGGCGCAACAGCTCCGAAACATACTCGACATCCTTGGAGGAATGCTTGATACCCACGATGTTCTTGAAGTCGTGCTGCAAGCGGGCCACCGTGTCCACCCGGATTTCGATGCCCGCACGGCCTGGAATGTTGTAGAGCACAATGGGCATCTGCGGCACCGCCTGGGCCACCTGACCAAAAAAGCGGTAGAGCCCCTCCTGGTTGGGCTTGATGTAGTAGGGCGTGATGACCAGGGCCCCCTGGGCGCCCATCCGGTAGGCCGTCCGGGTGATCTCGAGGGTTTCGTCAAGCCGCAGGGTGCCGGTGCCGGCCAGGAGGGGTACGCGGCCCCGAATGAAGCGCAGCGCCAGCTCAATAAGGTACTTGCGCTCCTCCACGCTCAGCGTGCCGGGCTCGCCAGTGGTGCCGCCTACGCTCAGGGCATGGGAACCGGCCTCTATCTGCCGCTCGATGAGCCGCTCCAGGGCGGCTTCGTCTATGGCACCGTTCTTGAACGGTGTTACCAGGGGTACGATGCTGCCTTTGAACTCGACCATGGTACTCCTTTGTGGCTATGTAGCCCAGGTTGCTTATTGCTCCGCAAAGATAGTTAATATATTAAGTAAAACTGTAGCATACTTTGCAAGCCCAGGTACAATTGTCCTTGCAAAAGACTCCCTATGGCTTCCGTCCTTCCCCAAGACCCCTCCACCCGACTCCTGCGCGACCTTACCCACTCGCTGCCCATGGCCCTTCTGCGCACCCGCGAGGCGGTGGTGCAGCGCTTCAGGGTGGTGCTCTCCCGGCACGGCCTGACCGAGCAGCAGTGGCGTATTCTGCGGGCGCTCGATGGGCAAGAGGGACTGGAAATATCCCTTCTGGCCGAGCAGTGCCGCATCCTTCTGCCCAGCATGACCGGCATTTTGAAGCGCATGGAACAGCGCGGTCTCGTGCGGCGCAATGCCAACCAGGCCGATGGCCGCAGCATTCTGGTGAGTCTCACAGCCGATTCGAAGGCCCTGGTGGAGCGGATCAAGCCCGAGGTGGTGCAGGTCTACGCCGAAATCGAGCGAATCCTGGGCAAGCGCAAGCTCGAGCAGCTTTACGCTCTATTGGAAGAGCTCGAGAGTGGGCTGAAGGGGTCTGGCCCGGGGTGAGTTTAGCTGGAGGTCAATTTCTCGAGCCAGGCGTCGTCGTGGGGGGGTTGGAACTCTTCGCGCAACAGACCGAACAAGTGAACATCCTCTTTAATGCCCTGCCGGGTCTCGTGCTGCCGCAAAACCCCTTCTCGCTTGAAGCCCAGTTTTTCCACCAGGCTCAGCATCCGGCTGTTGGAACTGTGGACTTCGGCGGTAATGCGTTCCAGGCCCAGTTCGCTAAAGCCATGCCCCAGCATCTGCAAACCGGCGGCAAACCCCACCCCCTGACCCCGGTGGGTCTCATCGCCAATCGCGATGCGCAGGCGGGCCCGTTTTTCCAATGGATTAAGCTCGCGCAAGTCCACAAACCCCACCAGGTAGCCCTCGAGGTGCTCCGGGGTGGTGACCACAATTCCTTTGCGAACGAGGTCTACGGGGGGGTTGTTGAGCAGGCGCACGAACCAGTCCTGCAATTGCTCGCCAGGCAACCCCACCGGCCAGCCATTGGCCAGGCAAAAGGCTTCGTCGCGACTCCACTCGAGCACGCGGGGCAGGTCACTCATCACCAGCGGACGCAAATACACTTCCAACATCTTCTACTCACCTTACATCGCCCCTTCGCAAAAAAGGGTGAAAATCGCCGTAATTCACGGGGCGATACTGGGTTTTATGTTCAGGTTACGCCCACTGCGGCTTTCCAGAAACGAGACCTCCAGCACCAGGGCACCGGCTTTGACGGGCGCCGCCGCCCGCGCTAGGCTTGAAGGGTTGTGGCGCGGCCTAAAGCAAAGACCGAACTCTCTATAGTCACCCCTATGCCGGCGGCCCGCAGCGGTCCTGGGTTGGCCGGGCCTCGAGTATGGCTGCGCTTGAGCCAGGCCGAGAAAGCCTTTGGCGAGCGCATCTTGTTCCAGAAAGCCGACTTTTGGTTGGAGTCAAACGAGCGGGCGGTGCTGGTTGGGCCGAACGGCGCCGGAAAAAGCACCCTCTTTCAGATCCTTTGTGGCCGCCAACCCCTGGACGATGGCCATCGGGTGCAGTTGCCCGGGATGCGGGTATTCTACTTGCCCCAGGATTTCCGCCCGGCATCCGGTACCGTCTACGGGCTGGCTCATGCCATTACCCCCCTGCACCGGGCCGAGCTAGAACTGGAGCGCACCCCGCCGGAACACACCGGCGAGGTGTGGCGTCAAATTCGCGAACTGTCTTTCTGGAAAGGCCGGGTAGCCCGTACCCTGGCCGACTTTGGCCTGGATGCACACAGCGACCAGAGCACGGAACAACTTTCCGGTGGCGAGGGGGTGCGCCTGGGATTGGCCATGGCGTTTTTATCGGGCGCTGAGGTTTTGCTTCTGGACGAACCCACCACCCACCTGGACCTGCGCATGCGGTTGCGCCTGGAGGAGATGCTGCTGGCCTACCCCGGCGCAGTGGGGCTTATTTCCCACGACCGGGCGCTTTTGAACCGGGTCGCCACCACGGTCTACCACCTGGAAGCTGGGCGTTTGTTCAGGGTAGCAGGAGGGTATGCCACCTACCTGGGAGAGCGTGAGCGCATCCGGCGAACCCTGGAGAAGGCTCGATTTGAAGCAGAAAAAGAACGCGAACGTTTGCTGCAGGCCATCCCAGACCGCAGACGACCTGGAACGGATCGGCGCAAGCGGGAGAAGGCCCTTTTACAAACCCGGGCCGAGCGGATTAAAGTGCCCGATCCGCCTCCCCCCGAGCGTCGCTGGAGCCTGGAGCTGGCCGCCGAGGGAACCCCAAGGCTGGTGCTGGAGGCCCGGGGACTAAAAAAATCGTATCCCCAGGGGGAAGAACAGGCTCGGACGATCATCCGCGAAGCCACCCTGCGCATTTTTCGGGGTGACCGGATCGCCCTGGTAGGGACCAACGGGGCTGGCAAGACCACCTTGCTGCGCTTGTTGCTTTCCAGAGAATTGCCCGACGAAGGTGAACGAATGCTGGGCTATGGGGTGAGCGCAGCCTACCTTGATCAGCTGTACCACGGTCTGGAACCCGACCGGCCCCTCTTTGCACAGTTCGCCTCGAGGTTTGGCGAGGCGCGGGCAGCGGCGCTTTTGGGCCGCATGGGCTTTCGCCCCCCGCACTGGCACGACGCCCCCCGTAGTTTTTCCGGTGGCGAGCGGGCCCGGGCGGGGCTGGCCTTGCTGGGCGCGCTGCGGGCAGGCTTGCTGGTGATGGACGAGCCTACCAACCATCTCGAGCTCGAGCTACTGGAAGCCCTGGAAAAGGCCCTGGTTGACTACCCCGGTACGTTGCTCTTTGTCTCGCACGACCGGGCGTTGGTCAGAAAGGTGGCCACCCGGTTCTGGGGGCTGGAGGAGGGTGTGCTGGTGGAATACCCCAGCTATGCCGAGGCCGAGGCGGCCATGCTGGGCAAGCCAGCCCTGCGGCTAAACCCCTATGGAGAAACCGCGCCAGAAGCAGAGCCACCCCCCGAAGAGCGCGACCTCGAGCAAGAACGCATGACCTTTCTGGCAGAACTCGACGAACCAGGCCTGACGCAGCGGAGCCGCCAGCGGCTGCGCGCCGATCTGCTGGCGCTGGAAGACGCTTTGTACCGCCAGTACGCCCTCGAGTTTTTTCGTCCTTACCCCTACCGCTACCGGGTGCAGCAGGAGGGACTGGAGGTGTTTGCGGAGGAAGAGCTGGGCTTCTGGCGCTTTTGGAGCCGCGAGGAGGCATGCGGCGGCGAGTTTTCTGGCGGCGTGCTGAGCCTGGAAGGAAAGCCTGGCCCAAGGCTACTGCGGGCCGTCCTGCAGATGGCTTTTGAACTCCTGAGTGCTAGGGTCGTGCGGTATGGCAAGCAGAGCTTTGGCCAAAAGGGCTACCTGACAAGAGATTGACCCACCCCTGAAAAGGTCGTCATAAAGAAGAACCGTGCCGAGAGTCCTTGCAAAGGATCCGGTCAGCACGGTACTTCTGTACGATGTTTGAAGACGTACAGTGTAGTTTATCGCGTTTGCAACGATGGGAACAAGGCTATGTGTTGGGCTTGCTGCAATCAGCCCATAAAACCCCCAGCGCGATAGCAGCCAGTGGAACGATAGGGTATAGCCCCAGCTATAGCTGTCGCCTGCTACGACAAGAAGCCAAACCCCACCAGTCCAGTCGAGAGCGACGGTTGGAAGCAGCCCCCAAGGGGATGTACCTGGGGGTGGACTTGGTTCCCGTAGCCCATCAAGGATGTTGGATCGAGGGCGTGGATCGGGTGTACTCCAGCAGTGATAAAGCTCCGGTGTGGGGACATAACCTGCTGTCATGTGGGCTGGTTGGATATGGGAAACTTCCCTACCCATTGAGTCTGGAGGGTTTCCCCACCAAGCCCATGAGTTCGGAGGTATACCCGTACCGAACCCCTGGTGAGGCGATGTGGCAGGTAGTCGAGGCCATCCGCAAGAATGGTAATGGTTATAGCCTCGCAGGCGTGGTGTTCGACAACCAGTTTGCGGGTAAGGCTTACCTCGCCAAGCTCTACCAGCACAACATACCTTTCGTAGCTCGGGCCAGACTGAATCAAAAGGTCGAACATGCAGGAAAGCAACGATCTATCCGAGAACTGGGTGAGCACTATCCACCCGGTAAAGCCCGCTATTACAAGCGTTTTGGCTGGTATGTCAAACGCATCAAGATCACCTTGGCCGATGTGGGTCGACTGGATATGCTGCTGATTTGGCTACCCCAGCCAGCAGGTTTCAAGCTGATGGCCCTCTTCTCCACCCTGGATGCAGGCATTCAAGAAGTCCTTGCCGCCTGGAAAGCTCGTTGGGATCTGGAGCGGGTGCATCGCCTGCTCAAACAGAACCTGGGTTTATCCAAATGCCTCTCTCGTTCCTATGCTGCTCAACTCAAACATGCTGACCTTGCCATCGAGGCCCTACACCTTATTCGACAGCAAAAACAACTACATCCAGATCTTTCTTGGCGCACAGCACAGCACAATGCCGCAAAAACCCTCAAATCCCAGCTACTGACCGTACTCCCTGCCCTTTCAGCCTGACTTTATGCCCTTTTTTTGATACTTTTCACTACAGTTCAATCTCTTGACCTGAAGCAGTTTACGGGGCACAGCCATTCAGACTGAATCGAATCTCAACCTGCTCGAGCTAAACGCACAGAAAAATGCCTTCGGAAAAAAGCTGCGGCGGGTATAACTGCCACCCTGACCCCAAAGCCCTGACCCGCTGGCCCTCACTGCGCCTCGCGTACCTGCCGCTTGATGCGCATGAGCACGGCTTGCAAGCCACGCAGTCGCAAGGGTGTAATGATTTCCTCGAGCCGGGCCAGACTGTAAAAGTCCTCCGGTACCCTGAGAATGGCCTCGGGGCTTTCGCCCTCCAGGCCTTCGGCCAGTAGCCCGGCAAAGGCCCGCACCGTGGGGGCTTCCTTGGGGGCGTCGAAGTAGAGGTGAACCTTGCCCTCCTGGAGTTCGGCATGCACGAAGAAAGGCGTGGTGCACTCGTGGACTTGCTCGAGCTTGCCTTGCATGCCCTCGGGCAAGGGGGGCATTTTCTTGGCAAACTCTAAAAGCATCTCGGTCTTGATGACCTTGGGGGCACTTCCCAGCATCTGCACCACGCTTTGGAGTTTGGGGGGCAACTGGGCCAGTCGTTCGTCGGCAGTCATAGACATCAGGGTAAAGGGTCAGGGAGGTAGGGTCTAGGGTTTTGTGCACCGTGCCGCGCTCAGGCGCCCTGATGCACAAGCTTGAACAAATCCCGGCCCAGGTCGGCGTAGTTGCGTACGGGCCCGGCCTGGTTGCCGTAGGTCAGGTACAAAACCCGGTGAATGGCCTGGGCGGCCTCTTCGCTGCTCTGAACAGCCCGCAGCTTTTCCACAATTTCGCTCACCACCGGCCCATAGAGCGCTTCAAGGGGGGCCAGCTCACCCATACCCAGGGGGTCGTAAATCTGTAGATAGGTTTGAACCTGCGCCACGAGGTTATCCATGAGCGTGTTTCCTGCAAGGGCCAGAGGCCCAAGTCCAAAGGCTGAAAGAGCTGGCTTTACCTCAAGTGCTCAACCTTGAAAAGGTCTGCTAGGGTGCGGGGGTGACGGTAAACGCTGCACTCTCCCCCAGGGCCATGTTGAACTGGCTGGGAACGATGGGGGGGTCGGTGCTGATATTGCTGCTGGCCGGGTAAACCTCTACTGCGTACGTGTCGGCGGGATTCAGGTTGAGGTTGCTGAAGGTGGTGCTGAGGGCCGCGATGATGTTGCGTGCGACCACGGTACTGGTGGTGCGGTTCACCAGGCGCACCAGGTAGCCCGTGGCCCCACTGCTGGCGGTCCAGGTGGCCGATACGGACTTGGTGGTGGGGTTGTTGCCAATGGTTACGGTGGGCCTGGCGAGGGTGGCGCTGGCATCCACGTTCAGACTGACTTGTTCGGTTTGTCCGTCAATGGTGGCCGAAAACGTATAGGCACCGCTCGTGAGGGTTTTGGAGGCATCCCACCCAATCTCCCACCACACCCCCGAGGGGGTGCGGGCCGAGGCGCTTTGCAGGGTAAGGGTCTCGCTGTAGCCGCCCGGCCCGCTCACGCTGACGTTAATGCTTTCGGGTTGTTGCTGGGGCCGTAGAACCAGGATGTAGGCTCTTCCAGTGGTCGTGGCATTGTAGGTGCCGATGGAGGCCTGAAGTTTGGCCTGGGGGACGCTCGAGCACCCGCTCAAGAGCCCCAGCACTAAGATACCGGCGAGTAGATAACGGTTCACAGGTCACCTCGAGGCTGTAGCCTAAAACAGAAATGTGAGAGCTGCCAAACAGGGCTCTCACATCCTCGCTTATTCCCTGGCCGATTAGTCCAGGAAGTCCCGTAGCTTGCGGGTGCGGCTTTCGTGATACTTGAGCTTGCGGAGGGCTTTGTTTTCAATCTGGCGGATGCGTTCGCGAGTCACCCCAAAGTAGGCGCCCACCTCTTCTAAGGTGTGCTCGCGCCCATCAATCAGGCCTTTGCGGAGCTTCAAGACCATGGCCTCGCGCTCGGAGAGCTTATTTAGGGCCTTCTCGAGCTCCTCCGAAAGCATGCTCTGGGCGGCGGAGTCCACCGGCGAGGCCATGTGTTCGTCGGGGATGAAATCGCCGTAGAAGCTGTCCTTCTCGTCGCCGATGGGGGTTTCCAGGCTCACGGGCTCCTGGGCAATTTTGAAGGTTTCTTCTACCTTTTTGGCGTCCCAGCCGGGCCCCATGGCCTCGGCAATTTCCTCGTAGGCCGGTTCGCGGCCCAGCTCCTGCTGCATCTGGCGGGCGGTGCGGGTCAGCTTGTTGATGGTCTCCACCATGTGTACCGGAATCCGGATGGTGCGGGCCTGGTCGGCGATGGCCCGGTTGATGGCCTGCCGAATCCACCAGGTGGCGTAGGTGGAGAACTTGAAGCGGCGTTTAAACTCGAACTTCTCCACTGCTCGGATGAGACCCTGGTTGCCTTCCTGGATCAAATCCAGGAAGGAAAGGCCCCGGCCGGTGTACTTCTTGGCGATGGAGACCACCAGCCGCAGGTTGGCCTCAATCAAGTGCTGGCGGCAAATCTCGCCGTCCCGGGCGATGTGCAGGTAGCGCTTGACCTCGCGGGGCAAGGCCCGCAGGCGGGCATCGACCGCCTGCACGGTGTCGGGGTCAATGCGCAGCTCGGTACCGGGGATATTGGTAACGCGGCTGCTGCCCTGCACCTGGCTGCGCAGAACGTGGCGGATCAGCTCGGCCTCCAGGCCGGTTTCCTCGGCCAGCCGCTGGGCCGCGGCTACCCCATCCTCCACGCGGCGAGCCAGGTCAATCTCCTCCTCCAGGGTCAGGAGTGGCACCTGGCCAATCTCATGCAGGTATTGCCGGACAGGGTCGGAGGTGGAGATGCGCGGTAGGGGCAGGTCTTCCTCGAGCTCCTCCTCGGCTTCCTCTACCGGCAGGGTGCCCAGCTCGAAGTCGGGCTCGAGGATCTCGATGTCTTCCAGATCGGCCTCAAGTACCTCTTCGCCAATTTCCTCCTCCACCAATGCAACCGCAGCCAGCTTGCCCGCCTTGGGCGTGGGGGGCACCAGCATATCGAGGTCGGGCTCGGCCTCGAGGTCGTCCACATCGGCGATTTCGAGCTCGGGGGCCTCGAGTTCATCGGCATCCAGGGCCAGATCCTCTTGCAGAAGTTCTTCGGCTTCCTCAATCACAGCGGTGCTTTTAGACGCGGTTTTAGGCGCCAACTTGGTGGACGTTGAAACCTTGGGCTTTGGGGCTGCGGGTGTTCTAGCGGCAGCCGTCTTGGTGGTTTCTTTGGGCTCAGGTTTGGAGAGCGCCTTTTTAGGCTTGGTGTCCTCGCTATCGGTTTTGACAGGAGCCGGTTTAGTGGCTGTTTTGGTTTTGCTCGCACCCTTGGCTTCGGCTTTGGGTTTGGCGGGTGTTTTGAGGGTGGGCTTACCCTTGGATTCGGGCTTGGCAGTGGCTTTTGCCGATTTCGATTCGCTGGCGGATTTCGATGGTGTTTTGGGCATAGTTTTTTGTGGTGTTGTGGCAGGTGCTTTGGTGGCGGGTTTGGTAGCGGTCTTGGGCTTGGACTTGCTCACTGGGGTTTTGGCTGGTTTGTCACTGGTTTTGCTGGGCTTATGGTCCTTCAGCGAGGGCTTGGTTTGGGGTTTCCTGGCTTTGCCTGTGGTTGCCCCCTTAGCAGGGAGCTTGCCTTTGGTGGCTTCTTTTATGGTGGGCCTAAAGACTGAATTGCTTCGAGTAGAACCTGCATTCTTTTGATTGTTGGTTTTGGTAGATGTTTTGGCTTGAGGTTTGGTAGCCGTTTTGCTGGGCACCTTAGCTTTTGCGATCCCACTTGCCTTGCCGGTCTCCTGGGTTTTACTCGTCCTTTTGGCCTTACTGGCGGGTATAGAAGCCGATTTAGGGGTTGTCCTGAGCTCGGTCTTGCCGGGTTTGAGTGGCCTGGAAGCTGCTTTGCTCTTATCGGCGGTTTTGCTGCTTACCACTTTGGCTTGCGCAGAGGAAGTGGTTTTTGGGGCAGGGGGCTTTTTTGCCTTCGTACTGGAAACCGCAGCCTTTGCTGCTTGTTGGCTTTTACCGCTATGAAGGGTACTTTTTTCCTTAGATGTACGGAGCGCGCTTTGTCCCGAAGGGGATCGTCCCGTGGGTGTACGGACGCCAGTCCGTCCCGAAGGGGATCGTCCCGTGGGTGTACGGACGCCAGTCCGTCCCGAAGGGGATCGTCCCGTGGGTGTACGGACGCCAGTCCGTCCCGAAGGGGATCGTCCCGTGGGTGTACGGACGCCAGTCCGTCCCGAAGGGGATCGTCCCTTCGCGTCAGCAGCGGTCTTGGTCTTGCTCAAGCGCTTCACCTCCCAGTGAGGGGTCCAGGCCCCCGGCGATGCCGGTACTACAAGGGTGTCAATCCGACTTATGGGCCAGCAGAACTTTGTGGCTATCCACGGCCAGGGTGCGTACGGTGGCAAAGCGGGCCTCGAGCAGGGGCTCGTAGGGGAGGAAACGGTTTGCCACAAGATAAAACTTCCCGCCCCTCTCCAGGCGGGCGTAGGCGGCTTCAATGAATGCGATGGCGGTTTCTAACACGACAAGGCCCCCCACGTGGAACGGGGGGTTCGTCACAATAGTAGTGAAAGTTTGGCCCGGTGTCAAGGCCTCATCCACATCGGAATGCAACACGGTGGCCTTTTCACCCAAATTTTGCCGGGCCGAGAGCACGCTGGGCCAGTCGTCCTCGAGGAGGGTCAGGCTCAGGGCCCGGCCCACCAGGGGGCGGCTCAGGGCGCCGTACCCCCCGCCGATGTCCAGTACGTGGCCTGGCTGGTCGGGCAACTCGCGCAGCAACATGGCGCTACCGGGGTCTATATGCCCACCGGAAAAAACCCCAGGCAGATAGGCAAAATCCAGGGTCTGGCCCTGAAGGTCGCAGGCAAAGGACTGCCAGACAGCGGGCAGTTCGGGGGCCGGTTTTTCTTTTTCCAATACCGCCACCCGCAAGGGGCCGTCTCGTTTGACCAGCAGGCCAAAGCCCAGCAGTTCCTGAGCCAGCCTGAAATAGTGCTCGAAGCCCTTGTCCCTGCTGCCCGCTATCCAAAGCCGCCCTCCCATTCGCAAGGCTCTGGCCGCTCCTAAAAGCGATAGTTCCACGTACCGTGTTCCGCGATTGGCCGGTAGTACCAGGGCCACGAGATCTGTCGAGGCGGACTCGGTTTCCCAGGGCAGCCCACGGCTGACCTCCACCGTGGCGCCAAAGCTGACCTCCAGACAGCGTAAAGAGGCCCTCGAGGTTTCGATGGCCTGAACCTGTAGCCCATGTTTCTGGAGGGCATAGGTGATTAGCCCGATACCCGGGTTCAAATCGAGGGCTTTCTGACCGTGGGGCTCTAAGTGCTGTGCCAGTAGCTCGTAGGCGGGATCGGCCAGCCCCCGTGCCCCCGCTTTGGTATACAAATACCCTCCGGGGACGGGGGTCTTGTGCAGCGAATGGTATTCCTCCAGGGTCATAGGTATAGGGGTTCAATCAGGGTGCGCCCGGCCTGCAGGGCCTCGATGCCCAGGTGGACCAGGGCCTTGCCGGAGGGGGGTTGATCGAGGGCAAACAGCCCGGTGGGGTGTAACTCATTCAGTCGGCTGCGGTGGGGTGCTTGCAGGGTTTCCAATTTTGCCCCAACAATCCGGTAACCAGCGGCATAGCAGAGCCCATTGCGCGTGGTCTGGGCCACCGTAACGCGTCCCTGGTAGCGCAGGGCGGTGGCTTCTAGGGTTTCTACTCCGGTCACCGGAACCCCCAGACCCCTGGCCAGCCCCAACCCCGCCGCAATGCCCACCCGTAGCCCGGTGTAGGAGCCCGGCCCGCGCCCAACGGCAATCCCTTCCAGCTCCCCTAGCCCCACACCGGCCTGGTGCAAAAAAGCCTCGAGCTCCCCCCACAGCACCTCGGCGTGGCGGCGCCCTAAACGAATAGCTCGCTCGGCATGGGGTAAGCCTAAAACTAGATAAGACGTGGCAGTATCCAGCGCGAGTACCAGCACCACAGGAGTATAGCAATGGGCTAAGCCAAGAGCCCAATGCTGAAGTTCAGGGCTGGTGCATAAAGTAAAACGGTCTTCCTTCCCCGACGGGGGAGGCTAGGTGGGGATATAACACCCAGCTAAGTTGCCTACCTGCGAGCATTTTTTGTAACACCAACCGGCTGAAGCGCTTGCGAGGGTTCATGCACCGCCCCTGTGCTGAAAGCCGAAATCATAGGAAGCACAAACCTCCTCCCCCTGTCCCCACCGTCTGCATGCTGCTAGACTTGAGGCCATGAAATTGGCGATTGTGGGTGTGGGCAAGATGGGTAAAAGCATTCTGGAGGGCCTGCTGCGGGCCGAGATGCTGGGGCCCAGTGAGATCGGCATCCTCGATACCCCCGAGCGCACCCAGCAGGTGGCCCAGGAGACCGGAGCGATCCCCTTGAGCCTGGAAGATTTGCGCCGCTGCGAGCGGATTTTACTGAGCGTGCAGCCCAAGGACATCGCCGCCCTGGCTCCGCAGGTCGCCCATCCCAACACCGGCTACATCTCCATCATGGCGGGGGTGTCCACGGCGGTGCTTTCGCGTCGGCTGGGCACCCGTCGGGTGGTGCGCTGCATGCCCAATCTGGCCGCCACCATTGGCAAAAGCTCTACCGCCATCACCGGCCCCCGCGAGGCCGAGGAGGCGGGCGATCTGGAGTTCACGCGGGCCTTGTTTTCTACCGTTGGCGATGTCTATGAGCTACCCGAGCGTTTGTTCGATGCTTTTACCGGGATGTCGGCCTCGGCCCCGGCCTATGTGGCGGTGGTTGCGGAGGCCCTGGCCGATGGGGGAGTGAAGCAGGGCATTCCACGGGCCCAGGCCCTGCAACTGGCGGCCGATGTGCTTATCGCCACCGGTGAATTGCTCCGCAAGAAACACCCGGCGGTACTCAAGGATGAGGTCAGCAGCCCCGGCGGTACTACCATTCATGGCCTGGCCGCGCTCGAGGCCCGGAGCGTTCGGGCAGCCCTGATTGAGGCCGTGGAAGCTGCTACCCAACGGGGTCACGAGCTGGGAAGAGAAGAATAGACAGATTGTTCCGATTGCAATGATAGGTCGCAACCTCGAGGTATGGCCGAATAAAGGGCAAAATCGAAAGTAAGGGACTCATATCAAATCCACAGTAAACCCCTTGCCCTCTCCCCGGAGGGAGAAGATGGCGACACCCCGACCGCGCTATTTACAAACAGTTACGCAAACGCGATTGACTGCACCTGGGGTGTCGTCGGATGAGGGAGCTTGGAACGATCCTCAAAGCAAACTCTACAGGTAGAGTTGATACCATATCCGCGACCAGGAACGGACATCCTGAAAGCTGGGTGTTTGGGCCCAGGGTGAATGCACCATTTTTTGCTGGAGGTGGGCGTAGCATAAAAAGGATGAAGCGCCTCTTGACTCTGGGCTTACTGCTGCTGGGGGGGCTGGCGGCGCCTACCGCCTATTACCCCAACGGCATAGGCTATTCCTGGACATACTCCTCCGGCATGGAGCAGGTCTTCACCCGCGAGCAAAACGGGATGCTGGTGCTCGAGCGCAGGCTTGCTAAGCAGCCCGTCAGCGCCGACCTGTTGCGCTACACCCCGGATAAAGGGGTACTGCTGGAGGGCCTGATTGTCGGTCAGGCTGTGCAGCGCTACAACCCGCCCCTGCAACTATATCCAGCCCCCCCACTGGTACTGGGGCAGGAATGGGGCGGGCGCAGCAATTTTGGCGGCCAGAGTGTGGCCCTGTTGGGCAAGGTTTTGCGCATCGAAGGGGTAAACGTTCCGGCGGGCCGCTTCAACGCCTACGTCATCCGAACCTCCACGGTAACAAGTGGCGGTGGCAGCCAGGTGATGGAGATTTTCTTTGTCCCTGGCGTGGGTATCGTGCGCTACGCTACCCCGGATGGGGCGACCGTTGACCTGGTGAAGTTAAGTGTGCCTAAATAAGGTATGGAACTTCAAATCGTCAGGGTCGAGAAACCGCAAAACCTGAACGTCATCCTGGGCCAGAGCCACTTCATCAAGACCGTTGAGGACTTGCATGAAGCCCTGGTGACGGCTGTGCCGGGTATCCAGTTTGGGCTGGCCTTCTGTGAGGCTTCCGGCAAGCGACTGATTCGCAAAAGCGGTACTTCGGCTGAACTGGTGGATTTGGCCGTCCGTAATGCAGAGGCCATAGGGGCTGGCCACTCCTTTTTGATCGTGCTGGGTGAAGGTTATTTTCCCATCAACGTTTTACACGCCATCAAGGCTTGTCCCGAGGTGGTGCGAATTTTTGCCGCAACCGCCAACCCCCTCTCGGTGATTGTGGCCGAACAGGACGACCAGCGCGGGATTTTGGGCGTTCTGGACGGACACAAGCCGCTGGGGGTCGAAGCAGATGAAGACATCCAGTGGCGCAAAGACCTTCTGCGACGCTTTGGCTACAAGCTGGGCTAAAAGAACCCCCGGGCCTCGAGCCACCGGTAAGCAGCCACGGTTCCGGGCTTGTAGGCGCGGTGGGCTTCTGGCATGGTTTGCAGGGCTTCTCGCAGGGCAGCCCGGCGCTCTGGGCTGTCGGCTACAGTCTCGACCGGCGCCACATACACCCGGATCAAGAACCAGCTTCGGTTTAGTTCGGGCAGGGGTAAGGTTACCTGGCGTTCGGTGCGAAAATAGACCCGTTCCCCTGAGAGCAACACAGGGCGGCTGGGGTGGGCCGAGAGGGCAGGGTCAAAGGTTAGCCCCCACACATAGCGCACGAAGGGGCCTTTTTGGCTCATAGCTCTGGCCACATTGTGCTGGGCAGCCCGAAGCTTTTCGCTGTGGGGTACGGGGCTATGGATCTCGGCGAAGCTACGCCCAATTTTTTCGAGTGGGTTCCAGTGGCTGGGAAAGCAGACCCAAAGTGCTTCGAGCAAGGTTCCGTGCATCAGCACCAGGTCTTCCTGAACCCGCAGTGCGGCGGCTTTTCCGAGCTCGAGCAGGTCTTTTTTATTGGGCTCTGGAGCTGCTTTTGTACCTGGCGCATGCGGAAGCTGCTGCCACAGCCACTCAAGCGCCGCCCGTACCCATGCGGGCTGGTGGGTAGGGGAGAGAAGGGCGCTGGAGGGCTCCTGGGCAAAGGCCTCGAGCTTGGCTGCTTGGTAGCGCGGGTACTCATGGTCGAGCAGAAATGGCGGCCCCTCGAGCCGCGCCAGATCCGGTCGCACGCGGTGGTCTGAAGAAACTGGAAACGGTACTTGCAGCCCGGGTAACACCTTGTCCAGATTTTAGTGGTTATCATGTATTCCATGCTGAACCCAGGTGTTCCCGCCCCCGACTTTAGCCTTCCCGACCAAAGCGGCAAAAAGCACAGCCTGACCGACTACCGGGGCAGTTGGGTGGTGCTTTACTTCTACCCCAAGGACGACACCCCTGGCTGTACCAAAGAAGCCTGTAATTTCCGCGACGAAAAGGGCCGCCTGGAAGAACTGGGCGCGGTGGTGCTGGGGGTATCCGCCGACGATGTCCAAAGCCACGGAAAATTTCACCGCAAGTATGACCTTAACTTTCCTCTGTTGTCCGACCCAGATACAACCATGATCAGGGCCTATGGCGCCTGGGGTAAGAAGGTCATGTACGGTAAGGAGTACGAAGGGGTCTTTCGCTATACCTTCCTGATTGACCCCGAGGGCCGGGTGGCGAAGGTGTGGGACAAGGTCAAACCCGACCAACACGCCCTCGAGGTGGCCGAAGCGCTAGTCGAGCTGCAAAAGCAAGCGGTGTGAAACCGAAACGGCCCTTACGTTGTGCTTTACAGACGCCGCCCGGATGGGCGGCTTGTGCTTCTAAACCTGTAAGGCTCGCTCTTTGTGAAGCGTGCTCAAGACAACGGATGTTCCACTCATCTGCTGACGCAAATTCGGTAATCTGAAGGGAGCCTGGCTTCAAGGGCTGGGTCGCCAAGGATTTTATGAATAACCTGGATATCTACAAGCAACAAGCGGCCCTCGAGGCCGTTAAGTATGTTCAGTCGGGCATGGTGGTGGGGCTTGGTACCGGCTCCACGGCCCGGTATGCGGTGTTAGAACTGGGCCGTCGGTTGCGCGAGGGGGAGATTGTAAACGTAATGGCCGTACCCACCTCGGAGGCTACGGCCCTGCTGGCCCACGACCTGGGGATTCCCCTGGTCGAGCTCGAGCCTTCGGGGGTTGACCTGGCCATAGACGGCGCCGATGAAATCGCCCCCGACCTTTCCCTCATCAAGGGGCTGGGTGGGGCTTTGCTCCGCGAAAAGATTGTTGAGGCCAGCGCCAGGCAGTTTATCGTAATTGCCGACCACACCAAGAAAGTAGCCCAGCTCGGGCGCGGGGTGGTTCCGGTGGAGATTGTGCGTTTTGGCTACCGCGCAACCCTGCATGCGCTGGGGCGAATGGGGGAGCCCACCTTGCGCATGGATGGCGACGAGTTTTTCTATAGCGACGGGGGCAACCTGATTGCGGACGTCAACTTTGGCCCCATTGTAGACCCAGAGGGCCTCGAGGCCGAACTCAAACGCATTCCAGGCGTGGTGGAAAGTGGGCTTTTCGTGGGCCTGGCCACCCTGGCGATTGTGGCAGGGCCAGGCGGTCTGGAGTATCTGGGAATCGCCCCAGGCTAGCCGCCACGTTTTTCTCCCCATCACCCTTTCCTGCCGTTGAGCAGTGAAGCTGCTAACCGAGAAAAGCCTGCTGCCGGCTTGTCAACCGCTGGTCTGGGACGCTAAAATACAGGTTGTGGTAGGGCCTTGCTTTAACCGAATGATGCGAATGTCCCGACGATAGCAGCAAGCAGGCTATCGGCGGGGCGCGTATGCGCCCCTGTATTTTTGTAAAACCTTTCAATGCCCCATGCCCAAGAACCCCAAATCGAAGGAGTTACCTGTGAGCAAAATCTTCTACGAAACCGCCGCCATAGACTACGCCAATGCGGCGCCCCATATCGGCCACGTCTACGAGAAAATCATCTGCGACTTTCTGGCCCGCTTTCACCGCCTGGATGGCTACGAAACCAACTTCGTGACCGGCACCGACGAGCACGGCGAAAAAATAGCGCGTGCAGCAAAAAATGCCGGTCAGGAGCCCCAGGATTTTGTCGATTATGTCTCAGAGCAGCTTTTCCAGCCTGCCTATAAGCGCCTGCTGATCAGCTACGACGATTATATTCGCACCACCTCGCAGCGTCACAAACGCTATGTGCAAGAAATACTGCGCAAGGTTTACGAGGCCGGTGATATCTACTATGCCGAGTACGAAGGGCTTTACTCGGTGGGCTCGGAACGCTTCGTAACCGAGAAAGAGCTGGTAAACGGCATCCTGCCCGGTGACTCGGAGCCGCCCATCCGGCGCAAAGAAGCCAACTACTTCTTTCGCATGGAGAAATACCGACCCTGGCTGGTGGAGTATCTGCACGAGCACCCCGAGCTGATCCAGCCCCAGGCTTACCGCAACGAGGTGCTGGAAATTCTCAAGGAGCCCATCGGCGACCTGTCCATCTCCCGTCCCAAAGACCGCGTACCCTGGGGCATCCCCATTCCCTGGGACGAACACCACGTGACCTATGTGTGGTTCGATGCCCTTCTGGCCTACGCCTCCTCGCTGGCCAGCCGGGGCCTTTTTGAAAAATTCTGGCCCCATGCCTGGCACGTGATCGGCAAGGACATCCTCAAACCCCACGCCATCTTCTGGCCCACCATGCTTAAGAGTGCGGGCCTGCCCATCTACAAGCGCCTGGTGGTGCATGGACACATCCTGGCCATGGATGGGCGCAAGATGGGCAAGAGCCTGGGCAACGCCATTGACCCGCTGGCCCTGCTAGACAAGTTCGGGGTGGATGCAGTGCACTATGCCCTGCTGCGCGATACCACCCTGGGCTCTGATAGTCCCTTTGGTGAAGAGGTGGTGGTACAGCGCCTTAATAGCGACCTGGCCAACGACCTGGGCAACCTGCTTTCGCGGGTACGAACCATGCTGCTTAAGTACTGTGGGGGGGTGATCCCTGCCCCCTCTGCGTCCGATTCTGAAATTGCCAAAGCCGGGACAAGCCTCGCCGAAAAAGTGCGCAAGGAGGTGGACGCCCTGCGGATTCACCTGGCTTTGGAGGAGGTTCTCCAGTACGTGCGGAGCCTCAACAAGTTTGTCAACGACGCCAAACCCTGGGAGCTGGCCCGCGACGAGCGCCGCAAGAAAGAACTAGAAGATGCGCTCTACACGGCGGTGGAGGGGCTACGCATTGCCAGTGTGCTACTGGAGCCGGCCCTCCCGACCAAGGCCCGGGAATTGCGGGCAGCCCTGGGACTCGGCGACTACACCCTTGCCCAGACCGAAACCTGGGGGCTTTCACCAGCGGGTACTCAGATTCCGCAGGAAGCGCCTATCCTTTTCCCCAAGCTCGAGGTAGGGGCGCCCAAAGGCGAAGGCTCCAAGTCGAAAGCTGCGTCTTCCTCCGAACAGCAAGCTGCCAACGGGCAGATCAGCATAGATGAGTTTGCTAAGGTGGACTTCCGGGTAGCCGAGGTCATCAAGGCTGAAAAACACCCCAAGGCCGATAAGCTGCTGGTGCTAACCCTGAATGTGGGCGACCATACCCGCCAGGTGGTTTCGGGCATTGCACAGTACTACACCCCCGAGAGCCTGGTGGGCAAAAAACTGGTGCTGGTGGCTAATTTGAAACCGGCTGTTTTGCGCGGCGTGGAGTCGCAGGGCATGATTCTGGCTGGCGAAGACGCCAAGGGCAAAATTGTGGTGGTGAGCCCGGAGCAAGACCTGCCACCGGGGGCCAAGGTACGCTGAAAAGCCGGTGTCGATGGTTTATAGCCGATGGTGGAAACATGCCTGGTATGACCGTTATTGGGCACTTTCCAGGTCGGGCCGCAAGCGCACCGCCTCGCGTAAATACACGTGCTTGACCTGTTTTTGGGGGACCTCGGTGTTCCACAGCATCATAACCCGAATCACCCTGGGCAAAGCACCCGGCACCGGAATTTCACGGGAGTTGATGAGCGGAACCATCTGCATCCCGAGCTGCCGGGCGGCCTCGGCAGGGAAAGCGGCCCGTAGGTCGTCGGTCAGAGTGAAAAACATGGCCCCGATGGTGTCGAAATCGGTGATCTGGTTGACCTCGAGCATCTTTTGCAGCAGTTCCCGCGTAGCGCCCAGAATTGCCTCACGGGTATCCTGGTCTACTGTTATGGCGCCTCGAACCCCTCGCATCATCGTGTGCGCGATTTTATCCCAGCTTGCCCTTCCCGCCTAGACCTGCTATAGTGCATGAGTTGACAGCACGGCAAAATCCGTGCTCAGGAGAGGCTATGAAAGAGAAAATTCACCCCAAGCTGGTGCCTTGCAAAATCATCTGCAATGGCGAAGTAATCATGCAAACCTACAGCACCAAGCCCGAGATCCATGTCGAGGTTTGGAGCGGTAACCACCCCTTCTGGACCGGACAGCAGCGTTTTGTAGACACCGAAGGTCGGGTTGAGAAATTCCAAAAGAAGTTTGCTGGCACCTACGGCAAGAAAGCCTCAAAGAAGCAATAATCGTCCCTGCGGGCTGCCAGGCGGGCAGTCGCTCGCCTGTTTTTTTAGAGCACCCTTTGGAAGCTATGGCGTGTGGGGTAACTTACGCTGCACTGTGTGTGGCATAAATGTGGGAAACGCGATAGTATCAGACCACCAACCACTGCTGCCGCCACTCTTCCACCCACTCGCTGTAGTAGCCGGCCATGAAGGTTTGGGAAGGGTCTTCAGCGCTGGGGAAGGGGTAGCTTTTTGGCTCGAGGTCGCACACCCACTCGGCGCGGGGGTCGAGGGTGTAGACCCTGCCGCAGCTTTGTACGCTGTCCTTCCAGCCCAAAGCCCGGCGTAGTTTTTCGATTGTTTCCCATAAAGCCTTGCGGGGGTTTTTGTTGTGGGGGTCGCCCAGCCGATCCAGCAGCAGCTCGAGGCTGGCCTGCCCGCGCTGCACCAGCAAAAAAACCAGCAGTTCGCCCGCCTTGCTCACCGCGCCAATGGGCACCGGTCGGCCATTGACCCGCACCTCGAGCCGCCCGAAAGGTTGCACCTCCACCCTAAAACGCTGGGTATGGGGGGGGTGTAGCCCCATCTGCCGGGCCAGCCCCGGAAAGCAACCCAGCTCTTCTCGCACCCACAGGCTTTGGGGGTCTAGCTCGGCAATCAGCGCTTGGGCCTGGCGCTCGCTTCCCTGTTGACGGGCCAGTTCCGCTTCCAGCACCCGCAGCACCACCCGGCTGCGCTCGCCCAACTTGCCCTCTTGCAAAAGGGTCTGAAGTCGCGGAAGGCTCTCCAGAACACTTTTTCGCTCGCCCAGCATCAGGCGGGTGGCGGCCAGGTCGGCCTCGAGCCATTCCTCGGGCTTGAGTTCCCAGGCCTGAATCAGTTTAGAAAAGGCTTGCTCCACACGCCCCATCAGGCGCAGGGTATGCCCCCAGCCCCACAGCGCCAAGAGCCGATCCTGGGTATCGCCGGCTTCCTTGAAGGCATACTGGTAGCTATCCAGCGCACGTTCCCATTCCCCTAAGCTACGTCGAACAGCGCCCAAGCCCACCAGGGCCCGGGCCCGAAACTCTCTGGCGGCCTCCTTGCGGCTAACCTTGTAGGCTTCCAGCAGGTGATGCTCGGCCTTGTGGGGTTGGTCGTGGAGAAGAGCAGAGCCCAGGCTGTGATGGGCCCAGGCCAGGTAGTAGGGGTCGCGCTCGAGGTAGGCCAGGGCTTCGGCCCAAGAAACCAGGGCCGCAGGTCGCTGCCCTCGGTGGTTCAGAAACCATCCCCGGTCTAGCAGCATGCGCCCCAGAGCGGTGCCTTGCAGGTGGGCCCGCGAGCGGTCGAAAACCTCGAGCCAGCCAGGGTCTCCCGTCCAGAACAGCGCCTCGCCCTTGCTCCGATAGAAGATGCTCCAGTCCATATCGGTGGCCGGAGTGGCGTTTTCTAGGGTTTGCAGGGCCTGCGAGTAACGCCCTAGCCGAACCAGGGCCCAAGCCTGATATACCCAAAGAGCGGCTTCTGGGGAGTGATTGGAAAAAAATTGCAGGATTTCATCAGGCCGACGGGCACGGCAAAGGGTTTGAACATAGAGCCGCGCTGAGCTAGGGTGGTGGTCATAGGCCAACGGCAGGCGTCGCAACCGCTCCAGTAAATCTAAAGCCTGCTGGTAGGTCTGACACTGTTCAAAAGCGTTATATAAAAGCTGCAAGGCGGCCTGATCGTGCCCGGCCTCGAGCATGGCCTCTAAGCCCAACCAAAACTCTGTTGATAGCGGCCTAGGCACCTCGATATCTTACCGCCCCGATGCAGCCAAGGGAGCAAAAAATGCCCCTGACCCCAGGAGCTGTCCCCTACCCTCCGCTACCAAGCTTGGGCTGGTCACCATCGGCAAAGGGGCTGGGTTGAAACGGGTTTGCTGCCGGTGGCGCTACCAAAAGCAACGCAAGTAGCAAAACCACAACGCCAATACAAGAGATTTGCTTATAGCCGATAGCACCGACGCCGGGGTTACGAAGTTTCTTTTTCATAACCCCAGCCTTGGGCCGGGGTCTGCACGGTTTGTGCAGGGTGGTGTAATCTATGCCCTAGGAATCCGCGCGAACCCCAAGCAAGTGCCAAAACCCGGGGGGGTTCGCGCAAGCCGAGAAATCGGCTAGGGGACATTGAAAACCTGTTTTCCCTTCACCTTGCCCCACCCTGCGCCGGAACCCTTTTCAGGGGGGTTCGCGCAAACGGCCTCTTGAGCTTTGTCCAGCACGCACGCTAGAATGAGGCCGTTGCACTCGGGCGAAAGCTCGAGTGAGGATTGAAACTGTTGTCCTGCACAGAAACTAAATTACCTTCCCGTGTTGCACTCGGGCGAAAGCTCGAGTGAGGATTGAAACCTGAAGGGCGATTTTGCGGGCGCTTGGGCCGAGGTGTTGCACTCGGGCGAAAGCTCGAGTGAGGATTGAAACTTTGGGGTCTAAAAACCCTGCATCCATTCGCGCAAGTTGCACTCGGGCGAAAGCTCGAGTGAGGATTGAAACTGCAAGCTCATCATCCCTTGGCTTCGCTCCCTGGCGGGTTGCACTCGGGCGAAAGCTCGAGTGAGGATTGAAACCACACATCAAGTCGAAATACCTTTTGGCTCAGGCACGTTGCACTCGGGCGAAAGCTCGAGTGAGGATTGAAACTTCAAAACCAGTAGGCTTATATGCTATGCCGCTATGGTTGCACTCGGGCGAAAGCTCGAGTGAGGATTGAAACGTGATGTAAACATTATTTATGATGCCTTATCTTTGGTTGCACTCGGGCGAAAGCTCGAGTGAGGATTGAAACTACATACTTCACCTTGAATCCTTCCCACTCTGTGGGTTGCACTCGGGCGAAAGCTCGAGTGAGGATTGAAACGCCAGCAGGGATTGGTGTGGAGTGACCGGGAGGCGTTGCACTCGGGCGAAAGCTCGAGTGAGGATTGAAACTGCTAGACTGGACGTGAGGGCCATGTCTAAGCTCATGGTTGCACTCGGGCGAAAGCTCGAGTGAGGATTGAAACATTATCGTGCACTGAAACGATATTGTTTTCCCTCCGTTGCACTCGGGCGAAAGCTCGAGTGAGGATTGAAACCTCGAGCACCCGCAGCGGCACGCTGTTCATGGTTTGTTGCACTCGGGCGAAAGCTCGAGTGAGGATTGAAACTGGGCGAGGAGGGCTATTTTGACGAGGCTGTGCTGCGTTGCACTCGGGCGAAAGCTCGAGTGAGGATTGAAACACCAAGCTGAGCACCCGCCCTGGTTCTGCGGGTTGGTTGCACTCGGGCGAAAGCTCGAGTGAGGATTGAAACGATCATATGCCCTCGAAGAGCAAGGCGGAAACGTTGCACTCGGGCGAAAGCTCGAGTGAGGATTGAAACATATATTTTACAACGCACCCTTCCCACTCTGTGGGAGTTGCACTCGGGCGAAAGCTCGAGTGAGGATTGAAACGGCCAGCGCATGTCAGCTCTCATCTCTCGGCAGTTGCACTCGGGCGAAAGCTCGAGTGAGGATTGAAACGCAGAAAAGGCAACTTGGGCAAGCTACCAGGCATACGTTGCACTCGGGCGAAAGCTCGAGTGAGGATTGAAACGTGGGCCATCGCGAGGTAGCCCACGAACTCTGGGTGTTGCACTCGGGCGAAAGCTCGAGTGAGGATTGAAACAGCCTGCCCCAGGGCGCTCAGGTCGATTGGTACATTGGTTGCACTCGGGCGAAAGCTCGAGTGAGGATTGAAACTTGAATACCACCATACCCTTTGAGGTCGACGTCACGTTGCACTCGGGCGAAAGCTCGAGTGAGGATTGAAACGCACAGGGGCTCATCTCCAGGCCCCCGCACGCACTCGTTGCACTCGGGCGAAAGCTCGAGTGAGGATTGAAACGTGCTGATGCCGGTTTAGCTCTCGCCCGTGCCCCGGGTTGCACTCGGGCGAAAGCTCGAGTGAGGATTGAAACGATGGAGTCGCCTCCAACAGCGATGATGAGGGAGGTTGCACTCGGGCGAAAGCTCGAGTGAGGATTGAAACTTAGAACTACTACATGGTAGCCAGGTTCCACTGGCGTTGCACTCGGGCGAAAGCTCGAGCACACAAAAAAGTAACGCTTGTGGGCTAGGGAGGGGAACCCACAAGCGCTTTTTGAATCCCCACTGCTGTGGGTTGACATTTTTTTACTGCTAGTAAATGCGATTGAATAGGGAAAAAAGTCCTGCTTAGGGCTTTTGTAGTGTCTGAGCCAGGGCTAACTGCCCCAGGGCTATTCCACCATCGCCCGGTGGTACCGCTCGATTCCAGCAGACCTCTAGACCCTGCGCCTGCAGTTCTACCAAGGCCAGGCTGTGTAGCAGGCGATTTTGCCACACCCCCCCTGAAAGAACAACGGTGGAGTAAACATAGCGCTCGCGCAAGGTACGTGCAACGTCTACTACGGCGTTGGCTAAAGCGGCGTGAAATTGCCAGGCGACCTGTTCTTTCGGAGCACCTTTCTTCAGGTCAAGGAGGAGGCCCTCGAGCAAGGGTCGATAGTCCCACTCGAGCAACTCCTCTTGCAAAAGCGGAAGCGAAAAACGGTACGCTGAAGGGGCTGGGCAGGTGCGGGCCAGTTTCTCTAACCACATGGCGGCCTGCCCCTCGAAATCTTGCCGGGTATGAAAGCCCAGCAACGCAGCCACCGTATCGAACAAACGCCCCATGCTGCTGGTGAGAGGAATGGGCAGCCTGGAGCGTAGTAAACTTTTTCCTTGTTGTACGACTTGCTCGGGTAGCAGGGTCTCCCAGCCCGAAAGATCCCTTAAAAAACCTACTGCGGCCTGGGGCGGGAATGCGGCTGCAGCGTCACCGCCCGGCAGGGGGGCGTAGTGCAGATGGGCCACCCGCTTGAAGCCCTGGTTCAAAGAGCCATAAAACACCTCCCCACCCCAGATGGCCCCATCCAGGCCCAGCCCGGCGCCATCGAAGGCAAAGCCCAGCACGGTTTCGTCCCAACGCTGGTGCTCGGCCAGCACCGAGGCGATGTGGGCCTGGTGGTGCTGCACGGCTTGCTTGGGGCCGGGGAGTTCTGCGGCGTACTGGGTAGAGGGGTAGTCGGGGTGCAGGTCGTGCACAACCAGGGTTTGCTCCAGGTTCACCTGGAACATCTGCGTTAGATCCCGAATGGTTTGCTGGAAAGCCAGGCGGGCTTCGAGTTCTTCCAGGTCGCCGATGTGCTGGCTCACGAATACCTGGCCTCCTGTGCACAGAGCGATGGCGTTTTTGAGCTGGGCTCCCAGGGCCAGGATGGGTCGTTGGAAACGCTCCGAACGCAGAATGGGGGCAGGGGCAAAGCCTCGAGCGCGGCGCAAAAGCATGGGCTTGCCATCGGCCAGCGCTACGATGGAGTCGTCTACCCGGCGGGCGATAGGTCGCTCGCCTATCAGAAAAAAATCGGCCAGGCCAGCGAGGGCGGGTAAGTCTTCGTCGCGGTAGACCATGGGTTCGCCCGAGCGGTTGGCGCTGGTCATGACCAGCAGGGGAGGAGCCCCCTCGGCAAAAAGCAGGTGCTGGAGGGGGGTGTAGGGCAGCATAAGGCCCAGGTCGGGGCTGCCCGGTGCAAGGGCTTCGGGTAGGGGAACCGGGCCTTTGGGGAGGAGCACGATGGGCCGCTCGAGGCTCTTTAGCAGGCGCAAGGCCGCCTCATCTAACAAGACGTGGCCGCGCAGCACTTCGGTGTCCTTTGCCATGAGCGCGAAGGGCTTGGCGCGGCGCTTTTTGCGGGTTCTAAGGGCTTCGACCGCTTGTGGGTTGGTTGCGTTACAGGCCAGGTGGTAGCCCCCCAGCCCCTTGATGGCCAGAATCTGGCCCTCGCGCAGGAGCTGTGCGGCTTCTGCAACGGCCGGGTGTCTGGACGCAATGGGCACCATCCTGGCGTTCCACAGATGTACCTGCGGGCCACACACTGGGCAGGCGATGGGCTGGGCGTGGAAGCGGCGGTTGGTGGGGTCGTGGTACTCGGCGGCGCAGTCCGGGCACATCTCAAAAGCCCGCATGGTGGTGTGGGGGCGGTCGTAGGGCAACTGCTGGATGATGCTGTAACGCGGGCCGCAGTTGGTGCAGTTGATGTAAGGGTATAGGTAACGGCGATTTGCGGGGTCGAACAGCTCCTGCAAGCAATCTTCACAGAGGGTCAGGTCGGGGGAGATGAGGGTGGTGATGGGCCCGCTGGCTGCACTCTGAATAATGGTGAAGCCGGGGGGTAAGCCGCCTGGACGTCGTTCTACAACGTCAATGCGCTCGATCCGGGCGGCAGGTGGGGCCTGTTCGCGCAGGGCTTGCACAAAACTCGATAAAACCTCAGGCGTGGCCGAAACCTCGATGAGCACCCCCTCGAGGTCGTTGCGTACCCAGCCCGAAAGCCCCAGCGCCTGGGCCAGCCGAAACACAAAGGGGCGAAAGCCCACACCCTGCACCACCCCGCGCACCCGCAGGCGCAGCGTTTGCAGGTGGGGCTGGTCGAGAGGGTTTGGCACTGTTACTACTCCTGAAATAGGGCAAGCGAAGCTTCGTTGCCAGTTTACGCTGGGCTCGAGGGGGTTCCAACTTTTCCAGCTCTCTGGGGACGCATTCCCAAAGCGAAGCAAAACCAGCCGGCGAACACCTGCTTGGATGCCCTGGCCTTGTCAGAATAAAAGCGGACGATAAACTAAAGAGCGGGTCTGCCGGGATGGCGGAATGGTAGACGCTACGGACTTAAAATCCGTTGCCCGCAAGGGCGTGTGGGTTCGAGTCCCATTCCCGGCACCAAGCTGGACGCGCATTTCTCGCTGTTGTCGCGTTGAGTCCAAAAACCTTGAGCCCATGTTGAGCCCAAGAGGTCAGCGGAGCACTTCATTGAGACTCAGCGCGGCTGAACGTTGCTCAGACTCTTCCGTCTCGTCGTAGTGGCGCATCTGCACGGCGGGAGAGTGAGCCGCGATGCGGGTGGGGAGGCCGGTAGACTTGGCCAGGCTGATTGCGGTCGAACGCAGGCGGTAGAGGTAGATGAACGGCACTTCGGCGGCCTGGCAGAAACCGCGCCAGGACTCGAGCAGGCTGCTCTCACTCCGAGGGCCACCCCTTACCGAGGAGAAAACTAAATCCTCATCCTGAAACGTGGGGCGCCTGCGCAGCGCCTCCACCAGCACGCTGCCGCTCAAAGGCATAGCGGGCGTCCACGTGGAACCAGACACGCGATGCGAATCAACTGGCTTGTCCGTGACGTAGACCACTGCTCCGTTCACGTCCAGGTAGCCTTCCTCGAGGCTGCGCTACCCCGGCGACCGCAGCCTGGGGGCTCCGGCGGGGGAGGTGGTGAACTGCCGGTGTACGGTGGTGGGGGTGGTGCTCGAGGGTACGATGAAGGGCGTGGAGCGAGAGCAAATTCAAATTGGCGTGCACGTTCTCGCCTCCAGCAGCGTGTTGTCACGTAGTAAGACCAAACAGGTATTCCGCGCCATCAACACCGCAGGGCTGGAAGGGTTTTTGCGAGAACACCCTCTGGCTCGGTTGGATGTGGTAAGGGTCCAGGTAGTAGGGGGCCGCCAAATTAACGGGGAGTATGACGAGCAGACGCAGGAGTTGTGGATCAATGCGCGCAGGAGCGAACGGACCTTCGCTTAGCCGTTCAAATTGGGGGCAACTCCCACCGTATCCGCTTTGGCCCCTACCCTTTTAGCGGCCATCCAACGCAGCTTGATCCATGAACTAGCACACCACGTGTTCAGCCGAAAAATCTTCGCCACCCCACTTGAAGGCGCTGTTATAGAAGCTGCTAAACTGGGCACACCGCTCACGTTCCGCGCCTCGGTGGGCACCAAGGAGTATTTCGCGGAGTGTTTCGCGGCATATACCTGCGAACGTGACCTGCTCCAAAGGCATGACCCTGTTGGCTATGCTATGATCAGAAAGGTACGAGAGGAGTTGGGTTTACCATGACCCTTGCCCATAACCGCCCACGCCCCCAAAAGGCCGACTTCGAGCGGCTCAAAAAGCTTTACCTTGAGGTAGAGGAGCTTCGTGCTGCGGGCAGGTGGGACCGGGCGGCGTTTGACCGGTTGTGGCCTCAATTCCTGGAGGCGGTGGGGGACGAGGGGGACGAGCTCGAGCCCCTGCTGGTGCATTCGCCCCGTGAGTGGTACGGCGAGTACGTTCGGGTCGAACGGGGTCCCGAACTCAGCCGCCTGTAAGCGCTGCTGTATGCTTTAGCGGCCTCATCCCTGGCGAGTGGGTTCGTGCCTCCGAAGTCAGGGCCGACCCCCTCACCCCCGAAATTGGTGACCGGCAGAACACGCCGGGCTACGAGATCGGGTACAATATCCAGTGGGAAGACCAGGACTTCGAGCCTATAGCCGACGCGCTTGAGAAGATCTTTAGGAGACTCGGGTGGATACGCTAAACCGCGAAACCGCTACGCCCCAGGAGCATTACCAATACCTGGTGCGGCTAGGCTTTTCCGAGGCCGAGGCCGGGGCCATCAGCGGCCTCATCCCTGGCGAGTGGGTTCGTGCCTCCGAAGTCAGGGCCGACCCCCTCACCCCCGAAGAGCTGGCCACGTACGAAGATTGATTGTGCTATAGTTAACTCATACATCCCCCTCGGGGAAGGCCCACCGGGCACCTCGAGGGGGATTTTTCTTTGCCCATTCGCTCTTTTCACCAAGAGATTGACCCACCCCTGAAAAGGTCGTCATAAAGAAGAACCGTGCCGAGAGTCCTTGCAAAGGATCCGGTCAGCACGGTACTTCTGTACGATGTTTGAAGACGTACAGTGTAGTTTATCGCGTTTGCAACAATGGGAACAAGGCTATGTGTTGGGCTTGCTGCAATCAGCCCATAAAACCCCCAGCGCGATAGCAGCCAGTGGAACGATAGGGTATAGCCCCAGCTATAGCTGTCGCCTGCTACGACAAGAAGCCAAACCCCACCAGTCCAGTCGAGAGCGACGGTTGGAAGCAGCCCCCAAGGGGATGTACCTGGGGGTGGACTTGGTTCCCGTAGCCCATCAAGGATGTTGGATCGAGGGCGTGGATCGGGTGTACTCCAGCAGTGATAAAGCTCCGGTGTGGGGACATAACCTGCTGTCATGTGGGCTGGTTGGATATGGGAAACTTCCCTACCCATTGAGTCTGGAGGGTTTCCCCACCAAGCCCATGAGTTCGGAGGTATACCCGTACCGAACCCCTGGTGAGGCGATGTGGCAGGTAGTCGAGGCCATCCGCAAGAATGGTAATGGTTATAGCCTCGCAGGCGTGGTGTTCGACAACCAGTTTGCGGGTAAGGCTTACCTCGCCAAGCTCTACCAGCACAACATACCTTTCGTAGCTCGGGCCAGACTGAATCAAAAGGTCGAACATGCAGGAAAGCAACGATCTATCCGAGAACTGGGTGAGCACTATCCACCCGGTAAAGCCCGCTATTACAAGCGTTTTGGCTGGTATGTCAAACGCATCAAGATCACCTTGGCCGATGTGGGTCGACTGGATATGCTGCTGATTTGGCTACCCCAGCCAGCAGGTTTCAAGCTGATGGCCCTCTTCTCCACCCTGGATGCAGGCATTCAAGAAGTCCTTGCCGCCTGGAAAGCTCGTTGGGATCTGGAGCGGGTGCATCGCCTGCTCAAACAGAACCTGGGTTTATCCAAATGCCTCTCTCGTTCCTATGCTGCTCAACTCAAACATGCTGACCTTGCCATCGAGGCCCTACACCTTATTCGACAGCAAAAACAACTACATCCAGATCTTTCTTGGCGCACAGCACAGCACAATGCCGCAAAAACCCTCAAATCCCAGCTACTGACCGTACTCCCTGCCCTTTCAGCCTGACTTTATGCCCTTTTTTTGATACTTTTCACTACAGTTCAATCTCTTGTTTCACCCACCGCATCCCGCTCCAACTGCGGCAACTGCGCCAGGGCATCGTGCTGGTGCGGGCCAGCAACGACACGGTGGTGGATGAGTACGCCACCACCATCACCGTTGAAGCCCTCATGCGGGACTGGCTGCCCGGCTTCTGGCAGCACCGCACCATCAGCCTGCAGCACAACCTACCGGATCTGCGGGGCATCCGGGGCAAGCCCTTCGTAGGGCTGGCCCGGCGGGTGGATTTCGCTCCCCAGCTCGAGGTGGAGGTGGAGGTGCTCGGCCCGGAGACTCGAGCTCTGGTCGAAGCGGGCCGGATCACCGGGGCTAGCCTGGAGTTTGTGCCCCTCGAGTCCCGCACCCAGGTCGTGGGGAACCGGGAAAGCGAGGTCTACTACCGGCTGGCTTCCGAGCCGGAGCTGGCCGGGCTGACCCTCACCGACCACTTGGGTTTGGACATAGATGATTCGCGCAACCTGCAGGTCGACACTCCGCCGTGGCTGGGTTGCTGTACCTGCCTGGCAAGAACATCTTGGGGAGCGTTTATGCCCCATCGGGCTCCGTTGTTATACCGGATTCAAAAAGATAATCATCCAAACCAAAGACCCCCAGAGGCTATCTTTTTGAATCCTAGAGCACTCCCTTCCAAGGGGCGGTATCGCCCTCCGCTACGCGGATAACTTCCAAGGGGCGGTATCGCCCTCCGCTACGCGGATAACTTCCAAGGGGCGGTATCGCCCTCCGCTACGCGGATAACTTCCAAGGGGCGGTATCGCCCTCCGCTACGCGGATAACTTCCAAGGGGCGGTATCGCCCTCCGCTACGCGGATAACTTCGGCCCTGTTAGTTCGCCGCCATACGGCGCCGAACTAACCGAATCTGGTATTACAAACCTTGCATCAAAGCAATAAACTTTCTCTAGCCAAAGCCCCAAAACAAAAAAGGGCGACCACAAAGCCGCCCTTGTAGCCTTGATCTTACCTGGGATCTTACCTGGCCCAGCCTAGCCCAACTTGGCCCGCACGTACTCCACGATCTCGTCGATGGTCTCAGCCACTGGCACGTCAGCATCAGCAAAGGCGGCCAGCTTGCTCTCAGGCGTGCCCACGTTGCCCATGATGATGGCCCCGGCATGGCCCATTTTTTTGCCCTTGGGGGCGCTGCGCCCGCCAATAAAGCCGACTACTGGCTTCTTCATGTGCTCCTTGATGTAGGCGGCGGCGTCTTCCTCGTCCGAGCCACCGATCTCGCCGCAGACCACCACCGCATGGGTTTCGGGGTCGTCGTTGAACATGGGCAGCAGGTCTTTGAAGGTAGTACCGATGATGGGGTCGCCCCCAATGCCGATGCAGGTCGAGATGCCATAGCCTGCGTCGGAAAGGGCCTTGGCGGTTTCGTAGGTGACCGTGCCGGAGCGCGAAATGAGGCCCACACGCCCCTTCTTGAACACGCTGGCGGGCATGATGCCCAGCTTGCACTCTTCCGGGGTAATCAGGCCGGGGCAGTTACCCCCAATCAGGCGCACCTTGCCCAGTGCCTTGATTTCGGCCACGGCCTTGACCATATCCATGGTGGGGATGCCCTCGGTAATGAGCACTACCAGCGGCACCCCGGCGTGGGCGGCCTCGAGGGCGGCGTCGGCAGCAGCCGGAGCGGGCACAAAGATGATGGAAGCGTCAATGTGGTGGTGCAAGGCAGCTTCCTTGACCGTATCGTAAACCGGCACGCCCAGTGTGGTTTGTCCGCCTTTGCCGGGGGTCACGCCCGCTACTACCCGGGTGCCGGCTTTCATCATGGCCTCGGTGTGAAAGGCTCCTTCGCGCCCGGTGATGCCCTGGACGATCACGTTGGTATTTTTATGGACCAGGATGCTCACTTTGCACCTCCCGTCATGGAGATGATGGCTTTGGCTGCTTCGACTGAGGTGGGATACATATAGACCGGGCGACCTTTCAGAAGCGCTTTGGCTTCTTCCTCGGCGGTGCCAGCAACCCGCATGGCCACCGGCTTGGTCAGGATGCCCTCATCCATGGCCCGGATCACCCCCTTGGCTACCTCGTCGGCGCGGGTGATGCCCCCGAAAATGTTGATGAAGACCCCCTTCACATCGGGGTCTTTGAGCACCACCTTGAGGGCGTTGTAGACAGTATCGGCCTTGGCGCCCCCCCCAATATCCAGGAAGTTGGCCGCCTTGCCCCCGGTGCGCTGCACCAGGTCGAGGGTATACATCACCAGCCCGGCCCCGTTGCCAATCACCCCCACGTTGCCGTCGAGCTTGACGTAGCTGAAGCCGTAGTTGGAGGCCTCGACCTCGAGGGGATGCTCGGCCTCGAACTCGCGCAGGGGCATCAGGTCGGGGTGGCGGTACAGGGCGTTGTCGTCCAGCACAATTTTTGCATCGGCAGCGACTACCTCGCCGGTATCGGTGATGACCAGCGGATTGATCTCGGCTGTCGAGGCATCAATGCCCACATAGGCCTGATAGAGCTTGACCAGCACATCGGCCAGCTTATTGAGGTTGCCCTCCATGCCTGCGCGTTTGACGAGTTCGCGGGCTTCAAAAGAGCGCAGGCCCGTGTGGGGGTCGATGGGGTACTTGATTAGGGCGTAAGGCTTGGTAGCGGCTACCTCCTCGATGTCCATGCCCCCCTCCCTGGAGAGCATCAGCACCACCCGCTGGGTAACCCGGTCCAGAATCATACCGGCGTAGTATTCCTTGGCGATATTGATGCCCTTGGCCACCAGTACCTTCTTGGTAATGAAGCCCTTGATGTTCAAGCCCAAAATCTGGGCGGCTTTTTCGCGGGCCTCCTCGGGGTTCCGGGCGAGCTTGACCCCACCTGCTTTGCCGCGCCCGCCGGTGTGAACCTGGGCCTTGATAACCACCAGATCACCGTACTCGGTGGCGATTTGCTTGGCCTCATCGGCGGTAAATGCAACCTTGCCGGGGGGAACCGGGATGCCATACTTGGCGAGGATGTCTTTGGCCTGATACTCGTGTAGGTTCACGCTTGCCTCCAGTGGTCTTAGCCTCACGCTTGGGATAGCCTTATCGGCACCCTATTTTGCCGCCCGCTATTATATGTTCTTTCTGATAGCTCGGAAATGCCACCCACTAAGCAAAAAAATGCCTTGTTGCCCACTGCTTGGGGTAGGTGCGGTCTTGTAAACTTGTTTTTTTCTGCTTTGCTAGGGTCTTTTTTTAAGTCGTACTGATTCCAATCTATCGCTCGGCTTTGGAGGTCGGGCGGTTGGTTTCTTCGTTTAGGAGCTTTCCAAAGAGCAAGCGACCAATTTGAGTCTGAATGGACTGGGTAATCACCACCCCTACTTCCTTGCCCTTGAAGGGAATGGCGTCGTCGACTACCACCATGGTGCCGTCCTCCAGATAGCCCACCCCCTGGCCGGGCTCCTTTCCCTCCTTGACGATGGTAATGCTGAGGGTATCGCCCTGCTGAAGCGGGGCCCGCAGGGCCGAGGCCAGGGCCTGTACCGAGAGCGTCTTGACCCCATAGATGCGGGAAAGCTGGGCTAAGGCGTGGTCGTTGGTGACCAATGCCGCGCCCATCCTTTTTGCTTCGGCCAGAATCTGGTCGTCTACCGGGTCGTCGGACTCGTCGCCATCGAGTACCTCGAGGCCCACGCTTAGTTTGAGGCGCTCGAGGGTGTCCAGGCCCCGGCGGCCCTTGCCCCTTTTCTGGGCATCCGGGGCGTCGGCAAACTGTTGCAGTTCGCGCAAGACCTGCCGGGGTACAAACAGGGGGCCCTCCAGAAAGCCCATTTCGGCCACATCCCCGATGCGTCCATCAATCAGAACCGAGGTATCGAGCACCTTGCCGCCCCGGGTCTTGGTAGCATGCGCTGGCGGGCGGGCCAGCCGGAAATAATCGCGATTGGCGATGGCAAAGGCCGATAGGGAGCTGACCAGTACGGCGGCGATGATGAGCGAGTGAATGGCGGAAAACCCCGGAATCTGGCTCAGCAGGTTGGTAAGCAGGACGGCCAGCAAGAGACCCAGGCCAGAGGCTGCCGTGATGGCGACCGGGATTTCAGGTGGCAGACGCCTGAGCCAGGCCTGGCCGTTCTCCCAACGGCGCTCCATCCAGTAGGTCAGGCGTGGCACCAGCAAAAAGCCCACCAGCAGGCCCACCACGCCCAGGTAGAGCCGGTTGAGGCTGGTCAGGTTGCCCAGGGGGCTGATGCTAATGAGATTGCTGACCTCGAGCCACACCCCTACCCGGTAGCCCAGATAGGCAAACAAGGTATATGAAACCCAACGTATCACGCTCATAAAAACTTGCTCACGGCTGCTTCCAGACTCTTGAATTGGGGGGGGTGTACCAGGTGCTGGAAGCCTGCCCGTTGCCCTTCGCGCAGGCGACGCTCGAGGCCCTCCACGCTGCGCAACTCACCGGCCAGCCCCACCTCGCCCACCACCGCGACCTCTTCCGGAAGGGGACGGCCTACCACAGCAGAATACACCGCCAGCCCCACCGCCAGGTCCAACCCCGGGTCGAAGACCCGCAGCCCGCCCGCCAGGTTGACGTAGATGTCCAGGTTGCCCAGGGGCAGGTTGAGCCTTCGCTCCAATACTGCCAGCACCACGTCCACCCGGCGGCTGTCCAGCCCTTGCGAGACCCGGCGGGGGGCCGGGAAAGGTGTGCGGGCCGCCAGGGCCTGCACCTCCAGGGCCAGCGCTCGCTCGCCGGAAAGGCAGAGGGCCACCACCGAACCCGGCGCTCCCACCGGACGCTCGGCCAGAAAGGCTGCCGAGGGGTTGGCGACCTCCTCCATGCCCTCGTGAACCATGCTGAAAACGCCCAGCTCGCCCACCGGCCCGAAGCGGTTTTTGCTGGAGCGCAAGACCCGGAAGTGGCCGGCGGTTTCCAGGTACAAGGTGGCGTCCACCACGTGCTCGATCACCTTGGGCCCGGCCACGATGCCCTCCTTGGTGACGTGCCCGACCAGCACGGTGGTGACCTGGTGGTGCTTGGCGAAGCGGGTCAGGGCAGCGGTGGCGTCGCGCACGGCCACCAGCGACCCCGGCGCGGCGGTGGTCTCCAGGGTCTGGATAGAGTCCACCACCAGGAAATCGGGCGGGCTGGCCTCGAGGGTGGCGAGCATGGCCTCGAGCTCGGTTTCGCGCAATAGCTCGAGCTCCCCCGAAACCCCTAGCCGCTGGGCCCGCAGGCGAATCTGCCCGGGCGATTCCTCGCCCGCCAGGTACACCACCCGCTTGCCCATCTCCAGCATTTTTTGGGCCACCTGCAACAGAAGGGTGCTCTTGCCCACGCCGGGTTCACCGCCCAAAAGGAGCACCTCACCCGGCACAAAACCGCCGCCCAGCACCCGGTCGAGCTCGCCCATCTGGCTGGAGAAGCGTGCCTCCCCCCCCTCGGGCACATCCCCCAAGCGGGTCAGGGCGGCAGGGTTGGGGAGCGGACGAGCGCGCGATAGCCCGCCCCTGCCTGCTACTGAGCCTGGCTTGAGCGCAGGTGCTTCCTCTTTGAAGCTGTCCCAGGCCCCACAGTTGGGACAGCGACCCAGCTCCTTCACCGATTTATAGCCGCATCCGATACAGCGATATTGAACAGAAGCCTTTGCCATCTAACCGCAAGTTTAGCCCGCTGATAGCTGGAATCAAAGGCTTTGGTGCACGTTCCTTAGTGCGCTTCCCAGATCACAGGTGTCCTCGAGGCAGGAAGATGTTTAGAGGTACACTCCCTGAACCCGGCCTCAGCGCTGGCTGCGCTTGGTCTGAAGGGCACGCTCGAGCCGCTCCAGCCAGGCCGCCATGCCGGTACCACGCTTCCCCGAGACCTCCAGGATCTCGATGCCCGGACGCATCTCGCGCAGGTTCCGGTACATGGCCTCGCGGTCGAACTCCACCGCTTCGGCCAGGTCAATTTTAGTAATCAGAGCGATGTCTGCGGTGTTAATAAGGGTGGGGTACTTGAGGGGTTTGTCCTCGCCTTCGGTGGTGGAGAACAGCGCTACCCGCAGGTCTTCACCCAGATCCCAGCTCGAGGGGCAGACCAGGTTGCCCACATTCTCGATAAAGAGCAGGTCAATCTGGCGCAAGTCCCAGTCCTGCAGGTGTTCCTCGATCATGCGGGCCTCGAGGTGACACAGGGTCTTGGTCTCGATCTGCCGCACCGGCGCACCGCTCTCGGCCAGCCGCCGGGCATCGTTGTCAGTGGCCAGGTCGCCGACCAGGGCCGCTACCCGGTAGCGGGGGCTCAGCTCCAGCAGGGTCTGGCGCAGCAGGGTGGTTTTGCCCGAGCCGGGGCTGCTGACCAGGTTTAGAACTAGCGACCCGGTCTGGGCAAAGCGCTCACGCAATGAGCGGGCTAGCACGTCGTTGTCCTTGAGCACGTTGGCCCGCACCTCGAGGATTCGGGGGGATTTGGTCATGGTTGCTCCTTCAACTCCAGGGCTACTATCTCCAGCTCCTTACCGCGCCGGATATCGCTGGAGAGCTCCTGACACTTCGGGCAGCGCAGGCTCTGGATACCCGCCAGTTCAAACTCGGCCTGACAGTTGGGGCAGTAAATGGTAAGGGGCACCTCCTCAATCAAGAGCCGGCTGCCCTCCAGGGGCGTGCCCTGGCTGGCGACTTCGTAGCCAAATAAGAGCGAATCCACCACCACCCCCGCGAGCGCTCCCAACCGCAGGTACACGGCCTCTACCTCTACCCCGCGTGCCGCTGCTTCCTCCTGGGCAACCGCAACGATGTTGGTGGCAATGGAGAGCTCGTGCATGGGGTGCACCTGGAGAATGTCTAAACAATGTCCAGTACCGGAAACCCTCTTAAGTCTGACCGAAATGCATGGGTACAGGTGTCCTGGTCTAGCTCATATAATCTAGGTAGCGTCGCCTATTTTTGAAAGGAGTCCAGAATGTGCCTTGCCATTCCGGGTCAGATCGTACAGTTCGATAGCGCCGCCAAGCATATGGCGACCGTTGATGTCTCGGGGGTCAAGCGGCAGGTCAACTTGGACTTGCTGCGCGGCACACCCCTCGAGGTAGGCGACTGGGTGCTGATTCACGTGGGCTTTGCCATGAGCAAGATCAGCGAGGCCCAGGCCCAAGAGCAGCTTCAGCTCCTGACCATGCTGGGCGAGGCCGAGGAAGCCATGGAAGAACTCGAGGGCTACCAGTTCGCCGAGGAGCGAAGTTCCCATGCTTGACCTGGAATTCTACGGCAGCTGCACCCTTGATGCCGACGGCTGCACTACCTGCGGCGACGTGGCAGTGCCGGTTCGGGTGGTCAAAATCGAGGGCTGCGATGCGCTGGTGGAAGATCGCCTGGGCCATCAGGCCAGGGTTGCGGTGGATTTTTTTACCGACCTTAAGGTAGGTGACGCGCTCCTGGTGCACATGGGCGTGGCCATCGCAAAACTTTCCGACCCAGGAAGGGAGCCGCAATGAAATACGTGGACGAGTTCCGCGATCCCAAGCTCATCGAGAAAACCGCCGAGGAAATCCGTCGCCTGGCCGACCCCAAACGGCACTACCGCATTATGGAGGTCTGCGGGGGGCACACCCACTCTATCTACCGCTTTGGCTTGCAGGATTTGCTGCCGGAGAACCTCGAGCTCGTCCACGGCCCCGGCTGCCCGGTGTGTGTGCTGCCCATGGGCCGGGTGGACGATGGCCTCAAGCTGGCCCAAGACCCCCAGATCATCCTGACCGCCTTCGGCGATATGATGCGCGTACCGGGCCAGATGGGCACCCCCCTGGAGATGAAGGCCAAAGGCGCCGATATCCGTATGGTCTACTCCCCGCTGGACGCGCTCAAACTGGCCCAAAAGAACCCTGAGCGCCAGGTGGTCTTCTTCGCCATCGGCTTCGAGACCACCGCCCCCTCCACCGCGCTCACCCTCAAGCGGGCCCAGCAGATGGGTATCCCCAACTTCAGCGTGTTTTGCAACCACGTCACCATCGTGCCGGCCATGCGGGCCATCCTGGACTCGCCCGACATGCGCCTGGACGGTTTCGTGGGGCCGGGGCACGTTTCTACCGTGATCGGCTGCCGCCCCTACGAATTTGTGGCCAGGGAGTATGCCCGGCCGGTGGTGGTCTCTGGCTTTGAGCCCTTGGATTTGCTGCAAAGCCTGGTGATGCTGCTGCGTCAGATCAACCAGGGCCAGGCCCGGGTAGAGAACCAGTACGAGCGGGTGGTGCCCTGGGAGGGCAATCCGGCGGCCCTGGCCGCCCTGGCCGAGGTCTTTGAACTGCGCCCGTACTTCGAGTGGCGCGGGCTGGGTTTCATCTCCCAGTCTGCGCTCAAACTGCGTCCCGAGTATGCCCCCTGGGATGCCGAGGCCCGCTTCGAAGTGGCCGGGGTGCGCGTGACCGACCCCAAGGCCGCGCAGTGCGGCGAGGTCTTGAAGGGGGTGCTCAAGCCCCCGCAGTGCAAGCTATTCGGCAAGGAGTGCACGCCCGAAAAGCCCGTAGGTGCGTTGATGGTTTCTTCCGAAGGGGCCTGCGCCGCCTACTACAACTACGTCCACCGGGCCGAGCCGGTCTCGGGGGATTGATACGGCCATGACCAAATCCCCCGTCCCTATCCGCTTCAAGGACGCCCAGATCGAACTGGCCCACGGCTCGGGCGGCAAGGCCAGCCGCCGCCTGGTGGAGGGACTAATTGCCCCTATCCTGGGCAACCCTGCCCTGGACGATGCGGCTCTGCTGAGCCTGGGTTGCTCGTTGTTGGCCTTCACCGCCGACAGCTTTGTGGTCAAACCGCTGCGGTTCCCCGGCGGCTCGATTGGGGAGCTGGCGGTTAACGGTACGGTAAACGACCTGGCGGTCTCGGGGGCCAGGCCCCTTGCGCTGCTGTCCACGCTGATTCTGGAAGCAGGTCTCTCGGCTCAGGTTCTGCAAGCCGAGCTCGAAGCGATGCAACAAGCAGCCCGGCAGGCCGGGGTGCAGGTGGTGGGGGGCGACACCAAGGTGGTGGAGCACGGCAAGGCCGATGGGCTTTTCATCAGCACCAGCGGGATCGGGCTGGTGGACGCTCGGGTTCGGCTGGCGGCCGCCTCGGTACGCCCCGGCGACCAGGTGCTGCTCTCGGGTCCTATTGGCGACCACGGCATCACCATTCTGTTGGCCCGTGGCGAGCTCGACCTCGAGGCAAGTCTGAAGTCCGACACCCGCTCGGTATGGCCGTTGGTGGAGGCGCTGATCGAGGCTGCCGCACCCGGCTTGCGCTGGATGCGCGACCCCACCCGGGGCGGGGTGGCAACCGCACTGAACGAGCTGGCCAGGGAGGCCCAGCTTGCCCTCAGGCTCTACGAAGAGCACATTCCCATCCGGGACGAGGTACGGGGGGCCTGCGAGATTCTGGGGCTCGACCCCCTGCACATCGCCAACGAAGGTCAGTTCATCGCTATAGTGGGCCCCGAGTGTTCTGAGGCTGCGCTGGAGGCGGTGCAACGCGTAGCAGGCGGCCAGGAAGCCAGGCTAATTGGGGAGGTGGTGGAAAACCCCGCTGGCGTTGTGTACACCGTCAGCAGCTATGGCTCGAGCCGGGTGGTGGATATGCTGGTAGGCGATCCCTTGCCGCGTATTTGCTGATCCTTAGCCCATCCCATCCGCTATGAGTCAAGCCAGGGCCATTGACCAAATCCAGGCCGCCCTGCACGAGCGCAATGTGCTATCCAGGGCTTTTTTTGACCAGGAGGCGCACCGTCTGGCCGAGGCGTGCCGCGAGATGTCCGAACGGTTTCTGGCCGGGGGCCGTCTGCTAGCTTTTGGGCAAGGGGCTTACGCCACCGATGCACAGCACGTTTCGGTGGAGTTCGTACACCCGGTGATTGTGGGCAAAAGGGCGCTGCCAGCGCTCGACCTCTCGCTCCATTTCGGGCCCTGGCTAGAAGCGCTGCTGCAGCCCGAGGATATGGTGATGGGCTTTGCGCCGCCATCGGGCGATGTGGAGGTCGAGCGAGCCCTGGCGTTCGCCCGGCAAAAAAGGGCCCTGACCTTTGCCCTTACGGGCCAGGAGGCCGATTACGCCGTGGAAATCGCCACGTCCGATCCCTTCATTCACCAGGAAATTGTGGAAATTCTGTATCACGTGCTCTGGGAGACCGTTCACGTATTTTTTGAACACCGCCAGAGCAGCCACGAACTGGGGGCGACCTCGTTTTTGTACCCCTTTTTGAGCCCCCAAAAACAAGACACAGACGCCTTGCTGGCCGAAGCAGCGCAGTCCATCCGGATGAAGGTGGCCGAAGACGTCCGGCTTAGGCAGGCCGTGGCCGAACAGCAGTCCGAGGTCATCGCCCGCATGGTAGACATGACGGCCGAGCGACTGAAGCAAGGGGGCAAGCTGATCCTCTTTGGCAACGGGGGCTCGGCTACCGATGCTAACGATCTGGCCCTGGACTGCGTGGCACCGCCCCAGGGCTGGAAGCCGGTTCCGGCGGTTTCGCTCTCGCTCGAGCCCGCCTGCATCTCGGCCATCGCTAACGATATAGGCCCCGAGGTCATCTTTCTGCGCCAGCTGATTGCCCAGGCCCGACCCGAGGACGTTGCATTGGCCATCTCCACCAGTGGCGGTTCCAGAAACATTCTGCTGGCCCTGGAGGAAGCCCGCAAACGAGGGCTCTTGACCCTGGCGCTGCTCGGTTACGATGGGGGTGAGGTGCGCCGGCAAAACCTGGCCAACCGGACAATTGTGGTGCCTTCCGAGCATGTCCCGCGCATCCAGGAAGTACAGGCCTCGGTTTATCACGTGATCCGCGAACAGTTGGGGGCTTTATGGCGCTAGAGCTTTTTGGTACCCGGAGCTGCCCGTATACTGCCGAGCTGCGGGAAGACCTCGAGTGGCGGGGCTTGGAGTTTGTGGAGTATGACGTAGAGGCCGACGAACAAGCCCTCGTGCGGATGCTCACCCTGACCCAGGGGGGGCGCACCGTACCTGTACTGGTCGAAGATGGGCAGGTCAAGCAAATCGGCTGGCAGGGGCGGGGGTGTGTGGTGGCCGACATCCCTTCCTGAACAGCGCTTGCTGACGGAACTGGTGCGACAGGCTGTCGTGTCTGTCAGCTTTCTGGGTCTGCAAACAACGGTGTCGAGAGATACTTCATCCCCGAGTCGCAGGCGATGGTCAGTACGCGTTTGCCCGGCCCCAGTTCGCGGGCTACCTGCAGGGCGGCCCAGATCATCCCGCAGGCACTCATCCCCACGAAAAGCCCTTCCTCTCGAGCCAGTGGCTTGGCCAGTGGGAAGGCGTCTTCTTCCAGCACCTGAATCACCCGATCCAGCATCTTCACATCCAGGTTGGGCGGGATGAAACCGGGCCCCATGCCCTGAAACTGATGCGAGCCCATCTGGCCACCTGAAAGCACATTGCTGCGGCGCGGTTCGCAGGCGATAATCTGCACCTTGGGCAGCCGCTCCCGCAGGTACTTCCCGACGCCCATAATCGTCCCGCCGGTGCCCGAACCGTACACAAAGGCATCCAGCCGGCCCTGCATCTGCTCGAAAATCTCGGGGCCGGTGGTCTCGTAGTGGGCCCTGGGGTTGGCGGGGTTGTCGAACTGGTTGGGCATAAAAGCCCCCCGCTCGGCCACGATGCGCTGGGCCTCCTCGATGGCGGCCAGCATCCGGCGGCTGGGGTCGGTGAGGATTAGCTCGGCCCCGTAGGCCCTGAGGATGCGCTTGCGCTCCTCCGACATCTGGGCCGGCATGGTCAGAATCAGTTTGTAGCCCCGGCTGGCCGCTACCATGGCCAGGCCAATGCCGGTGTTGCCGCTGGTGGGTTCCACAATCAGTTGCCCCGAGCCTGGCTTCAGGATGCCGCGCTCCTCGGCATCCTTGATCAGGTACCAGGCCGTGCGGTCCTTGATGGAGCCGCCGGGGTTATCGCCTTCCAGCTTGACCCAGACTTCGGCCATGCCCGGCTCCACCACGCGCTTGAGCCTAACCACAGGGGTCTTGCCAATGACCTCTTCCACAAACATGGCTACAGCATAGGACATGGACTGGATTTCGTATCCTTATCGGTTTACGATTATTTAATCTGAATGCTTTATACTCGGCTGTCTCGCGGAAACGCAGTATGGTTTCTGTGAATGGAGAGGAGTCTTTATGACCGCAAGCAAAGGCCAGGTTGTGACCATTCGCTATACGCTGCACGTTGAAGATGAGCTCATCGACCAGGGTGAGCTGGAGTATCTGCACGGGCACCGCAATATTGTGGTGGGGCTGGAAGAAGCGCTGGAAGGCAAGGCGGCTGGTGAACGAGTCATGGTCGCGGTGTCTCCGGAAAAGGGCTATGGCCTCTACGATCCCGAAGGGGTTCAGGTCGTCGAGCGCGAGGCTTTTCCCGCCGACGCCGAGCTGGTGGAAGGGGCTATGTTTTATGCAGAAGATCCACAAGGCAACCCCATGCCCTTCACGGTATTGAGCGTGGACGGCAAGGATGTGACCATCGACTTCAACCATGCCCTGGCGGGCGAGACGCTGAACTTTGATGTCACCCTTGTGGCCATCCGGCCGGCAACAGCTGAAGAACTCGAGCACGGCCATGCCCACGGGCTGCATGGGCACAGCCACTAAAAAGGGCAGACAGCTGACGGCAGGGGAGATTCTTCCCCTGCTTTCGATTTGCTTGCCTCAAGGGTGGTGGAGCGCCTGCTAGAATTCAGCTATGCGGCAATTAGCCACCAGCCAGCCTGCTCGGCTCGAGGACGATTTTGTTATCAGCCTGTACCACAAATCCAAGCGGAACTTCTGGAATCCGCAAGAACTTGATTTTAACCAGGATCGCCACGACTGGGCCTCTTTGAGCGAAGCCCAACAAAAAGTCCTGCTGCATCTTTCGGCGCTTTTTGTCGGTGGCGAAGAGGCGGTCACGCTGGACCTGGCCCCCTATTTGCTCCATGTCAGCCAGCAGAGCCGCTACGACGACGCCCTCTATGTGGCGACCTGGACCTTTGAGGAGGCCAAGCATGCCGAGTTCTTTGACCGCTTTCACCGCGAGGTGGTGGGGGGCGCACCTGAACTGGCACTGTTCCACGTCGAATCCTGGCAGCAAATCTTTTACCAGGCACTGCCGCAAGCCATGAACGCCCTCCAGACCGACCCCTCTCCTACAGCAGAGGTTCGGGCGCTCGGCACCTACAACCTGATTGTGGAAGGGGTGCTGGCCGAGACGGGCTATCGCGCTTACAAAGAGGTACTGGAAAAGGAAAACCTGATGCCGGGTTTGCGCAAGGGACTGGGCCATGTGCAGGCCGACGAGGGCCGCCACATTGCGTTTGGTCTGCATAACCTGAGCAAGCTATTGCATCGCCATGCGCAAACTAAAGAGGTGCTGGAAGATGTGCTGGCCGAGCTGATTCCGGCTGCGGTTGGAACTGTACAGGAGGTTTTTGCTGCCCACCAACCCATGCCCTTCGACATTTCCGAACAGGATTTTGTGGACTACGCGCTGCGGCAGATTCAGCACCGTACCGAGGTTTTAGAGCGGCCACTCAGTTCGGCCTGAATGGTGGTTTATCAGGAATAACCGCACTTCTGGCCACGACCTTTTACACCTGGCCCGCCAGCGCGCTCTCTCGAGCACACTGCGAAAGGCCCCAGACGGACAAAGCAATTCATCAGGACTCGTTCAAGCAAAGAGTCCTTGCAACAACGGCTGGCCTTTGGGAACTTTGAAAGCCAGGTATTCGTCTTGTAAGCGGAATAAAACCAGCAGATGTTGGGGCGTTTGCAAACGCATAAACAAGGGCAGGACATAGCGGGCCTCGCCCCGTTCGATACGGGTGTGGCCCAGGGTGTAGGCCATAAAGAAATCCTGATCACTTTGCATCAGGCTGGCGGTATAGAAAATCATCAAATCGGCTTCTTCCTTATCGGCTCGAGCCAGGGCTTCCCAGACCAGTTCCTGAGCCTGGTGGGCGGTCAGGTATTCGCCCTGCACCAGGCCCAACCGTCCATAAAAGGCAGCAGGAAACCGCTTAAACTCGTAGTAAAACCCTTCTGGACTATGCCACCAGCGAACAATTTCGTTCTCGCCGGGATTGCCCTGGGCGCTCTCGAGGGCATACTCGCGGGCCAGCGCCAGGGGCTTCAGGTCGGGAAACTCGCCGGACTCCATACCCTCGAGCAGTTGCCGCTGGGGGTCTATTTCAAATCCTGTCATGGCTGTTTACCTGAATGAAACTCCCCGCTACGGGTGATTAGCGAAGGTGAGGTCAAAACGGGCTTGTCTCCAGTATGCAGCGCGGTGATGCCCCCGGTGAAAAGCTGATAGCGGGTGCTAAAGCCTGCTTTACTCATCATATTTGCAAGGGTTGGAGGATCTGGGAAGCGTTCCACCGATTCTGGCAGGTAGCGGTAGGCCGAGGCACTGCCGGAAATTAACCCACCGATCAGCGGCAGGATGCGGGTGAAGTAGAACCGGTACAGGACCCCAAGGCCACTTTTAGGCGGTGGCGGAAACTCCAGAATGCACAGCCTTCCACCGGGCCTAATCACCCGGTACAGTTCGGCCAGCGCTCTGGGGTAGTCGGCAAAGTTGCGGAAGCCGAACGCGATGGTCACGGCATCGAAGTGCTCGTCGGGGAAGGGCAGCATAAGAGCATCGGCTTCCACAAAAGGAATCGAAAGCCCTGCTTTTTGGGCTTTTTGTCGGGCCAGCTCGAGCATCGGGGGCGCAAAATCGCCGCCAATCACCTCGGTCTGAGGTGCAACTTTCTTTAACAGCAAAGCAATATCACCGGTACCGGTAGCCAGGTCGAGGATGCGTCCTGGATTTTTCTCCAGGGCGGCCTTTACTGCGGCTACACGCCAGACCCGATCCACCCCTGCAGAAAGTATCCGGTTGAGCAGGTCGTAGCGTGGGGCAATCTCGGAAAACATTTTTTGAATGGCCTGGGCTTTGGCCTCGGTAGCGTTTTGCACTCACAAAGTTTAGCACTGTGGAAGTTGGGTGGATTGGAGTGGACTGCAAAGTCGGGGGGTTGAAACGTGGTCCGAATTTGATAATCAATGCAAGTGGCGATGACAATTGCCTAGCCTGCGAACTACTACCCAAATGGTGCTCGCGGTGTAGAATCCGCTCTGAGGAACTTATGAGTCGGTATTGGTTTTTGATGGTGGGGGGGCTGGTGCTGTTGATCATGATCCTGGCTCCCTGGGCAGTTCCGCTACGGGAGTTCGACGGTACGGGCTACCTGCTCAATCCGCTGGGGGTCATGAATCCCAAGGGCCTAACCCTGCCGGAAGGTCTGACCTTCAACTGGCTTGGGGTTGCTTTTGGTTTGTGGATCCTGCTGCTGCTGGCAGCCAGCGCGGCGCTATTTGTGCCCAATGCAGAAACCAGGGCTCGAGTGCTTTATATCCTGGGTGGCATTGGTATAGCTATTTTTGCCATTGAGGCGCTTCTTTTTTACCAGGCGATCAATACTTTAAACGATGCGGCTGTTGCTGCTGGGGCACGTCGCCCACCCCTGCGGCGATTTGCGCTATCGCTGGGTATCTATGCTGGATTTTTCTACTCTCTGGGGCTGCTGTTATTGGCCCGAATGCAGCTACCGGGCGGCCTGGCCTTCCTGGTGCGTTTTCGGGGCGTGGTGGTGCCCATCGTTTCGCTGTTGCTGGCGGTGGTGATAGGGGCAGTGGTAGTGGCCATTCTGCGGCCCGGTCTGGGTACCCAAGGGGTAGAAGGGCTGGGGCTGCGTGAGCTGATTGCAGGGAAACTTGATCTGGTGACCTATACTTTCCAGATTTTGTTCAGCCCTATCCTGAACGTGACCGGCATCTTTACCAGCCTGGGCTTTGCCACCCCCCTTATTTTTACCGGCCTTGCGGTAGCCTTTGGGTTCCGTGCTGGGATGTTTAATATCGGCGCGCCCGGCCAGCTTACGATGGGTGCGCTCTTTGCCATGTTGGCGGGTGTGTATCTGCCGCTGCCGGGCTGGTTGTTGCTACCTGTGGCCATCGCAGCAGCAGCGTTGGGAGGGGCCTTGTGGGGGGGTATTGTGGGCTGGCTCAAGGCCCGCTTTGGCGCCAACGAGGTCATCAATACCATCATGATGAACTACATTGCGGCCTCGGTGCTGCTGTTCATGATTGCTGCCAACGAGTACCGCTTTTTTGGACAAACCGTGCGCCTGCCCTTCAAAGCCGAGGGTTTTGAGGGGCGCAGTGAGGAAATGCAAGAAGGGGCCCGAATCCCCTTGATGATCAATATCATCGCGCCCAATGGCACTTTTTCTTGGGCCCTGCCGCTTGCAGTGATAGCCAGCCTGGGGGTTTATTACGCTCTAAGGCGATTAGATTTGGGAAGGCGTTTGCTGTTTTCGCTGGGTGCGCTGGTGCTGGGGTTTGTGGTGGGGGGTTTTTTGCCCGGTTTTCCGGTCACCATCAGTTCGGCGCTGGCCTCGCAGTTGCTCAACGGTTCGTTCTTGATTGCCGTTCTTGCACTGCTGTTTTACAACTTCTACCTGTTCCGCACCTCGGCCGGTTACGAGCTACGGGCTACCGGTCTGGCACCTAAAGCCGCCGAATATGCAGGGGTTAACCTGAGGCGAAAAATGATTCTGGCCATGGTGATTTCCGGTGCGCTGGCCGGCCTGGCCGCCACGCACTATGTGCTGGGGGCCGGTATGGACGGCACCTATCGGCTCAAGACCGCCATTCCCTCGAGCGTAGGTTTCGACGGCATCGCGGTGGCCCTGATGGGCCAGAACATGCCCCTGGGCATCTTTCTCTCGGCCACCCTGTTTGGGGTACTGCTGGCCGGCGGGGTCTCGCTGAACGCGCAACTCGGTATCAGCAACCAGATTATCCAGGTCTTGCAGGCCCTGATTATCCTTTTTATCGCGGTAGGAGGGTTGCTGCCCCGCTACTTTACCGATCCCCTGCGGGCAGCCCAGGTGGAAACCGAGGCCAAAGCCGAACAGGAGGCCCGCCAGGCCAAGTCCGCACCGGCGGCAGGAGACTAACCGTATGGAAATCGTCATTGCGCTTTTCTTCTCAACCCTGCGGCAAGCCGCCCCACTTTTGCTGACCTCGCTGGGCGGACTGTTCTCCGAGCGCAGCGGGGTGGTGAATATCGCCCTCGAGGGCATGATTCTGTTCGGCGCGGCGGCAGCAGCCATTACGGTCAACCGCATCGAGGTGGCTACAGGGGGCCTCGAGGCTTTCTGGATTCCCTGGGTGGGGTTGCTGGCTGGGGCCACAGTAGGCGGCCTGGTGGGTCTGGTTCATGCCGTTGCCTCCATCAAGTACCGCGCCGATCAGATTGTCTCCGGTACCGCCATCAACATTGCGGCCCTGGGGGCGCCCTCGATTGTCTTGCAGGTGCTCTACAACAACACCTCCACTTCCAAGGAAGTGCAGAACCGGCTGCCCAATGTAGATCTGGGGCCTAGCAGCGTTTCTATTCTGGTAATTTTGGCCTTTTTGCTGGTGCCGGTGGTCTGGTGGGTGTTGTTCAAAACCCCCTGGGGCTTGCGTTTGCGGGCGGTGGGCGAGCACCCCGAAGCAGCCGAGACCATGGGGGTCAACGTGATTCGTATGCGCTACACCGCTGTAATTTTGTCGGGGGTGCTGGCCGGGATTGCCGGTGCATATCTCTCGATTGGGTTCCTCAACCAGTTCATTCGGGCCATGAGCGCTGGGGCCGGTTTTATTGCCCTGGCTGCGCTCATTTTTGGTAAGTGGCATCCGTTTGGGGTGCTGGGGGCTACCTTGTTGTTTGGCTTTGCCCAGGCCCTGGCCATCCAGCTTCAAGGTGGGGATATTTTGCCGGCCACCATCGTGCAAGCCCTGCCCTTCATCCTGACCATGCTGGTGCTGGCAGGCTTTATCGGGCGGAGCCGTCCGCCGGCGGCGGTGGGCAAACCCTACGATAAATAGGGCAGAGGGATCAGGGGTAATGTGCGGGCCCTATGGCTCGAAGGCCCGGGTGGGCACCAGTTGCACGTACGCTACCGCCCGGGCAACCGTGGAGAAACCCAGCAGGAGCAGGTACATGGCGACCTGGAAGGGTAGCCAGGTGGACAGGGTCGAGACCAGCACGAGCGACTCGAGGACGGCAATCAGCAGGAGGTGGTTCAAAAGCCCTCCCTGTTGCATCAAATCCCAGCCCTTGCGAATCGCTTTGGGCCAGGTCTGGTCGTCGTCGACCATAATTTGAAAGGTATAAAACCACAGCAGGTTGATGGCGGCCAGACCCAAATACCCCAGCAAAGAAGCCAGCAGGGCGTTCGGCACAGCAACAGGGAGGCCCACCACAAACGCCGCCAGGGCGCTGGCCACAAATACGATGCCGGCCACGATGTTGTGTGCGGTGGTGTTGCCCCAGAGGGCTTCGGGGTTCCACACGCCGGTACGGGCATACCTCATCAGCACGGTGTAGATGCCTACCTGCATGGGCCCGGCCATCAGGCCAAGGGTAAAAACGCTGACCAGCAGGGCCTGCACCAGCAACCACACAATGCCCACGGGGTGCTGGGCCAAAAGCCCGAAGCTATGGGTAAGTACCCGACCGACATTAAGCACCCTGCACCTCCGGCCATCCGATAGGTATTGGGTTGCCTGGGTCTGTTGTAGCGGGCATGGTCGCACCAAGTCTAGCAAAGCATCGGCATTTCAAGACACGACCTGGTGGGTTGGCGTCATGGGCAGGTCTGTCTGTCCAGGTAAATCGGCGGCTGGGCACATTTTCAGCCAGCCTGAAGAAATTGCAGAAGGTTCTATCGCTCCTGCTTAAGTTCACTCTTGTGTACCGTTACCCAGCTGCCTTCCTCGGTAATCAGATCCACAGTTCCGGCCAGGGGGTTGAGCTTGGCGACCTTGCCGCAGGTGCCCTGGATGCTACAGGCTTTAGAATTCTTTCGGGGCAGGTCGGCCAGAAGCTCCTGGTAGTGTTCGTGTTCGTACTGCAAGCAACACAGCAGGCGCCCACAGGGCCCTGAGATTTTTTCCGGGGAGAGGGGAAGCTGCTGGTCGCGGGCCATCTTGATGGAGACCTGGGCAAAGTCCTGGAGCCAGCTCGAGCAGCACGACTCCATTCCGCAGGCCCCCAGGGTGCCCAGGTAGGCGGTCTGGTCGCGGGGGCCCAGGGCAATGAACTCCACTCGAGCCCCCGCCAGCTTGTTCAGTTCGTTGACCCAGCGCCGCAGGTCTATGCGCTCCTCGGCGGAGTAGTGCACCGAGATGTGGTTGCCGTCCAGGGTGAACTCGCAGCCCAGCACTTTGGCCCGGATGCCCTCGCGGCGCAGGCGGGCTTTGAGCCACCACTGTACCTCTTCGCCGCGGGTTTTCAGGTTGGCATGGTTATCCAGGTCTTCTGGGGTAGCGACGCGCACCACTTCGCCCACAGCGTTGCCCAGGTGGGGTTCAGTGCGCACCTTGGCGAGTTCTAGCCCCCGTGCGGTTCGCACCACCACCCAGCTACCGACCGGAGGGGGCAGGTCGCTATACTTGTAGTCGTAAATTTTGGGGCCATGCGTGAATCGCACGCCAACACATTCCATGAAAACCTCCTAAAAGGGCCAGCCGCCTGTGGCCCGCGAGTCGTCATAATACCGGATTCAAAAAGATAGTCACTTAAACCAAAAAACCAGAGGCTATCTTTTTGAATCCTAGAGCACTCCTTTCAGTCGGGTTAGTTCGTCACTGAACAGTGACGAACTAACCGAATCTGGTATAAGACGGATTGCGCAGCCCATGCAATCCGAGTCTAGAGTAAAGCAGATTGACTCTAGAAATCTAGAGCCGCACCAGCTTGAGGGCCAGCCAGGTCTGGACCAGATCCTCACTCACATAAGCGGAAAGGGCGTCCTGGGTGCGGCTTAGAGCCTCGAGGGCCTCTTTGTGGGCCGGGCTTTCCATTTGAAGCTGTCCCAGCCGCCGACCCAGGTAGGGGAGGGCATCGTCCGCCTCCAGTAGAAGCTTCAGGGCCTCTAGGGTGGGGGCAGGCCCGGCCCGCATGGCTTCCAGTACCCCCTGGACACGGCTTTCGAGCCGGGCAAACTCGGCGGGATGCTCCAGCGCCCAGCGCACTTTACCCGGCGACCCCTGAGCAAACGCCAGTACCTCGGGGTCGGTGGTCAGGGTGCGAAGCTCGGCCTCGGGCAAAGGGGAGAAACCGACCTCGAGGCTCCGGCTGGCCAGGGTGGGCAGCACCAGCTCGCGGCTGGGGGCCACCAGAATCAACCGGGCAAAAGCCGGGGGCTCTTCCAGCACCTTCAGCAGGGCATTGGCGGCAGACTCCCCCAGCCAGTGCGCCCCATCAATGACCGCAACCTTGGTCTTGAAGCGGGGGTAGGTGGCGATCCAGTCCAGCAAGCTGGTTTCCTCGCTGCCCTCGCGGGGTGCAATTTGCTCGAGGCGGATTTGCAGAAGGCGGGCTTTTCTGCCGGTCTTGGTCTCGGTCTGGGGGGCAATTTCCAGGTAGTCGGCGTGGGGCTCGAGGCGGCAAGAGGCACAGCGACCACAGGGCGGAAACCCCCCTTCGCAGTTGAGCCCCGCGGCAAACCACCTCGCTACCGTCCGGCGCCCCACCCCTTCCGGGCCGGTAAAGAGCAAGGTTTGCGCCTGCAGCCTGGGCAATAGCTCGAGAATTCTTTGATGGCCGAGGATTTGCATGGCTGTTTGTCTAAGAAGATAAAAAACAGTATAGGTATGCCATTGGACGGGTCAGACCATCATCTTGCGGTTGCTTTCGGCCTTCGGCTTTGAGTTTTGGGCCGCACTAGGGCACAATTTTAGAGGCACTTTTCCGCTACTTTCCGAGCACCAGCCGCTCGTAGAGCCACATGGGGAACTGCTCGTGGTGCAGGCGTGCTAGCACGTGCTCGAGGTTGTACTTGGCGCGGAAGAACTCCACGGTGTCTTCTTCGGGATCCCAGATGGCGTAGGCCGCTCCGGTCACGCCGTCCCGGGGCTGGCCGGTGGAGCCGGGGTTGATGATGGCCCTGGCCTTGGGCGCCACGATGAGCTCGCCGCCGTTGGCGTAGCGCTGGTAGCGTACCCAACGCCCCTGGGGGGTGCTGACATCGGCGGTGGTGGCCTGGCCGCGCACGGTGGTGCTTTCCAGGCTCAGGTAGCTACCGGCCAGGTGGGTGTGCCCGTGGAAAATCCAGCGGTGGCTCACCCGGTTGAACACCTCCCGGGCCTGCTCCACCTCTTCCAGGTAGGCCAGCGGATCCAGCGGACTGCCGTGGACCAGCAGCGCACCCTCGACCTCTACGGTCCAGGGCAGCCTGGACAGATACTCGCGGTTCTCGGGGCTGATGCGCTCGGCTTGCCAGGACAAAATTTCCAGCACCGGCCCCTCAATCTGCATGGATTTGATTTCTAGCAGCCAGATGTCGTGGTTGCCCATTACGCCCTTAGCGTTCACCGAGCGCAACCAGTCCAGTACCCGGTTGACATCGGGGTAGTAGCCCACCGCATCGCCCAGAAAGAGTACCTGGTCGTAGCCCCAGGCTTCCTTGAGGACGGCCTCGAGGGCGGGCCAGTTGCCGTGAAGGTCAGACACAATCAGGTAGCGCACAACACCCCCATCATACCTAGCCTTTGTGGAAAAGCGTTGTGAAACCAGGAGGGCATACCAGGTCGAACAATTTTTTTCTCATCCCTTCACTTCATGCTAAGTGCGCCCACGTTAGATTTTTGTGGTGACGGTCTCGGTGAAAGAAGTGGCCGGTCTTTAAAGCGGCGCAGCTTATGGGCTCCCCTTTTCGGGTAGAGCAAATTCCTAACGTTGTTGTACTTAGCAGTACCCTCCCGATTAGGCGGGCCATTTTAAGCTGGGTAAGAAAATGTCCAGCCGGGTTGTTTAGGGTGCAGGTTACCCCCGGAGCTTGAAGCGCTGAATCTTGCCGGTGGTGGTGAGGGGTAGCTCGTCTACGAAGTGAATCTCCCGGGGGTAGGCATGGTGCCCTACCCGCCGGCGCACCTCCTCTTGCAGCGCCTGGGTCAGGGCCAGGGAGCCGGACTGCCCCTCGCGGAGCTTGACATGGGCCACAACGCGCTGACCGCGTTCGGCATCGGGCATTCCCACCACCGCCACCATGGCCACCGCCGGGTGATGCAGCAGGGCTTCCTCCACCTCGAAGGGGCTGATGCGATACCCGGCTGCCTTGATCAAGTCATCGGCGCGGGCCTTGAACCACAGGTAGCCTGCCGCGTCTTTGCTGCCCAGGTCGCCGGTTTTCAGGTAGGGGCCGACGTACTTTTGCTGGGTGGCCTGGGGGTTGTTCCAGTAACCCAGGAAGGCCACCGGGTCGGGTGTCCGCAGGGCGATTTCGCCCACTTCCCCAGGCGGGAGGGGCTGGCCGGCTTCGTCAATGATTTCGACCCGGTGCCCGGGGTAAGGCAGGCCCATCGAACCGGGGCGGATGGGGTCGGTGGTGTAGGAATTGCCGACCAGCAGATTGGCCTCGGTCTGCCCGTAGAACTCGTTGACCGGCAGGCCTAGGTTTTCCTGCACCCAGGCCAGAAGCTCGGCGCCCAGGGGTTCGCCCCCGGAGTGGATGCTTTGCAGGGTGGGCGGAGCCTTGAGCCGGCCCAGTTGCCGCAGCAGCTTAAGGGCGGTGGGGAAGAGGAAGGTGTGCGTGACGCCCTGATCGTGCAGCAGGTGCAGGGCTTCCTCGGGGTCAAAGCGCCGGGTGCGGTAGGCCACCACGGTGTAGCCGTGGGCCCAGGCGCAAAGGAGCACATTCAGCAAACCCCCAATCCAGGCCCAGTCCGCCGCCGACCAGTAGCGAGCTTCCTCACCTGGAAAGTTGCAAAAAAGCCGGAAGCCGGGCAGGTGGCCAATCAGGGTGCGGTGGGGCAGGAGCACGCCCTTGGGTTTGCCAGTGGTGCCGGAGGTGTAGATCAGGATGGCCGGGTCATCGGCCTGGGTAGGGTGGGTCTCGAAGCTGGGTTGAGCGGCTTGCAGCAAATCCAGAACTTGATCCTGGTAGATGACCCCGATTTCTGCGGGTAGGTTGGGGTTCAGGGCCTGCAGGGTACCCCGGTCGGCCATCAGCAGGCGGGCGCCGGAGTGCTCGAGGCGGTAGAGCAGGGCATCCTCGCCAAACAGCATCGAGAGCGGCAGGGCGATGGCCCCCGTTTTGTAGACGGCCAGGTGGGCCAGGGCGAGCTCGAGCGACTGCCCCATCAGGAGCCCTACCCGGTCGCCCGGCTGCAAACCGTGGGCCTGTAGCACGTTGGCCAGGCGGCTCGAGAGGGTGTCTAGCTCGGCGAAGGTGGTCTGTCGCCCCAGTTGCGGCTCGACGAGGCCGATGCGGCCAGGCGTTCGTTGGGCCGCTTTTTTTACGGTGGCGTCTGCAATGTTATACAAAGCCGGAACGTCCCAGCGAAATTGCTGGGCGAGCACCGCCCTGGGGGCTGGGTTAAACCTCAGGTTGTCCACCAGCGACAAATATACCTTTGAAGGGGGATATTCTGCTATTGTGCAAACCATCATGCGTCATACCGATTGGCTGGAATCCCTGCTGGCCGAACGCACCCGAACCTTCGTGGATGAGTTTGGCAGCTTTTATGCCTGGCTCGAGGGCTCGTATGGGGGCGATACCCTGCTGCTGTGGATGAGCAACTCCAAGGTGGAAGAGGTTGTGCCCCAGCTACCCAAACGCTTCAAGGGAAGAATTGTGCTGGGCCTCGACGTCTCCGAAGACCACATGGTTCCTTTTGCCAGGGCCCTGCACTGGGCCAACCCCCGCCGGGCGCTGGTGGTGTGTTCGGGTGAAGGAATAGGCATCGCCTACCCTGGCCGCAAGGAAGTGGCCGAGGGCGAGTGGGTGCCCTGGGATGACCCGCGCGAGGCCCGACAGCTCGAGGTGGCGCTCCGCCCCGAGTTTAGCTATTACGAACCAAGGGCCTACGCCCCCTGGGAAGCCCCCGCTCCGGCCCCGTTGCCCACCACCCTAGGGCCCCGGGTGGGGGCCGTGGGTTGGGAGCAGGGTATACCCACCTATGGCCTGGGTTTGGTAGGCTTAGATAAGAATCTCGAGGCCCTGCTGCGGGTGTGGCGTATGCACTAACCCGCAAGGCCCACAGGAGGAGAAAAACGTGCTGTTTGCCATCTTGTTCACCATCGGTTCGATTCTGGTCACCTGGCTTTTGTACCTGGCCCTGCGTCCCCGCGCCCTCGAGGTCGAAAGCGAGGGGGCCGATTTGCGCTACGTCGGCATGGCCCTGTTGCTGATTATCCTCACCGCGGCCACGGTGGCCTCGATGCTGATCCTGGGTAAGCTCGGACAAGCCAGCATCAGTTTTTAAGCTCCAGGCTAGCCCACCCAGACCCCCGGCCTGTGGCCGGGGCGTGTTCTTCCTGACCGGGTGTTGGGTACGGGTTTTTTTCTAACGAAGATCTTAACCTGTCCAGCACCGCGCCACCTTCAAAGAGGGCTGCTATCCTGGCCTGGGTTTTTCCGGGCTGCAGTTTTCTAGACGAAAAGACACCGTTCCGTTTTGAAACTCAGCTTAACCCCCGAGCATAACGCTCATCTGCACGCAGACCATCGAGGGCAGATTTACATCGGGTCAGCCTCGGTGCTCCTACGGCTGGGTTTGGCTTCACCGGCCTTGCCCTCAATATTCCGCCCGTCGCGCCCAAAACCTGCACAAAACCCCGCAGTATGCGGGATGATCTTATGGGCTTCAGGCCAGGTACATCGACAGCACTGCAAAATACATGCCCGTACTGCCGAGCAATACAAACACGTGCCAGAGGCCATGAAAACCCACCAGCCGGGGCAGCAGATTGGGCCATTTGGCGGCATAGACTAAGGCCCCCAGGCTATAGGCCACCCCGCCCGCAATCAGGAAGCCCAGCGCGAGGGGGTTCAGGGCCAGTTTGGGTAGCAGAAAGACCGAGAGCCAGCCCATGCCCAGGTAGGTCGCGGTATAAAGCCAGCGGGGCGCCTTGAGGGTGACCAGCTTGAGGCCCACCCCCAGCGCCGCCAGGCCCCAGACCAGGCCCAGGGCCCAGGGCCGCCAAGCGGGCTCCATGGCTTGCAACAGCACCGGGGTATAGGTTCCGGCGATGAATAAAAAAATGGCCGCATGGTCGAGCTTGCGCAGCCACAGCAAGGCCCGCTCCGAGACCCGCAGGGCGTGGTAGAGCGCGGAGGAGGTGTACATCAGGATCATGGTCAGGCCGAATACCAGTGCCCCCACGATTTTAGCGGCGTTGCCCTGGGTGAAAAACAGCAAGGCAACCATGCCAACCAGGCCCAACACTGCACCAGCCGCATGGGAATAGGTATTAAACGGCTCACGAACCGTAATGGTGAAAGAAAGACGAAAGCGATTTTTCATAATTTGGGGGAGATCGTTTTGTTCCATAATTTCAAGACGACTAATTTTTAGTGTAGCAGCAAAAACATGAGATAAGTACATTTAGTGCATCGCGTTTCCCAAGATTGCGCCGCACACGTTGAGCTGTGAGTATTCGTGAGATCTGCTCTCAAATACTCGAGGTCGGCCATTTGGTGGAGCACGAGGCATCATCTGGCGCTAATCGAATCGGCAGCAATTCTGCTAGCCTGAGCTTCAAATGACCCCCTTGTATCGGCTAGGCCTGGCGATTGTACTGGCAGCGGCCTGTGGCGCGTTTTTTGCTGCCAAGCCAGAGCCTGTAGCTGACGAAGCAGCCCGGCGCATTCGGCTGCCCCCAGGGTTTGCCATCCAGATTTTTGCCGAAGGCTTTGAGGGTGCCCCCCGCATGATGACGGTGGGACCCGATGGGCACCTTTACCTGACCCTGATGTACGGAGGCCAGGTGGTACGGCTGCCCGACCGCAACCGCGATGGCCGGGCCGATGGGGTCGAAGTGCTGGCTGGTAACCTCGAGCTACCCCATGGCCTCGAGTGGCACCAGGGCTGGCTTTATGTGGCTTTGAGCAACGCGGTCATTCGCATGCAACAAAAGGGAGCTACATGGCAGCGCGAAACGGTCGTTGCGGATATTCCGGGACCTTCTGGCCACTTCACCCGCACCCTGCACTTTGGCCCGGATGGCAAGCTCTACGTCTCGGTGGGTTCTGAGACCAACTTCGGCCCCGAGCGCGACCCCCGACGGGCGGCCATATTGCGTTATAACCCCGATGGCAGCATTCCCCAGGACAACCCTTTCGTGCGTGACCCCGACCTCCGCCGCCGGGCGGTCTGGGCCGAAGGGCTCAAGAACAGCGTAGACTTTACCTGGACGCCCCGCGGTTCGCTCTGGGCTACCCACAACGGCACCGATCACCTAGGGGACGACCTGCCCCCCGAAGAGGTGATTCTGGCGGTGCAACCGGGAGGTTTTCACGGCTGGCCCTACTGCTATACGCCCGGGCTGGGCCTGAACCTGAAGGCCGAACGCAGCGAGGTGCCCGACCCCCGCGCCGATGGCTTCGACTGCCGCAAGGCGGTTCCGGCGCTGTTTACGGCCCCGGCCCACTCGGCCCCGCTGGGCATGACCTGGGGTCTGAAGAGCCATTTTCCGCCGGATTACCGTAACAGCCTCTATATTGCCTACCACGGTTCGCTGGGGGTGCAAGACCCGAGGCACTACCGCGACTGCAAGATTGAGCGCTTCATTATTCAAAACGACCTTCCAGTGCGTTCGGAGGTATTTGCCACCGGCTGGCGGGAGCCAGGGCAGATGTGCCGCGATGCCTGGGGCCGCCCGGTGGGGCTGGTGGTTGGCTCCGATGGCGCGATGTATGTCTCCGACGCCAAGGGGGGGCGGGTTTATCGGATCTGGTACCGGGGCAAATAATACCAACTTTACCTGTAGAGTTAGCTTTGAGGGCCATCTCAAGCTCCCTCATCCAGCGACACCCCAGGTGCAGCCAATCGTGTTCCTATCGCTGTTTGTAAATAGCGCGGTCGGGGTGTCGCCACCTTCTCCCGCCAGGGGAGAAGGCAAGGGGTTGATGTGGATTTGGTATAAAGTGCAGAAGAGCAGGGTAGCAGCTTTTCCAGCGCCTTCCATAGCCTGGTGACACCTGGGTTTAGACCAGCTTTTGCCTTACCAGTTCCTGCACCAGTTGGGGATTGGCCTGCCCCTGGGTCTCGCGCATAATCTGGCCCACAAAAAAGCCCAGCAGGCCGGTCTTGCCGGCGCGGTAGGCGGCTACTTTGTCGGTGTTTTCGGCCAGGACTCGGTCCACGATGGCTTCCAGAGCAACCTTATCGCTGACCTGCCGCAGACCCTTTTGGCGAACGATCTCAACAGGGTCTGTACCGCTTTCCTGGGCTTCGGCCAGCACGTCCTTGGCGATGCGGGTGTTAATTTCACCCGCCTCCAAGAGCTTGACCAGGCCCACCAGCCCTGCGGGCGTGACCCTGCACGCACCTGTGCGGATGGCGGGGGCTAGGTCGTTGACCACCCAGTTGGCCAGTGCGGAAATGGGCGCCGACTGGCTAGCTAGCAACAGGAAGTCGGTTAGCCTGGGCTCGCGGGCCAGCACCAGCGCCTCGGCCTGGGGAATGCCCTGGGCCAGGAGGCTTTGCAGCATGGACTCTTGCTCGGGGGCCAGGTTGGCCCTGGGTGTTGGTGGGGCCGGGCTTTCGAACTTTTTCGGTCTGGATGCTTTGGGGCTGCCGGCTACGCGAGGTTCTTCGGTCTGCCTGGTGGATTGGCCCCAGGTATCTTTGAGCGTGACGATGCGGTTGAAGACCAGTGCGCCGGGTTTGGAGTCTATGGGGTCTTGCCAGAAGTAGCCGTTGCGCTCGAGCTGGTAGCGAGTGTCCCGGGGTTCTCGCAGCACGCTTCTCTCGATGTAGCCCTGCACTACCTCGAGGCTCTTGGGGTTGACAAAGCGCAGGAAGTCGTGGTCTTCGGGGGTTTCTGTCTCGTCCTCGAGCTCCTTGGCTTCGGCCTCGGGGTGCGGCACGGTAAAAAGCCGGTCATAAAGACGAAACTCGGCGGGCACGGCATCCAGGGCGCTAACCCAGTGAATCACCCCGGCGGCTTTAGCCTCCTCGGGCAGCAAAGTACACAGGAGCTCGGTAACCTGACCTGCCCCGTCGGTCTGGTAGCGGTCACAGCGGATTACCCCGGCCATCTTGAGCCGCACGGTTCCCCCCGGCGTCAGGCGCTTGAAGCCCTTGGGCGGGGTAATGGCAAAGTCGTCTTGCTCGATGAAGAGCTCCGGGGTAAGGGTCACGGTACGCATGGCCTCGGCGGGCAGCACCCGGCGACCATCGGGTAGGGGCACCAGGCCATCGGGCGACTCCTGGATGACGTCTTGGGGCCAGTACGGAAGAGCTATGGTTCGGGGCTCGGCCAGGTTGGTAAGCACCACCTTGAGGGGCCGCAATACCGCCATTACACGGGGGGCGGTGGTATTCAGGTCGTCGCGGATGGCCCCCTCGAGCAGGGCAATGTCCACCGTGCGGTTGGTGCGCGAGATGCCAACCTGCCCGGCAAACCGCCGGATGGCCTCGGGCCGCACCCCACGCCGTCGCTGGCCGGCCAGGGTCGGCATCCGGGGGTCGTCCCAGCCGCGCACATAACCCCCTTCGACCAGCTTCCTAAGCTTGCGCTTGGAGACCACGGTGTACTCCAGGCTCCGGCGGCCAAACTCGTACTGATGGGGGCGGGGGGTCTGGTGGAGGGGTGGCTCGCCCCAGAGGTGGTCCATCAGCCAGTCGTAGATGGCCCGGTTGTCCACGAACTCGAGGCTGCACAGGCTATGCGTCACCCCGTCCAGGGCATCGGTGGTGGCCTGGGCGAAGTCGTAAGAGGGGTAGATGCACCACGCTTTGCCGGTGCGGTAATGCTCGGCGTGCACAATCCGGTAGAGCACCGGGTCGCGCAGCTTCATGTTGGGGCTGCTGAGGTCTATCTTGGCCCTAAGCACGTGCTCGCCGTTGTGGAACTCCCCCGCCCGCATGCGGCGGAACAGCTCCAGGTTTTCCGCTACGCTGCGGTCACGGTAGGGGCTGGGGGTGCCGGGTTTATCCACCGTGCCGCGCAGGCGGGCCATCTCCTCGGGCGGGACGCTGTCCACGTAGGCCAAGCCCTTCTGGATGAGTTTTTCGGCCATCTGATAGAGGGCTTCAAAGTAGTTGGAGGCATAGCTGACCGCAGGCCCCCAGTCCCAGCCTAGCCAGCGCATATCGGCGATCAGTGCCTCGGCGTACTCGGCCCGCTCGGCCTCGGGGTTGGTGTCGTCCATGCGCAAACGGCACTCCCCCCCGTAGTCGTGCGCGATGCCAAAGTCGATGTAGCTGGCAATGGCGTGGCCGAGGTGGGCGTAGCCGTTGGGCTCAGGGGGAAAGCGGGTGACGATCCTGGAGTAACGACCCGCACGCAAGTCTTCATCGATAATCTCGGTGATGAAGTTGGGGGTTACTAAACGGGGTTTGTTCATTACCGTACTCATGCCAACATGCCAAGAATACACCGTCGGCAGGCCAGGCCCAAGGAAGCCTGTTCCAAATTGAACCTTCGTCTTTTATACCTTTACCCAGGTGTTCTCCTGGCAACTCTGCACGGCGGCGTCAATCACCTT